>CAZPOL010000024.1:0-7904 GCA_964588195.1 uncultured Pirellulaceae bacterium | reverse complement strand
GCTACTTTGGGTTGGCTACTTTGGGTTGGCGTAAGCCCGACCACCCGAAATGGGATCCATGGAAACGGAATAGAAACCTTTGCGGGCGGTCACGAACAGCACGTTCGAGTCCTCACCGCCAAATGTGACATTGGAAGGGTTCTCCGGGAATTCGATCTTTTCGATCTGCTTCCCGGGTCCGTTTCCCTGGTCAGCGTAAACAAGAACAGCGTTTCCGTTCGTCAGATACAAACAGCCACGCTGATCGATTGTCATACCGTCGCTGCCTGTCTCGGCGAACTTTCGTTTGTTGGCCAATTTGCCAGGGCCCTGAATATCAAACGCGAAGACACTACCCGATCCAGTATCGGCGACGTACAAGGTTTTTCCATCCAGTGACAATTCAATCCCGTTGGGTCGTTGGATGTCATCGCAAACCCGGGTGATCTTCCGACCGCGATTGACGTAGTAGACTCCCTCGACGTCCATTTCCATGTCGTCGCGATTACCGTAACGCGGATCAGTGAAGTAGAAACCGCCTTCGCCATCCAGAGTAAGATCGTTGGGGCTATTTAGTTTTTTGCCTTCAAATTTGTCGACAACCGTTGTGATTTTTCCATCCAACGTTTGCATTGAGACGCGTCGGGCTCCACCCTCGCAAGCCAACAGTGCGTCGTTTGGCGTCCAAACCAGGCCGTTCGCCTTTCCGGAATCGGAACGATGAACCGTGACCTGTTTGGTTTCCGGGTCGTAAACATGGATCTTCTCGTTGGGGATATCGCTGAAGTAAATTTTCCCATCCGCGCCCATCGCGGGCCCTTCAGTAAACCTGTAGCCGTCGGCGATTTTAGTTGCGGTGAAATCAGTTTGCGCCTCGGCGTCTATCATGACTGCCACTGGCGCTTCTGCAGTTTTCCCATCTGAAATTTCACGAAGCCGCACGTTACGCCAAGTGACATTGATTGGATCCTTGCGACCGCCTACTCCGTGAACTTGCAGAGCAATAAAACCCTCCGAGGTCATGTCGTCGATCAGCTCAGCAGCGTACACCCCATTGATCCAGGTTTGAATCGAATCACCGACAGCGACCACGCGGTAGTGATTCCAATCGTTTTGTCGGAAGGCATATCGGGCTTCCGGTTTGTTTTTCAGATCGTAAAGCCAGCCACGCCGTGCCTCGTCAAAAATCCCACAGGACCAGCCACGAATCGACGGATCAATTTCCACCTGATACCCGTGAACGCGTCCGTTCCTGTAGTCCGCAAGGCTGTTGGATCGAATCTGAATCCCGGAGTTCAAATCCGGGTGAACCTTGAATTCCAGTTCGAGTTCAAAGTCGCCGTAATTCTTCTCGGTGCACAAGAACGAGTTGGGCGTGTTGGGAACGGTGGTGCCGACGATCGTCCCGTCTTTGACTTCGTACTTCGCCTTGCCGCCTTTTTGAGTCCAGCCGTCCAGATTTTTTCCGTTGAACAAGTCGACAAATTCGTCCTGAGCCGACAACGATCCGGAAAAGGCAAAGCATAAAACGAGCGTAGCAAGGGCTGGAAAGCGTCTCATGTGTGGAGGTCTCGCGATTGGTTCAGGGAAGTAGCCTGCGAAACCCGTAGCCATACCGTAGCCAAACCGTTTTCGAACAGTATCGCTGACAGTCACGTTTCGCATCTTGGCGACACGAACACTCTGAAGCCGGGTCTCGAACGGAAACCAGTATAACGGCAGTCGTGGCCTTGCCAATGTTTTGAAGCGGAAGGCCTCAGTCAGTTGTGAATCTGCATCCGAAAAATCACGGAGCGATGATCGTTTTCAGGAACTGACGAATCTTTTCGTCACCGGTTTCGATCGCACCCTGCAGCAATCGATCGTTCCCGCCACACCAGGGGATTTGGAAATCCAGTTCGATATCAGGCTCGACCCCAACTTGTTCCAAAACGGCGTTGTCCGTAAAGGGTTTCAGACGGTCCGAGGACATCACGGGATACATCAGCCCGTTGCCCGACGGAAGTTGCATCATAGTCGCTCCGACGACCGCCCCCGCCGTACGCTGGCCAACCACGGTCACGTGCCTCTGCTTCTTAAGCAGCAGCGACAACATCTCTTTGGCACTTCGAGTCAAGTCGTCGGTAATCGCGATCACCGGCACGTCGATCTTTTCAACTGCACGATTAACAGCCTGTACCGCCGGAATCAAACCACCACGTCCTCGTAAATCAAGGATGATCATATCGCACTCTGCGAATTTCTCTTTGATGACTCGATTCATCAAGGTATGGGATTGCATGGACATTAAATTCCAAAAGCGAAGGTAGCCGTACTGATTCTTGCCGCTCTCAATTACACGAGCGCTCAATTCAATGACATCGGCGGCCGGAACCGCTGCCAAGCCTTTCAGTTCAATCCGTCGGCGATCGCTGTTTTGACGCCGGCGAAAATCAACCGTGACGGTCTCGCCAATATCGACTTGCAAAAAGAACAGTCTACGGCGGTGTTCCTGGCCGGAAAGAATCAAACGGCGAGAGTCCTCCAAACGCACGTCGTTGATTGCGACAATTTCGTCCCCCAAAACAATTTCGGAATCGTATCCAGAGCTGCCCGGCATTCGATCCGTAATGAAATACCGGTTCTGCCCATCAATCACATGTCGCTGCAAAGTCAGGCCAAGGTCGCCCGATTCGTTGCCTCGCAATTGATTGAAAGATTGTCGCGACAAGATGGATGTGTGAGAGACCCCAATTTCGTCAATCAGTGCATTGATCCCTTCAGCGGCTTCGCGCGGGCTTTTACTCTCGTTGACCGCCTTCACCATACGTTCGGACAGGGTATCCATGAAATCTTCACGATCGGTTTCCTTCAGGTGTTTCGTGATGATTCGATTCTCATTCAGTTGTTCAACGATGCTTGGGACGTCCAGCAATTCGCGACGAAAGGTTGGCACTGAAATCCTTCGTTCCTGGCCATCTCGAATGATCACAGCGCTGACTCTCAGGTCGGGCAGAGTCTGAGACATAATGTCAGAGATTTTGTTTCGATTCGCCCAGGTTAGTTGAGTGTCGGAAATTTCGACCAGCTGATCCTGAACACGCAGTGAACTGAGTGAGGCCACGTGGTCGTAAACCTTGTCTACCATTATCATCCCATCCTGATCCGCGATTCGGATTCCGAGAGATGATCCTTTCCAAAGATCCAACTCCTTAACGGGAGAGTCCTGAGCGAAAACAAGCGAAGCAGCTGCGTAGAAAAGAATGACGGACAAAACGCAAACCAATTGCGGTAAGGACGCAAGGATATGTGAGCGATTGGCGGGACGCAGATTTGAATTCTTCATATTGGCTGCTCGTGGTTGGCGCCTGACGGTCAGTTTCAGGCTTGTTTGTTAACGTTGGGCGTTCTTACAGGCGATTATCAATATTTATTTTAACCACTCAAATGCCTAATTCAGGTCGGTTGATTTGTTTCCTGGCACGAATTCTAATTGGATTAGAAAGAAACCACCCATTCGGAGCCGAAAAAATGTCAATCTCCAAACCATTCAACTTAATGAAGTGGATCGCCGAGCACGAAGACGAATTCAAAATGCCAGTGATGAATAAGCAGTTCTACCGTGAAGCGAACGACGTCGTTGTGTTTGTATCCAAAGGCCCGAACACGCGAAACGACTACCACGTCAATCCAACGGAGGAATTGTTTTACCAGCTGAAAGGCGATATTTCGGTTCGGATTCGCCCGCTGGATGGCACGCCTCCGCATGAAGTCGTGATTCGGGAAGGCGAGATGTGGCTGTGCCCTCGCCTGGTCCCTCACCGGCCGCAACGCCCCGCCGACACGCTCGGTCTGATCGTCGAATTCCCGCGCCCCTGTGCCGAGCACCTTCGTTGGTACTGCAACAAGGACGAACACCTGGTGCACGAAGCAGAATTTCGACTGGAACATATCGACAAGGATCTGCACGACATCATGGACAACTTCTGGAATGGTCCGGAGGAAGTTCGTACCTGCAAGGAATGCAAGACAGTCGTCGAACGGGCGCCCGAGTTCACGATGGATTCGATCAGCCACGCCTAAAGTGATCAGCCGTCATACCAGCCGTTCACACCAGCAGTTTTGGCGATAGCCACGGTTTTCGAATGTACAAGCGCGGAGGCAACTACTTCGCATCCGGACCGATCACGACGGTTCGTTCCGGCATCGAGGGCGAATGTATTTCGTGGATCAGCCCGTCGGCACTCTCCACCACAAACACGCTGCCGATTCGGGAATCGAAACTGGCCTCCTCACCCGGCTGAATTCGTTTGACCTTTCGTTTCAAACGGCCACCGGCCTGGTTAACCGGAGCGACAGATATCTCGCCAGACGTTTGGTTCGAGAATGAGATTTTGGCTTTCAATCGCCCGCTGCTCGGGCTGGAGTGAATCGCCGGGCGTAACACCAACTTCTTGCGGGGGTGAGTTTCCAGCAAGGTTTCGGTGATGGAATCGACAAGCTCGGCAGGCGCAGAATCGATGATGTTGTTCTTCTCTTCTCCGTCAGTGTCGTGATCGTACAGCTCACGTGCCGTGACTTTGCCGGAATCAAACATTCTCCACTCGACGAGTCGATACTGTTTGGTTCGGATTGCATAACCCATGTACTCATCGTTCTTCACCTTGCGGTAGTATTGACTAACCGCACCTTCGTGAACTCCGACATCGGGTTCTTTGAGCGTCGGCAACAGGCTCTTTCCATCAACGAAATCGGGTGTTTCGATTTCTGCCAAATCACAAAGCGTTGGGAAGATGTCCAGCAATTCCACGACCTCATCCGTCTTTTGCCCAGCGGTTGCCAGTTCACCGGACTTCATTCCGGGGGCCGATATGATCATCGGGACGCGAGTGTCAATTTCGTAGTTCGTCATCTTGCCCCAGCCACGGTATTCGCCAAGTTTGTAACCGTGATCGCTCCACAAGACGATAATTGTGTTGTCCGCAACGCCAGACTCTTCCAACGTTTGCAGCAGGCGGCCAATTTGTGCATCGATGTAGCTGACGCATGCGTAGTAGCCATGAACCAGCTCGCGAGCTTTTTCTGGCGCAAGCGATTCTTTCTCCCACGGACGCGGGAAGTCAACCAGGTCGACGTAGTGCGACAACTCGCTGTTGTTATGCAGGGCGTAGCGAGGCGTGTCGGGATTGATTACCTCGTCCGTTAGAACTGGCAGTTTCTCAGGGTCGTACAGATCCCAGTACTTTTTAGGCGACACCCAAGCCAGGTGCGGGCGAATGTAACCCATAGCCAGGAAGAACGGTTCATCGCCGTCGGCCAAACGTTTCAGATCTTCGATCGCCATATCGGTTTGTGCGCCGTCCAGCAACTGGTTGTCCTCCAGATCCGCGGCGGCTGTGCTGGGAGCCCGCAAATTGTTTTTTCTCCAATCGTCATCGGGCAATTCTTCCTTGGCCTGCTTGATCAAGTCTTTGGTGCCGTCCGGGTAGGGATAAGGAAGTTTTGGCCGCTTCCGGATCGGTTCACTCCACGACTGAGGATCCGGCGTCGGGTTGTGGTAGATCTTCCCATGACTGATCGCTGTGTAGCCGTGCTTTCGAAACCATTGAGGCAACGTGACGGCATTCGGTTTTGCTTCACGAAAGTGAATGGGCAGTGTCCACACACCAAGATTGTCCGGACGTTGACCGGTCATCAAACTCGCTCGCGATGGATTGCAAACGGCAACCTGGCAATAGGCGCGATTGAACAGCATGCCTTGCGACGCCAATGAGTCGATATTGGGCGAGATCGCCTGGTCGTCTCCATAACAACCGAGCGATGGCCTGAGATCATCGACAGCAATGAACAGCACGTTTGGGCGTTGCTGGGCCTGGCAAACGACGGATAAAACCGAGGCCATGACCAGCGTCGACAAACCAAACCAGAAGCGAGTATTCATAAGTAGCCAGTTAAATGCAAATGAAAGCAAATTGAAATCAAGTTAAACGCAGTAAAGAAGGGCCAGTATACACAGAGCATCAACGAAACTTGAGTAGGCGGACACTAATCGAATAAATAGATCAATCAAGCCGGCTCTGCATCAATGCGTCGTTATGAATCCAGGCCTAAAACAAATTTTGCCGCCGCCTTGGCATGAATCGTCGTGGTATCGAAAACCGGGATCTCCAAATCTTCAGAGTTGATCATCAGCGGGAATTCGGTGCAGCCCAAAATAATACCCTCCGCACCTCGATCCACCATCGATTGGATTGAGTTCATTACGAACTGTTTTGAGGAGGGCACGATTTTTCCAAACGTCAGTTCCTTCTGAATAATGCGATGCAGTTCCTTCAGTTCCTCAGCCGCCTCGGGAACGAGCACTCGAATTCCATGTTCGGCAATCCTGCCCGTTACGAATTCTTCGGTCATGGAAAACCTGGTCCCAATGAATCCGACGGAACTCCGATCGCGTTGCTGGATCGCTGCGGCGGTTGCGTCGGCAATGTGTAACATCGGAACATTCAATTGTTCAGTCGCTTGTCGGTAGACCTTGTGCGGCGTGTTGGCACAGCACATCAATGCGTCTGCGCCTCCGGCAATCAAGCGGCTTCCAGCATCAATCACCATTTCCGCGACGCCGGCCCAATTATCTTCCACCTGGTACTTGTGAATCTGTGCTTGATTCATGGTGTACAACATCAGCGGTGGATTGGTGTTGTTGCCAAAGTGGTCGTTAATCGACTGGTTGATAATTCGATAGTACTCGATCGTGGAATGCCAGGACGTTCCGCCGATCAGGCCTAACGATTTCATATTGTTGGTTGGTTGCATCAGCGTTTAAGTTCTGTTTGAATTCGGATCCGTCATTGTTGGCTGCCGCCCTCGGCTCTTGTGTTGAGCGAACGTCGTGACGATGATGACATTAGAGACTGTTCTGAATTTCTGCCCAACCCTGGTGAGCGACTGTAGTGCAATTGACGGGAAACGCGGGAGACTTTTCCGGCATTGGATTGAAAGCGGCTGCCAAAGGCGACGTGAATCTGGTGCGGGAAATCCTGCGAGCGAAACCGAAGTGGTTGAATCGGCCGGGGCCTCACGGGCGAACGATGCTGTGGGAAGCATGTCATCGCGGGCGAATGGAACTCGTTAAATACCTGGTGCAAAAACGCAAGGCAGAAATTGACGCCTGCGGAACGTACTACACGCCTTACTTTGTTGAGGTCAGTTGCTATGCGATCGCCAGGCACAAACGGCATTCGCGGGTTGCTGATTTTCTATTGCAACAAGGCGCCCGCGTTGACATTCACAGCCACGCGTTTCTTGGTGAACTGCAAGGCGTCAAGGATGCACTCAAATCCAATCCCGGCTTGTTACACGAATGCTGGCCTCAGCACGCAATGAAACCAAAAGGCCAACCCGCACCGGATTACTTTCGTGTCAAAAACAACTGGGCCACACCTTTGTGCTATGCACTGTGTAGCGGCGATGTGCCGACGGTCCAGTTCCTGATCGAAAGGAAGTCAAGGATTCAGGGTTTGGAAATGCAGTTGTTTCAGGCCGCGGATGACGAATACGACATGGTTCGTTTGCTGCTGGAAAACGGCGCGGACCCTGCGCTGGCCCCTCGCGTTCAGCCTGACGATCAACCGTTGTTCAATCTGGTCAAAAAATTTGGCGGTCATTCAGCGAGTGCCGAACAGAACAGCGAGGAATTGGTTTACTTGTGCCGCGGCGATCGAGGCGGAAACCCGCAAGAGGTCACTCGCTTGTTGGCCAACGGAGCCGACGTTAATCACCAGGATCACAAAGGCAAGACTGCACTGCACCGCGCCGCCAAGGCTGGTTTCTCTCAAGCAATCGACGTGCTGCTGAAGCATTCAGCGAACACCGATTTGGAAGACCTGCGTGGCGAAACTCCACTCTTCGAAATTGCTCGTTCGACAATCAAGGACCAGCAGCGGCGG
>CAZPOL010000023.1:40219-53659 GCA_964588195.1 uncultured Pirellulaceae bacterium | reverse complement strand
GGATAGGTCGAATTGGCAGTGAGGTATTGAGTCAGGTTTCGGTAGGCGATAGCGCTCGCATCATCAATACCAACACCAGTCACATCGTAAGTGTGGCCGGTATCGTTCGTGCCCGCCTCGCCACTGGTCAGGATATAGAACCATTTGTTCTGGACGCCGGAGTTCGTATGAACTCCGCCCTGATCTCCATTACCGACGAACCAGTAATCGCCAAGGTAGGTGTCCGGGTCATTAAACTGATTCGGGTTTTGTACACTTCGGAACTGGCCAGTGTTTCCATTGACTCCGATATCGCCACCAATCAACCAGTCATTGGAACCGCGAGCATAGTTCTCAATCGCTTCGCCAAAAATATCGGCGAATGATTCATTGAGTGCGCCCGAGTGGTTGCGGTAGATCAAGCCTGCAGAATGCTCAACCACACCATGCGTCACTTCATGGCCCACAATGTCCAACGAGACCAATGGCCCGCGGTTGGTGCCATTGCCATCGCCATAAGTAAAGAATGATCCATTCCAGAATGCGTTGACGAATCCGGAACCAAAACTGACGTACGACTCCAGCGTAGCACCCTGGTTATCGAACGAATCGCGACCGTGTTGCGTAAAGAAGTATTCCCAGGTTTGCTCGGTTCCAAAGTGCGTCTGGTTGCCGACTACAAGATCAGGGTTGCTAAAATTGGCCGAGGTGCTGACGAAATCAACGGCGTCGCCATAGTCGGTCGACTCGTTCAAGTCGTAAGTTACAATGGCCGGCCCATTGGCTCCACCATCTTCACGCAACCGATAATCAGACCCATTAAAATCTGCAGTGAAACTCTGGTTGCCGTCGTACAAAGTCGGCCCATTCGCCGGCACGTCGATGTCGTGAATTTGATTATGCGAATCGACAATCGAACCATCGATTGCGTTGACAAAAATATACGCTCGAGACGTCGGAGCCGTTGCATAAATATCAAACTTGTATGACAGTTGGCCGTTAATATAGACCAGTTCACCTTCGGGAACTTCTGTGCTGATATCGTGGCCATGGTGAACGTGATCAACGTTAAGGCTGTCGTCTGCGAAGTGGAAGTGACCATGTGCTTCATCGAAGACCATGTCCGATCCAGTGCATGCCGAACAACAGCAACCCGGTCCATGCTCGCCGTCTTGCTGTCCCAGACCGAACGCTTCCTGGAATGCCTGGTCTTGCCAAACGTAAAGGTCGGCACCGACGTGATTGAGTGCTTGCTGTAACGCAGCATCCGAAGTCAATTGAGTCTGAGTCGCTGCATCCAACACCTGGTGAAATTCACCACTGAGACTGACAATCAAACCGTCTCGGGCGTGAACGGTATAAGTGCTACTTTCGACCGGAATGCCGTTAAGAGTATGTTGGTACTTGAAGTGTTCAAAGCCCAACAAATCTTCTTCGATACTCAGCAATTCGAATTCGTCTGCTGGAGAGGCATTCAAGTGTGCCCGCAACACACTCATTTGTTGGCTGACCGGTACGTCGTTTTGAATATGCGTCAGAAGGTTACTCGCAAAAGGTTCCGCGATGCCAAAATCGGCAGTCAGCATGTTTCGTGCTTCAAGGTTTTCGAACCGAATGCTTGCTTGTGTTGTGTTGGACTCTTCACGCCGCTTGAATCGTCTGTTCACCATTTCTCTTTCCCCAAAATCATCGATTGACTGATGACCACAGCTGGTCGAATAGTATTCCTATAATAACCCTATTTTGTGATCTAATCGACCCTTTTCGCCCTTCTGCTACAACCAGAAGCCCGTCAACGTGAAGAATAATCCACTCTTGAAACCGAAAACGATTAAAGATCAGCAGGATTTGGACCGCCAGGCTCGCAAGTTGGCGGCGTCTGATCGTGAGATTGCGCACATTTTCGAGCGACTCGGGCCCCCTCCATTTTGGAGACGACCACCCGGCTTGGCGACTCTGGTGCATATCGTGCTGGAGCAACAGGTCAGTCTGGCATCCGGGCGTGCAGCATTTGCGAAACTTAAATCATGCTGCGGAGGACGCATCAGCACCAAACGCATCCTGGAACTCGGTGAAAAGAGAATGCACTCACAGGCAAGACTGACCAGACAGAAATCCAAATACGTTTTGGCAATCGCCCAAGCCAACCAATCACGCGCGCTGAATTTCAAGCAACTGGAATCGCTACCCGACGACCAGGTTCGTGAACAGCTGATGCAGGTCAAGGGAATCGGAATCTGGACGGCCGATGTCTATCTGTTAATGGCATTGAGACGTAGCGACATCATGCCGCTTGGTGACCTGGCGTTGGAAATTGAGTTGGCTCACATGCACCAGTTACCCGAACGGCCCGACAACGGCTGGTTGATCGAGCGTGCGAAATCCTGGCGACCAAACCGCGCTGTCGCCGCACGAATGATATGGCACAGTTACCTGGATCGATTGGGTAGACACAGCGAGATCACGGCTATCTGAGTTGCCCTGCTTGCTATTTGTCGTTCGCTTTTTTGTCATCCATTTTGTCGTTAAACAAAACAGCGAACAGAATCAAAACGATACCCGCCATGATCGCCGGTGACATCCAGAAATTTTGCCACTCGCCCATCGTCGTTTCCAATTGCTCCGCCGGCAATGATTCGGGCAAATCACGTGTAACCATGTTGCCAAACGTTTCGAAAAACGAAAGCGTTTCGGTCTCGCCGGTCGCCTCTTTCAATGCGTCGGCATAGGCATTGGAACTGGTCACCTGTTTGCCGTAATCTCCAAAAGTCAGATTCAACGGGATGCCGAACAGGTTGCCGCCCGCCATGATCTTGTAACCAAAGAACATGCCAACGCCTTGAGTCAGGAAGACCAACAACGCTTGCGCTTGCCCACGAATTTCCTTGGGTGCCTTCTCGTCGGTGTACATAAACCCTGTCACGAAAAAGAAGTCGTAACAAATCCCGTGCAAGGCTACGGCCAGCAACAACATCCATGTCGTTTGATTCGGAGCACCATAGGAAAACAGAATGTAACGCGCGACCCAACAAGCCATGCCGATCAGGATCATGACCTTGACGCCCAGCTTGCGGAAGAAAAATGGAATCAGCAACATGAAGATGATTTCCGACATCTGCCCGATCGTCATTGTGGCACCGGCGGCCGCAAACCCGGCTTGGCCAAGGAACTGCGACGTGCTGCCGTAGTAAAAGGCCAGCGGAATGCAAACGAGCGTCGAGCAAATCGCGAACACGAAAAAGTTTTTGTCTGCTAACAACTTGAAAGCGTCCACCATGAAAACCGAGCGGAAATCCATCGGCTTCCCTTTCAGCGGTGGTGGCGTGTTGGGTAGGAAGAAACAGTAAACGCCCAGCACCAGTGAACTGATCGCACCCAGCCAAAAGATCATGAATTGACCATCCCAACCGGTCCCGCCAATCAACAAGCCGGCAACGATCCAGCCAATCGTGCCCCACACGCGAATCAACGGAAACTTGTCTGCAGACGGAATATGAGTGAAGGCGATCGTGTTGCCCAATCCCAGCGTCGGCATGTAACAAAGCATGTAAGCCAGAATCATCCAGACCAACAGGTTACCGGACTCATCCCCCTGTGCGGCAATCGATGGCATCAAGCACATGATCCCGCCACCGACCAACATCAAGACGCCAAAGACTTTCTCTGACGAAAACAAGCGATCCGCGATCAGCCCTAAAAACAGCGGAGCAAAAATTGCGGCCAAAGGTGCTGCCGCATAGCCGCCACCAATAAAGTCGCTGAGGCCGCCGTTGGTCATCGCCAAGCCGAGCGTCGCAAACCACGCACCCCAGGCAAAAAACTGCAAGAACATCATCATCGACAACCGAGCGGTCATCATGGCCGAGTCTTGTTTTACGGGGCTTTCCATTTAACTTCCATTCGTCAGCAGCACAGGATTACGGGTGGGCTCTTGGCGAGGACCGCAGTATCGATCCCACGGCCAGAGTATAGGTTAAGCCGACTACACTTTGAAGTAATCTTGTTTTACAGGAGTCAACTTTTGATGGAGTCAACGATTCTTGACATCGAGTGACTCAGCGCTCGCTCGCGCCGACCTCCCGGTCGCCTGGCATTCGATATATACTTGACGTTCTCGAATGGTCGACGTCAGTTGCACGACCGCTACTTGCCGAACTTGACTTTTTCAACAGCCACCGAATTCAGTGGCAATTTTTTCCAGGAGCCCCACACATCATGTCTATTTCAAGGTGCCTGTGCGCACTCGTGCTCGGATTGGTTGCGATCTCATTCGCAACGGCACAGTCCGAAGTTAAAAAAATCGCGGAGGTGGAAGGAGTCACCGAATACCGACTGGCCAACGGTTGTCGTGTCCTGGTGATGCCCGACCAATCGGCCACCGGTGTTACCGTCAACATGACCGTATTCGTTGGTTCGCGCCACGAAGGTTACGGCGAAACCGGCATGGCTCATCTTTTGGAGCACATGTTGTTCAAAGGGACGCCCAAGCATGGCGACATTGACGAGGAATTGAAGGCCAAGGGTGTGCTTAACATGAACGGCACAACCTGGTACGACCGCACGAACTATTTCGAGACGCTGCCGGCCTCGACGCCGGAGTTGGCCGACGAAAACATGGACTGGATGATCGAGATGGAAGCCGATCGACTGGTCAACTGTTTTGTACGAGGCGAAGACCTGGCCTCAGAGATGACCGTTGTTCGCAACGAATTCGAACGCAGCGAAAACAATCAAACCATGATCCTGTTCGCGCGGATTATGTCGGCCAGTTTCGATTGGCACAATTACGGCAAGAGCGTGATTGGGAACAAGGCAGACATCGAATTGGTGCCGATCTACAACCTGAAACGCTTCTACAAAAAGTACTACCGACCCGACAACATCATGGTGATGATCTCCGGGAAAGTTGATCCCGAGAAAGCGGTTGCCTCCGCCGTCAAGCACTTCGGTCCGATTGAAAACCCGGATTCGGAGCTGGAAAAAACGTACACGTCCGAACCTGTGCAAGACGGCGAACGCGTCGTTAATCTGCGTCGCTCGGGCGATGTCCCAATGATGGGCATCGGGTACCACGTTCCAGCCGTTGCTCACGCCGATCATGCCGCCGTGGAAGTCCTGGATTGGATCATGGGCGACAACCCCAGCGGACGACTGTACAACGCCCTGGTCAAGGAACGCCTGGCGTCCAGCGTCAGCACTCGTATCGAAGCCGGACACGACCCGGGCATGCTGTTGTGCTTTGCCTCGATTGAAGATGGCGTCACGATGGACGACTTCAACAAAAAGATGACCGCCGCCATCGAAAAGATTGTGGCCGACGGCGTTACCGAGGCAGAAGTCAAGCGAGCAATCGCCTCGATCATGAAGGAAAAGGAAGAAGCGCCGAACGACTCCGAGCAATTCACCATGACGCTCAGCGATTGGGCGGCCTACGGCGACTGGCGTTTGTTCTACCTGCACCGTGATCGAATCTCGAAAGTCACCGCCGAACAGGTCAACGCCATGGCCAAAAAGTATCTGAAGCGTGACAACCGCACGGTCGGAATCTTTTCGCCTACCAAGGAAGCGGACCGGACCACCGTGCCGTCGACTCCACGAGTCGCCGACCTGGTAAAGGATTACAAGGGACGCGCTGCGGTTGCCGAGGGCGAAGCCTTTGAAGCAACTCCGGAAAACATCGCGACCCGAATCGAACGAGGCTTGTTGGATTCAGGCGTTAAATTCGCATTGCTGCCAAAGCAGTCTCGTGGTGGCCAATTTTCGTTGCAGCTGACTCTGCGTTATGGCACCGAGGAATCGCTGAACAACCCGGCAAACCTGGCCGCAGCCAGCATGATGCCATCTATGTTTACCAAGGGCACCGCTTCCCTTTCCCGCCAGGACATTGAAGACCGCAAGACGGAATTGAAATGTGACTTGACCGTTTCAGGCGACAAAGGATTTGTGAATTTCACGGTGCAAGGTCGTAAAGAGCACTTGGTGGAAACTCTGGATCTGTTGGTCGACATTATTCGCAATCCTTCATTCCCGGCAGAAGAACTGGAACTGCTGAAGTCCGCTCAGATCTCAGGGATCGAGGCGCAAAAGTCCAGCCCGCAAATGCAGGCCATCGTCACGATGACTAAAAAACTGAATCCGGTCGGCAAGGACAACATCCACTACGCATTGGATTTGGACGAGCAGGTCGAACGGATCAAAAGCGTGACGGTTGATTCAATCAAGTCGCTTTACGATGAATTTTTGTCCGGATCACATGGCGAATTGACTGCTGTTGGTTCTTTTGATTCCGCGACCGTCAAGGAAAAGCTTACCGCCGCTCTGAACGACTGGGCCAGCACAAAGGAATACGCGCGAATTCCGGAAGTCCACTTTGACTTCGTGCCGGAAGAGATCGTTCTGGAAACTCCGGACAAGGCGATGGCGATCATGGTAATGGCCACGACGATGCCGATGAGCTCCAGCGCTCCGGATTGGGAAGCGATGTATCTGGCCAACGATATCCTGGGTGGCGGTTCCATGACCAGCCGACTGGGAACTCGCGTTCGCGAAGAGAAAGGACTGTCATATTCTGTCGGCAGCCAGTTCCAGGCAGAAGCCCTGGACGAAGCTTCCTCGTTTTTGACGTTCGCGATAACCAACCCAGCGAATCGCGATGAGTTGAAGATGACCGTGAACGAAGTGTTCGACGCGTTGTTGGACGACGGAGTTTCGGAGGACGAAGTCAAGGCTTCCCAGACATCGTACGCCAAGTCGATCGAGGACATGCTGGGAAGTGACCGCCAGTTGATGAACGTCTTGCACCAGTATCAACACTACGATCGCGACGAATCGTATCTGCGTGGCCGACTCGATCGGATGTCAAAAGTTACTCCCGAAGAAGTCAGTTCGGCGGCTCGAAAACTTTTGAACGACCGCAAGTTTATTACGGTGATGGCAGGTGACTTCGCCAATGCCAAAGCAGAGGACAAGATCAAGCAGAAGTAACTCTGCGTTTTCTTGTTAGTTCGCAACAACAAGGTCGGCCCAGGTACAGTGCAACAAACACAGTACAGCGGGCCGGCCTTTTTTTGTTGGCTGGATGCCAAGGAGGCCGGCAGGAATCAAAGTTGAAAACGATTTGGCAGCAGCTCGGTCATCGTCCACTTCAGCTGATTCTCAAAATCGTCGGCGTCAATCGCAATGATGAGGTCTTCGTCTTTGAAGAACTCGCTGATCACCTGACGACAGGCGCCGCAGGGCGAGGCCAACTTGCTGGCCACCACAACGATCCGCGAAAATTCCTTGACGCCTTCGGAAACCGCCTTGGTGATGGCAACTTGCTCGGCACAGATAGACAACGGGTAAGCGCCGTTCTCTACATTGCAGCCCACGAAGATCCGACCGTCGCTTGCCTGCAGTGCAGCACCAACCGCAAATTTTGAATACGGGCTGTACGACTTCCCGCGAGCCTGACACGCGGCGTCATAAAGTTTCCGGATCTCGGCAACATCGTTCACGGGTTAACTTTCGGAAGTGACTCTCTTGACGATCAACTCCGGCGGCTCAATCGTTTCGCCGGGCTCGTCTGCCAACACAATAGCTGATCGCAATGGCTCTTCCAACTTGGCAAACAGATCGTCGCTGCAATAGACGCTCAACAATGGCTCACCGTACTCGACAACATTGCCGATGCGGGTCAGCCACTCCAGCCCGGTCGAATGATCCAGCTGGTCGCCCAATTGCTTTCGACCACCACCCATATCGATGACCGCCCAACCAAACGCCTCAGTATCAACCGAGACGACAACGCCGGCGCGATCGGCGGCAATCACATGTTCTTTTCCGCGTGGACGAGGCTTGGAAAGATCGCCGCCTTGAGCCGCCACCATTTTCTCAAACACCTCGTACGCCGTGCCGGACCGAATCGATTCCAGCAACATCGACACCGCCTGTTGCCCATCATCGGCCAGGTTACTGGCTACCAGCAGTTCGCTTCCCAACGCGACGGTCAACGTGATCGTGTCCGCGCTGACATTGTTCTTTAGAATTTCGATACTCTCAGCGATCTCGACCGCGTTTCCAATGCGACCCAGTGGTTGATTCATATCAGTGATCAACGCCGTTGTTTTGACTCCCAATTGACTCGCCACCGAAACCAGGGATTCTGCGAGTGCATTGGCTTGCTCGATCGTCTTCATGAACGACCCACTGCCCCACTTCACATCCAGCACCAGGCTGTCCAAGCCTTCCGCCAACTTCTTGCTCAAGATGCTGGCCGTGATCAACGGGACCGACGGGACCGTCGCCGTGATGTCGCGTAGCGCGTAAAGTTTTCGATCGGCAGGAGCGATCTGTTCTGTCGCACCGGTGATGACGCAACCGACTTCTGATACGACTTTCTGCGTTTCCTCGATCGACAAGTCCGTGCGAAAGCCGTGAATCGATTCCAGTTTGTCCAGCGTGCCACCCGTTGCACCCAAACCTCGCCCTGAAATCATTGGCACCGCCAAACCACAAGCGGCCAACATCGGTGCCAACGGAATTGAAATCTTGTCACCGATACCGCCCGTCGAATGCTTGTCGACGATTGGCTTGTCGAGCCCCGGCCAACGCATCACCTTGCCCGAGTCTCGCATCTCGCGAGTCAGCGTGACGGTTTCGTCCGGTTGCATTCCCTGAAAATAAACGGCCATGGCGAAGGCTGCCATTTGATGTTCAGGGACCTCGCCAACCGCGTACCCTTTAACCAACTTCGTCAAGTCTTCGTCGGGGATGCGATTCCCGTCGCGTTTGTCGGCAATAATTCTGGTCAGATTCATAATTGAATAGTCCCACGATTGACGACTTCAGGCAACTGCAACCTGGACGATGCGATTTTCATTCGTACCATAAAACGTGTTAGCATAGGTTCAGTCCAACGAGCTAAATTCTATCGAAAGCAATTCATGTCTCGATTATTGACGGCGTTCCTTTTCGTTTTTTTATGCGGAACGGCAATCGGTCACGCGCAAGACCTCAGCGACCTGGATCTGGATTCACTATTTCCCGGCGATCGAGTTCTGGACATCCAGATCACGGTCGACCCCGACGACTGGAATACGATTCGCCGCCAATCACGAGACATGCGTACCGAAATTAGCGAAGCTCGCAAAACAGCACCAACCGAGTCGCCTTACACGATGGTGACGGCCCGGATGACTATCGACGGCATTGACCTTGGCGAAGTCGGAATTCGCAAGAAAGGATTCTTTGGCTCGCAGAGTACCACCCGGCCTTCGCTGAAAATCAAACTGAACCACGCGGTCAAAGACAAAACGATCGACGGCATTAACAGCCTGACGTTGAACAACAATCGCCAGGATCAAACCACGATGAACCAGTTCATTGGCTATCAATTTTTCAACGCCGCCGGATCGCCGGCACCACGATGTGCATTCGCCAAAGTCACGTTGAACGGCAAGAACCTTGGAATTTACTCGCACGTGGAATCTGCACGCCAGCCACTTTTGAAGCGAGGCTTTGGCGATGACTCGGGTCCGTTCTACGAAGGAACCGTCGTCGATTTCTTTGATGGCTGGGAAGGCAGCTTCGATTTGAAGACTGGAAATGACAAGCCCGGTCGCCAAAAGATTAAACAGTTGATCGACGTAATGATCGACCGACCCGGCAACGCAATCTTTGACAACGACGCGGTTGGCAAAGCCTGGGTACCCACCAAAGACGGATACGACGAAAAATGGACGGAACTGGAATTCGATGACTCCGCATGGACGACCGGGCGCAACGGAGCAGGTTACGAAACGCAGTTTGGCTACGAGTCGGCGATCAACGACTCATTCGATTTCCAGGACGAGCTATACGGCAAGCAGGCTTCGCTTTGCCTGCGATTCCAATTCGACATCGAAGACAGCAGCACTGTCGATGAGCAATTGAATCTTTACCTGAGCATGAAGTACGACGATGGCTTCGTCGCGTGGCTGAACGGACAACGCATAGCCTCGGCAAATGCACCGCGAAGACTGCGCTGGAACTCGCGGGCGACCGAGCAACATGATGACGGGGCGGCCATGCAATACGAGCTGTTCGATATCTCGGCGTATCGGGACACGCTGCTTGAAAAGGGAAACGTGCTGGCCATCCAGTTATTGAATCACGACAACAGCAGTTCGGACATGTTATGCGTCGCTGAAATCCAGACAAATGACCAGATGTTCGAAGCCGGGATTGCCGAGCACGTCGACCTTGATGCGTTCTTCAAGTACTGGGCGATCGAAGGATTGTTAGGGTCGTGGGACGGGTACGCGGCGAACCGCAACAATTATTTCGTCTACCTGAACCCGGCGGATAACAAATTTCATTTCATGCCATGGGGATTGGATGCCGTCTTTATGACTCGAGGAATGCTGGCACGCAACGGCGAGGAACCGATGTGCGTCAAAACGAATGGCCGAGTCGCTCACAAGTTGTATCAAACCAGGAGCGGGCGAGATCGTTACGCGGACACGATGCGCGAACTGTTGGATCAACACTGGGACGAGGAGAAGTTATTGGCAGAAGTCGATCGCATCGAAGAACTCGTGCGGCCACACCTTTGCCGCAGCCAAAAGTCGGCAATGAATTTGAGAGGCATTAGAAAATTCATCAAAACAAGACGGAGTGAAATCGAACGTGAATTGGACGCCGGCTTGCCGATCTGGACCAAGACGTCTGGTGAGCCACCTATCATTCGCGAACAACCTGTTGCTGACGACATCTGGGTTGCCGCTCGCGCGGGCAGCGTTACTGATTTGAAACGTCATTTGGATAACGGTGTCGATGTGAATGCGATCAGTGCTCAGGACCGCACGCCGTTGTCACTTGCCTGCTTGCTCGGCAATCGCAACGCGGTCAAATTTCTGCTGGATCAAGACGCAGATGTTTCGTTGCGCGCACGCGGCAAACAAACCGTCTTGCATCTGGCTGCGTTTATGGGGCACCAACAAGTGGTCGAGATGTTGCTGGAAAATGGCGCGGACCTGAACGCTGTCAATGGTTCGAATCAATCGCCGCTGGACATCTGCACTACGCCATGGAGCGAGGCAGAAGAAATTGTGGAGTTTCTGTCTCAGGAGTTTGGACTCGATTTCGATGAGCAGGAAATCAAGGCAAACCGTGAAGTAGTCGCCAGGCTCCTTAAAGAAAAAGGAGCCCGGTCGGCAGACGATTAGACCGGTAATGCGCACGAAAGCGCGATAGAGCGACTATCGCGTTTCCGTCATTCCGTGAATGCGCGGTTTACAGGAAGGTTGTTCGAGTCGGATCTTCGAAATCAGAACTCTTCTCGTCTGAGTTCGCCGAAGCTTCGTCTTCAACCTTACCGTCCGTGATCAGATCCCGCACAGAACGCAAGATATCCGATTCGTTAGATTCCTCTTCTGATTCAGAGTTGGCATCGGAATCCGGATTCATTGAAATCATATCCAACAAGGATGTTCGAGTCGGATCTTCGAGACCAGACTTGTTCTCGTCTGAGTCAGCCGAAGTTTCGTCTTCAACCTTACCGTCCGTGATCATATCCTTCACAGAACGCAGGATATCAGACTCTTTGGAATCATCTTTCTTTACCGGTTCGATATCGAAATTAGATGTCATTGACATCGTGTTGGGCCTTTCGCCACCCTGAGCCTTCTTCTCGATAATCGCTGCAGCGGCGTGGTATGGCCAAACCGAAGTTTCCACATTGGCAAATTCGTCACCGGCATCGGCGAACAGCTCCTTCAGTTTCTGGCGATCCGATTCAGCAATCTGCTCGAAGTAGAACACGCCTTTGCGTGCCAGGAAATTGGCGACGTCCGAATTGACTCCAGTAATGACCGTCAAGTCATCCGCATCGGCCGGTCTTTCCACAGCGACTTCTTCCGCCCGCTCTTCATCGCGTTCGTCAATCTCGTTCAGCTGGATCGTGTTCGTCACGTCGTTAACAGGCGCTTCAATGCCAGGAACCTTGGTGTCCGATTTTTGCAACTCGCCGCCAGGAACCACGGTGTCCGTTTTCTTCGATTCTTCGATGGAGACGGTTTCGTTGATACTGATCTGTTGCAGATTCTCCAGATGCCCTTTCAGACCATCCCAGTCTCTAGCCTTTGCGAATCCAGCCTGAACTTGCCAGTCTTCGCAATTCCAGACGCGACCATTGAAGTCTCCATCATCCAGAATTTGCTGCAATCGCTTTGGATCAGCGTTGACCAGATCGCTAAAGTAGCAGATTCCAGCCTGGTTAAGCGTCGCCTGAATTTCCGAATCGATACCTGCAATGCAACTAAAATCGTCGCCGTTTAATACTTCCGTTGCTGCGCCCACGTCGGGAACAGGTTGTGAAAGAGTCGAAGACGCTTCATCGAATTCCGCATGCTCTGTGCGCTGCTCTTGATTATCGTATTCTGCTGCAGTTTCCTCTTTCTCGTCGACTTCCTTGGCAAGTCCAGCGACCGCGGCTTTGAAATCCATCGTGTCACTGCCGGCCTCTTCGACTTGAGGAAATTCCGAGGCTGTGTCGAATGCCTGAGTGCTTTGGCTATCCGGGACCATGTCGAATGCCTGAGTGCCCAGACTTTCGGCTTCCGGTTCTTCCAACTGACGTTCGCTCTCTTCCAAAGACTCGAAGTCTGTTGCAGGTTCTGTTTCAACGCTGGTCAGGTCAGACAACTGGATGTCGCTGATCGTCCCCGTTTCACTATTGATCTCACCTGAGGCCAGCTTCTTGTTCAAGCCTTCCATCACTTCGTCGGCACCGTCGATTGTATTGGACAGCCCGAAATCGGTGTCCGATTTAGTTTCCTTGTCTGTCTGCACATCATTGTTTGCAAACTCATCGGTCTGCTCAGTGTTAGCGTCTTGATGCAGCGGCTTACGCTCGCCCAATACCAACTTGCGGCGGTACTTGGCCTTTTCTTGTTCTTCCTGAACCAGCGTCCGATTGGATCGAAGAGTTCTCTTTTTCAGTCGCTTGCGTTTTTTTCTTTCGATGTATCGCTTTCCTGCCAACCAGCCCGGAATTAACAGCAACAACATTGGCGAATACAGTTGCCAATTGAATCGTTGCGATTTTTGGCTGACGGCCGTGGGCGTTTCGCTGCCCGAGTTCGCTTCTTCAACTTCCACATCCGTGGGAGCCAACAAGCCCGGTTCCTCGGTTGTCGACGGTTGATTCAATTGACCAGCTGCGATCGATTCTGTTTCATTTTCTGTTGCTTCACTGGATTCTTCTGATCTCCAATTCCATACTTTCAACGAATTGGGAAACTCAATTGATGGCAGATTAAATTCAGGAACCGATGGTAAATTTGGCAGTTCCAATTTGCCGGAATCTGGCAGATGCTTTCCTGCAATTGACTGTGGCTCATCTTCGATCAGCACATCGATTTCCGTTTGCGGTGGAACCGTCGGCTCAACTTCTCCGCCTCGGTTGTGTTCTTGCACAACCGGTGGAGTTGCAACGATCTG
>CAZPOL010000023.1:17361-40119 GCA_964588195.1 uncultured Pirellulaceae bacterium | reverse complement strand
CAACTTCTCCGCCTCGGTTGTGTTCTTGCACAACCGGTGGAGTTGCAACGATCTGCGACTCTGCGACGATCTGTGGCTTTTCCGTTTGTGGCGGAACAATCGGCTCAAACTCTCCGTCTCGGTTGTGTTCTTGTACACCTGGTGGAATTGCGACGATCTGTGGCTCTTCCATTTGTGGCGGAACAATCGGCTCAAATTCTCCGTCTCGGTTGTGTTCTTGTACACCTGGTGGAGTTGCGACGATTTGCGGCTCTTCCAATTGTGGCGGAACCATCGGCTCGAGCTCTTGCGGAAGCGATGGCAATTCGACTTCGGGGACCTCGGCAACCTGAGTCTGACGCTGTCGTTGTGTTTCTTCAATTCGTCCTTGCGTGACCTGGTCGCGTTCGCGCGGTTCAAGAACCGGTTCAGTCTCCAGGAATTCCAATGATGGTTCTGTCGTCAGTTCCACTGCAGGACTGGTTTCAGCAGGCGTCATTGGGCGTGATGTTTGGGGCAGCGACTGAGGCAACGGTTGTGGCTCAGTCTGCACAATTTGTGTTGGCGCAGTTCTTTCGCTGGTCGACTTGGGCGTGGAATCAGTTCCTGGAATTCGTGGCGGCTTGGCGACGATCTTTAGTTTCCGTTGGCTCTTGTTGCCAACCTCTCCCTTTTCAATATTCCAGCGTGGGGATTTCTCCCAGTTGCTTGAATCGTGATTCAATTCCTGTTGCTGTTTTGTGCGCGATTGCGATTGCGCAACAACCTCGGCGGCAAAACCTTCTGCAAACACGAGAGTGCTGAAAGCTGAAACAAGAATGATGAAAGTGCGTTTACGATACATGGAAGGAAACTCCTGGAATGGTCTAGCCCGATTCGGACCTCTCGTCCGACGACTTACCGAAACCTAGGTTCCGCGCTGACACACGCTTAGGTTTCCCCCGTCAAATCTCCCACAATCGTGCAAATCAAATGAGTCATATCCGGTTATGACGAGAAACACGATATTTCGACCGATTCGCTGATCGGCACTCCTCGTTTTGTGCTTCGATTGCACTTCCTTTCGACCAATTTTCTCTTCTGAATTCGCTGTGCTTTCTTTTGGCATTCACTTACAAATCGAGGTAGAGCCTCTGGCCAAGACGATGGCACATCGCTAAAGAATGCCGCCGGAAAACCAACAGAATTGCTGGTATGAACGCAGCAAAAAGAAGTGCGGCGGACAGAGCATTCAATGCAAAAACCGTTCCATCACAGGGATTTTGAATCCAAATTGAATCCAATTGGCCCAATTTCGCGAAATAATTCGTAAGTCATGGGGTGAACTGGCGTCAGTTTGTTGTCCGCACAACCTCGAAGGAAGAAGAAAATGAAGAGTTCATTTCTGGTTATCGCATTTACATCCGTTTTATTCATCCTGGTCCTGACACTGATGCCACGCTCGGCAAGTGTTACGGCCAGCGATATGCAGGATTCGCTTGCGTCGATTGAACCGGTTGTCGATCCCGAGCCGCGAATTCAGACCGCAACCTTCGGAACCGGTTGCTTTTGGTGCACCGAAGCGATCTTCGAATCAATCGAAGGCGTTTCCGATGTGAAGGCTGGCTACACGGGTGGCGAAGTCGAAAACCCAACTTACGAAGCAGTATGCAGTGGGTTAACCGGACACGCCGAAGTCGTCCAGATCACTTTTGACAGTCAGCAGGTGTCGTTCGATGAGTTGCTGTATGCGTTCTGGCTATCGCACGATCCGACCACTTTGAATCGGCAAGGCGCCGACGATGGAACTCAATATCGCTCTGCCGTGTTCGCTCATACGGACAAGCAACGTGAATTGGCGTTGCAATTCAAGCAACAATTCAATGAACAAAACGTTTTTGGAAAGCCAGTCGTTACCGAGATCAGTGACATCGGAGTTTTCTATGAAGCAGGAGCTGATCACCAGGATTACTTCAAGAAGAACGTCGGCAGTTTCTATTGCAATCGGGCGATCGTTCCGAAGCTGAAAAAATTCAAACAAGTCTTTGCAGCCCTCAAGGCCAGCAACCGGGATCACGACTTGAACAAAGTGGTCAAAACGAAGGCCGAATGGCGCGGCTCACTGACCGAACAGCAATTCCATGTGACACGTGAACACGGCACGGAACGAGCCTTCACTGGCAAGTACTGGGACAACAAGGAAACAGGCCTGTACCGGTGCGTGTGCTGTGAACTGCCACTGTTCGATTCGAAGACAAAGTACAAGTCTGGTACCGGTTGGCCCAGTTTCTACCAGGCAGTCATGGAGGGACACATTACCGAAAAGTCTGACAAGTCGCTGTTCACCGAACGCACGGAAGTTCTATGCACCCGCTGCGATGCACATCTCGGTCATGTCTTTAATGACGGGCCGCAACCGACCGGCCTGCGTTATTGCATTAATTCAGCGTCGCTGACTTTCGAGGCCGCGAAACAAGTGGAAGAAAAGCAAGCTGAAGAAGAGAAAGCGGCGATGGAGTCAGGCACAGAATCGGACAAGTAAACCGCCCAGGTTTTCAATGCTGCAACCCGCGAAGGTTGCTGATTACAGTCTGGCTACCAGTTTGACACATGCCCGGTTCTTGCGATACTTGAATTCTGCTGCATGGCTGATCGAGGTTGGAGACTCAACTGAATCAGATCGCGAACGGAAACTTCGTAAACTACCAACTTAATGGGCAGGTAAAACACCATGGCGACTCACGCTAAACCTAAACACGCTGATTTTCAAACTCGATCCTCCAGGCTTCGGCTTTGCATGTACGGCTTGAGTTTCATGGTCGCTTGCACATGGATGGTTTTTGCAACCACTGCGGTCGCTCAAGAAACCAAAACCGAACCAACTTTGGTACCCGGCTCTGAAGTCGACCTGGCGTCGGTTGCCAAAGCCGAATGGATCCAGGGAGAAGGACCGACAGCTTTCGAGCCTGGAAAGATCTATGTGTTCGAGTGCTGGGCGACATGGTGCGGGCCGTGCATCGCGTTGATTCCACACGTGGATGAACTGCACGAAAAATACTACGACCAGGGCCTGCGAGTCCATGGCATGAATACATGGGAGGACGATCGCGAGAAAGTCGAAGCGTTCGTCAAAGCAAGAGGTGAAGGCATGTCGTACCCGGTCGCGTTTACCGACGGATCGCCTTTCGAAACCGAATGGTTAAAGGCAGCAGGAGTTGAAGCCATCCCGCACGCATTCGTTGTTAGAAACGGAAAGCTGCTGTTGGCAACCGAAGCCGTACGGCTGACGGATTCGCTGGTCGAGTTAATGCTGTCTGGTGACGAAGGCGCGAAAAAGGCCGCAGCGATTATCAATGCTGCCAAAAATTCGAGTGAAGCAACGGAAAAGCTGTCCCGTGAAATCTATCAGGCCAAAATCCGCAACAACGCGGAGACGATGGCTGCGAAAATCAAGGAAGTAGAGACACTCGATCCCGGACACCCGGACCTGGCCAAATGGCATCTTGAATTGCTGATCGTGCAAAAAGATTGGCCGGCCGCCATAAAGACCTTCGAAGAAATGCCGGAGACCAATTCCAAAAATTCTTTCGTCGCGATGTTTGCCGGCAAGATGGCTCGCGGCAACGCTGACGCCTACCCGATCAACTTCGTCAAAACCTACACCAAAGCGTACGAACAATACATCGTGGATGGTGGCGACAAAATTGGTCCCAACCACTTCGCGTATCTGACAATTCTTCACTGGCGGTGCGGCGACAAAGAAAACGCCATCATCAGCGCCGACAAAGGTGTAGCAGCCACAATCAACCACAAAAGAGGGGCCAGCGAGGGCCGCACGAACTCGTTCAAGCGTTTCGCACAATTGGTAAAAGACGGTACCTTGCCCGAGTTCTCAGAATTGACGGCGTGGCAGATTGCGGCCAGGGAAGAAGCTGCTGAAAAAGAAAAGGCCGGGGAAGGAAAGAAATAGACGCAACGAGCGGCTTTCTTTTTATGCTGACAGCGAACCCGCCGTGCCATAAAATGCGTGAATGAATATCACGCATTTCAATTATCGTATGTGCGCACTTCGTACATGTTCTCGCCCCGCACATGGTTTGCTTTATGTTTTGCTGTGTGGCTTGCTGCTATTTTCTTCGCCGCAAGTTTTCGCTCAGGACGGTACGGAAGGCGACGCCGCCAAGGCCGCTCCCACGCAATGGCAACTGCAACAACAGTGGGAAGACAGCCGTGAAGTCGACGAAGCGTTGCAGGTCTTGAAGCAATTGCGGGACGACCCGGCCAGCGAACTCTCAAACGAACAAAACCTGACCATCCTGCATTGGCAATTGAGGTACCGTGCGGCCCCCGATGCGGAAACAACGTTTAATCTGATACCGGAATTCGTGGTCGGTACTGCCTCGCAAAACCAGTTTCCATATTCACTGACCCGCAAACTGGGCGCGGCCCCGGACCGATACGATTTCCTGCAGAACTTTATTGCTCGCCCCACTTTGAAAATAGATCCGGCCATCCGCAGAACAGGCAATGATCGAATATTTCACTGGCGCAGTTCGCAGCTGTTAGGAAACAACCAGCTGGACAAGGCGATCGAAGTCGCCAACCAGATCTCTGTCGCCACGGATGATTTGCTTGAGGTACGACATCGGGACTATCGGACCAGCGAATACTTGCTGGTAAATACGTGGCAAGCAATCTTCAGCTGGGCGTTGGCGAACGGGAAGCCAGAACTTTCACTGGAAGTGCTCCAAAAATTCGAGCATCAACCGGATCGGTCATCCATCCTGGAATACTCACTGGAACGCGTGCAAGCGCTGCCAGAAAGCGAAACCCGCACCAAGCTGTTGGCTAATTATGCAAATCACGATTCAGCCTACCAACGAAGCAAAAAGGCCAAACGAATGATCGCCCAGCAGGATCTGGAATCAGCCGAAGCGCTGGTCAGTTCGTTTGCCAGTGAACCGTCACGCTATATGAGTGCGGCCATTAAATTGATAAAGGCCTATCAGAAAAAAGGTCAGAATCAGGAAGTCGGGCGCTGGCTCGATCGCATCCTGGCGGCTCAGGACGAGTTCATCAGTCCAGACAAGTCTCTGTTGAACCTGATGATTGAACATGATCGAATGGAGCAGGCGGTCCAGTACTTCGCGGCATTGAAATACACCAAACCCAGATATGGATCGATTCAACGAAACAGCCAACCGTTGATCGGGCTGGCCGTTCAAATGATCAAGGACAAAAGGGAACTGGAAGCCTCGGAAGTCGTCGCCGCAATCCAGGAACCCGCATGGAAATCGATGGCTTATGCTGGCATTTCTCAAATCACTGACCAAACTGATCAGCGCGACGAATGGTGGCAGGAGTCGATGAAATTCCTGGAACAAGTTTCCGAACCGAAAGTTCATGATTCGACACTCGCACATAATATCCAGCTGCTAAACCTGGAGCAGCATTTCGCCGACATCCCAAATTTGCTTGCTCGATTCAACGATGAAAAAATTTCGAGTACTACTTTGGCTCGCTGGGCTAGTTCGGCATTGCAAAACGACCAGCTATCAACGGAGATGACCCGGTCAATAATCGACCGAATCGAAAGCATCGACCCGCGACACCTGGAACCGGTCGCCGAACAGCTGGTGGAACAGAAACGCTTCGAAGACTGCGTTTATGCGATGATGAAATTACGTGAGGACACGGATCCAGCGTATTTTTCTTATGTGAATTACGAATTCCAGGCGTTCTTTGAATTCGGAATCGATCGTTTGACGAACGAACAACTGGCAGCCATCTTCGATCGGCAGTTGCCTAAACATCGCGGTATCATCATGGCCAGAGCCCTGAAGTGTGCCAAAGGCGAGCAGCGAAAGGAAGTGGTGAAACTAGTCCAGGAACGACTCACCGAAAACACTGACGCCGACGTGCGTCTACACAATCAATTGGCAAAGTACTTCATCGAACAGAATGACCTGGACCAACTGCGTTCACTCCTGGAGATGGACTGGCCCGACGATCAGTTTCTGGATGATGATCCGGTGGTGAACGAATGGGCAATCGGTCGCGCGGACTATCCGTGGTTGCCGCCGCAGCTGGCGGAAAAGATCGGCGGTGCTGCGATGCTGGAATTCGCACGTTCTCTCAAACATCCCACCCGCCGAAAAGTCGCCTACATCACCGCGCTCGGCGAGGTGATCGAGGCCGAAGGCGTATTGGCGACGCAAGAAATTTGCCAGGAGGTTGAGGATCCTGCCGAACGAGCCACGCTCCTGTTGAGTCTGATCGATGGCTACCTGTCCAAACAGCGCCCGAAAGCATCGAAGTAAATCGCCGCCACGCCTGTTCCTTTGCCGCTTGCACCGTGGAAGTTGAGACAATGCGAATGGAAATGCTGTCGCCACCTTCGGGGCTTTCGATTGGTGGGTGAATCGGGTTCCATGAGCTTACGCCCATGGCTAAGCGCTGTCGCCACTCCGTGGCTATTTCTGATTCACGATTGGGTTCCATCGGCTGACGAGTCTGTCCTTCGAATTTTGGTCCATTCGTTTACCCATTTCACGATCAAACACCTGCTTGGATCACTCGAAAACGATCGGCTTTCCCTGTGCCATATTTGATGATGTCGTGTTCTGTCACCAATGCTGTGCTTTGGCTGGCCGGCTGATATGCGCTGCGTGCGCCACTTCGTGGCTTACGCCGACCGACTAGCTCCGGAGGAGCGACAGCACTTAGCCTTGGGCGT
This sequence comes from uncultured Pirellulaceae bacterium, assembly GCA_964588195.1. Classification (GTDB taxonomy): domain Bacteria; phylum Planctomycetota; class Planctomycetia; order Pirellulales; family Pirellulaceae; genus CAJQPP01. The sequence continues at coordinate 33,425 of CAZPOL010000023.1, read as the reverse complement.
AAGCCCAAGATTCCAGGTCAAATGGAATTGCTCAGGCCCGGAGGGGCGACAGAAAAAGGCTGACCCTTTCCTGCACAACCAATCGATTACAGGAGAAGCAGGATTTCTCGCCAGGTTCCTGCAAGTGTTGTCACGCACACGAAAAGGCGAACTTTTCCCATCTATTGGCTGAAACTCTGTAAGTACACGCAGGTTGTGCCGTCTCTACTGGTGAACAAAACAAGCACTTTTTTGTTGGCCGAAAACCAGTTCAAAACTAACGAAGACCGCTAGTCAGCCCAAATTGAAGTCCCTCGATTCCAGGAGAATGACATGATTGATTTTCATACGCAACTGATCGACGGCATCGCCATCGTTAGTGTCTCTGGAAATCTTGACTCTACCAGTCACGACTACTTCTTCGAGAACATCGCTGACTTGATGAAAAACAACATCGCGGAAATCATCATCGACTGCGACGACCTGGGCTTCATTTCCAGCCGCTCGTTGGGCAAGTTGATTGTGGCACGCAATCGGGCCGCTAAATTCAACGGCAAGATTTACCTTACGCACGTTAACGCCACGATCGCCAACCTGTTGCAGATTACCAAACTGAACACCCTGGTTGGTGTTCACCTTTCCACCGACGAATTGTTGGTGCAGTTGCAAGCACAGCAGGCGAAACGAGCACGCAAGGCGCCTCGAACTCAAGTATTGCTGCCTCGCATCCACGAACCCGGCATGCCATCATCGGCTCGTGATAATTTCCAGCCAGTCATTGAGCCTGGCACTGTCGAACCAGCTACTGCCGCTTTGGAATCTCGACAAACGCTTCGCGTTCGCCCGCGTTAGTTAGCTACACACGACAGCCGTTTCGCAGAATCCACAACTGCTCCAGTCCGACACGCGTGTTTCGTCATCCTCACATGCTTGTCTGGCTGGAGCTTTTTCTTTGCGTCACTTCGCGCTTCGTTGCGATATTGGCTATCGATCGGTCGACTACCGACGGCGAGTGATCAAGCCAAGGGAAACCAGAGCGATCAGCCCAACCGTGCCCGGTTCGGGAACCGCACTACCGACGGAAACGTTGAACCCGGCGATTGCAAATTCATCGCGACTGCCGCCTCCAGCAAGGTCATTTCCAGTAATCCGAATGAAGAATTGTTGACCATCGGCAACCGCAATCGGCGAAGTCACGGAGAAGCTGAGTGGCGACAATACCCATTCAGGCGACGCGTCGGCTTCTACATCCGACTGCAGACTGCCCAAGGGAGTGTAGACCGTGTCATCCAACGACAATTCGACTGTCCATATCGATGATCGGTCCGCGTTATTGAATACGTACGTTTCAGCCATGAAATCGACGGTGTCGACGCTTTGACCGGTACTGTTCAAAAGTCGAATTGTGAAACTGCCCGGCGTAAAGTCAGTGGCAGTCGGCTGAATCCCAACTCCGATATCACCAGCTCCAACATCGAATGCATAAATTCCGCCTTGGCCGACACCACCTGGCGAAGCGCCTCGCGCGAAGTCGCCAGTATCATGAATTCCGCCAAACACACCATCACCATCGCTTAATCCGGTAACGCGGTAAGTATTTGAATCCAGCTGGTCGGCAGAGGGTGTCGACGAGAATCCTGTGCCGCCAAAAGCATCGAAAGTCTCCACAACCGGGACACCCACGGAGGTCAGTACAACATCAGCCTGTCCAGTCTGGCAAAAAAGAAACGGCGTCAACAAAAGGCCGATGGCTGAAGATAGCTTTGCACGGTTCATATATGTGTCTCACCTTCTGAATTCAGTCACTGGTGTGTCACTACGACTGGTCAAGCAAACGCAATCGCGGATCGTTGGGTACTGAAACACGCTCTCCCTGCATGCGTCATTACAACCATGATTCGTGGTGTAGTTAGAATTTTGATCGACCCACGTCGGGTCTGCATTTTACAACTCGATACAAACAGCGGCTCGCAAGGCCTTTCGGTGTTGATTCGAATCGGTGGCGGATAACAGTCATGCACATCGCGAAGACTACTCCGGCTGCAACAAAGGGCTTACCGGCTGGGCGTCTGCCCCTTCCTCGATCCCTTTCAGCATTTCATTCACGCAGCCGAATCCTCTCGATTTTTCCCAATAAAACAGACCGCTTTGCGAATAAGGTTGAAACTGCGGAACAGCCAGGCAATCGCTGGTCGGCAGACTTTTCTACTGGGGAGAAAAAAAACAATTGAGAAAAATGCGCTGAATGTACGCGCCGGTAGGCTAAGGCGCGGCAAGAATTGCGCGGACGAAGTGTTTCATTTTCAAAACAATGAGGGCAAACGACCAAAACATGGCTGAATTTTTTCTGGATACGATTCGCGGACCTAATCTCTTCGCCACAATCCTGTTGGGACTGGTGCTGCTGTATTGGGGTTCGATGATCTTCGGAATATTCGGTATGGACCTGGACGCCGACCTGGAGATTGGCGTCGACACGGATCTGGATGCAGATTTTGACGGGCATATTGATGGCGGAATCGCTGCCGATGTTTTGACGTTTTTCCACATAGGTGAAGTTCCCATCATGATCCTGGGATCGTTTTTCGTCCTGTTTTACTGGGTCACCACGATGTTGAGTAATCACTACTTCAATGCGGATTGGAGCATGATGATTGCCCTGTATGCCGTGATACCCAATTTGATCGTCAGCCTGTTCATTACCAAGTTTGTGATCTGGCCACTGACACCCGTCTTCAAGGGAATGAAGGGAACCGCGTCCACCAAAGTCATTGGGAATCGCGGCTTCGTCACCACCCTGACGTTGGACGGAAAACATGGACAAGTCAGTATCGATCAAACGAACAATGACGGCCCGCCAATCGTGGTCAACGCGATTACGGAAAACGGCCAGAAGTTAAACAAGAATCAAGAAATAAAAGTTATCCGGTTCGAAGATGAAACCGGGGTTTACATCGTCGAACCTGTTAAACCGGAGAAGATCTAGATGAGTGCTATTTCCCTCGTCAGCCAAGTAGGCCCGCCAGTGATGATCCTGATTGTTGCCGGAGTAATACTCGGAGTCCTTCTACTAGGAGTCCTTGTCTTCGCGATCCGTTGCTATCGAAAGGTACCTCAAGGTACCGCGATCGTGCGAAATGGATTCAAGGGAACCAAGGTCGATTTTTCCGGCATGGTCGTGATTCCGATTCTACAAAAGGCGGAATACATGGACATCTCAGTCAAACGGATCGAAATCGATCGCTCGGGCGAAGACGGCTTGATCTGTAAAGACAACCTGCGAGCCGACATCAAAGTCGCGTTCTTCGTACGAGTCAACAAGGAAGCCGACGATGTGGCCCGTGTTGCTGGTTTCCTTGGCTGTGATCGTGCATCGGATCAGGAAGCACTCAACCTGTTCTTCGAACCAAAGTTCTCCGAAGCGCTGAAAACTGTCGGTAAGCAATTCGACTTTGTTGACTTGTACACGGAACGTGATCGATTCCGCGAAGAGATCCTGAAACAGATCAGCACCGACCTGAACGGTTACGTGCTGGATGACGCCGCCATCGATTATCTGGAACAGACTCCGCTGGAGAGCCTGAACCCGAACAACGTTCTGGACGCAGAAGGTATCAAGAAAATCACCGATCTGACCGCTCAGGAAATCGTCCGAGCCAACTACATTCGTCGCGAAAAAGAAAAGACGATCACCAAGCAGGACGTCGAAGCTCGCGAAGCAATTCTGGAACTGGAAAAGCAACAAGCGGAAGCTGAAGAGAAGCAGTTGCGAGAAATCTCCGAAATCCAGTCGCGTCAACGAGCCGAAGCCGAAATCGTCGCTCAGCAAGAACGTCAGAAATCGGAAACCGCTCGGATCACTGCCGAGGAAGAGATTTCGATCGCCGAGGAAAACAAACTGCGAGCCGTCATTGTGGCTGCCAAGAACAAGGAACGCACCGACGCAGTTGAAACTGAACGAGTCGAAAAGGATCGTGGCCTGGAAATTACAGAACGCGAACGAGTCGTCACCCTGGCCGAAATCGACAAGGAAAAAGCGGTCGAGGTCGAGAAGAAAAATATCCAGGACGTGATTCGCCAGCGTGTCATGGTCGAACGCGAAGTGGTCGAGGAAGAAGAGAAGATCAAGGATACTCGCGAATTCGCAGCGGCCGATCGAAAGAAGCAAGTTGCTGTGACCGCCGCCGAAGAACTGGCTCAACAACAATTGGTCACCGAGGTTCAGGCTGCTCAAGCGGACATGCAGGCCGCCGAACTGGAAGCTCGCACGATCATCGTCAAAGCGGAAGCCGATCGCGAAGCGGCCTCCAAGGAATCGGAAGCCAAGAAGATGTTGGCCGAGGCCACGCAGGCAGAAACCGCCGCGACCGGCTTGGGCGAAGCTCAGGTGAAAGTCGCCATGGCCGATGCGATTCAGAAGGAAGGCACGGCAGAAGCCGAAGTCATGGAACTGAAGTTCGCAGCAGACGCCAAAGGTATCACGGAGAAGGCAGAAGCGATGAAGCTGTTCGACGGCGTCGGTCGCGAGCACGAAGAGTACAAGCTGCAGTTGACCAAGGACAAAGAGGTCGAACTGGAAGCGATCAATGCTCAAAAGGAAATCGCGGAGGCTCAGGCTTCTATGGTGGCCGAGTCGCTGAAGTCAGCCAACATCGACATCGTCGGTGGCGACAACCAGTTCTTCGATTCGATCGTCAAGTCGATCACGGCTGGAAAGCAAGTCGATCGCTTGATCGAAGGCAGCCGCACGCTGACCGATATCAAAGGAACGTTCTTCGACGGCGATTCCGGCGACTTCAAGGATCAGATGCAGCACTTCGTTGACATGTTCGGGGCCTCGAGTGCCGACATCAAGAACCTCAGCATCGCCGCACTGGTCGGAACCTTCATGAGCAAGACCAGTGATGAAGGCATCATGGGGCAACTGGAAGGATTGATGAACATGGCTTCGTCCATGGGAATCTCCAACAAGAAGGCTTCCACGCTGAAACTTGGCAACAAGGCCAACGCATAGAGCCTGACGACCAATGGCTGACGGCAAAGTCGGGGCTACCGTTCGTAGTCCCGTCTTCAGGCGGCGTTAGTCATACTTCAAACGATCTGTCATCAAATCCTTCATCTCCTTAACCGGCGCTTCCGCATTACGTTTTTCGAATCGCGGAACCAGTAAAAAAGCATGTCCGAAGTCCTTGATTCCAATCCAGAAAACGCAGACGACGAAGCCGTTGCTGCGCAGGAATCGGGGCTGGAACGTGGCACCTACGAGATCATTCGCGGCCGCCTGGAAGGCTACACCGATGAACTCCGTCAACAACTGGAGAAGCTGAACGAAGAACGTCGGGAAGTCTTTGGCTCGATCCCCACCGAACTTCTTTCCACCGATCGCATTTCCACAGCCAACAACTGTGTGCCTCGCGATCTGCTGCCGGTCGGCGACCGGTTTCTGTTTGGCTTCAACGTCAACATTGGGCTGAAGAGCGAAACGAAAGTCTCAGACGTCTTCGCGGTGTTTGGTTTTGACGAGGCCGAGACTTTTCATTCGGCATCGCTGGACCTGCTTTCTGATAGCGATTTCCAGCACGATTTTGGCCAGCTGTACAAATACTACAAGAACGCTCGATTCACCAAGTTCCAGCAAATCGGCGTTCATCTGTACATGGTTTTCCAGGTCGGCGAATCCGCTCGCGACATCAAGTCATTCAAATGGCGATTGGATGACGGACAACTAACCTACCTGGACAATCGCAGCGATCACGAAGTCGTCTATCCGGCTCAACACGAATTCGAATGGAAGCGAACTCACCGCGACCTTCATCGAAGTGGCCAACATCCACACATCTCAATTGAAGACCGGGTCTTTGTCGAGACCGTAGGCGGAGACTTGACGATCAAGGTCGAGGACAACACCGACGACGGGTTGGGTATTTACCGCGAACCGGTTGACGACCCCGACCAAACTCTGGACGACGCCGAGATTTTTTACAGTAGCATCGGCAACTTGATACTGCTGAAGGTAAAGCCGTTCAAGGAAGACGATTATCGCTATTTCGTTTTCAACGAGAAACTACAGACGGTCACGCGAGTCGACTCGTTAGCCAGTTCCTGCATCTTGCTGCCTGAAGACCACGGGCTGATTTTCTCGAACGGATATTACCTGCAGAGCGGCGAGAACAAAACCTTCCCGACTGAGAATACCGACCTGTTGTTCGAGAGACGAATCGCTTCGCCCAACGGCGAAGACTATATGTTCGTCTTCTACAGTCTGAACAGCGGTGCCTACGTGTTGTTGCCTTACAACATGATCTCGCAGCAAGTCGACACGCCGATCCAGTGTCATGGATTTTCGTTTTTCGCCAACGGACACATGATCTATTTCAAGTCCGATGGCAACGCTCAAAAACACCACGCGATTCAGGTTTGGCAAACGCCATTTACGGCCGACGAAATAACGACCGAGAACAAATCAGATTCCTATCTGTTCAAGATCGGTAACCGGGATGTGGTGCGGGGGATGGCCGAGTGCCATGAAGTGATCTCGTTGGTTCGCCGCGAAGAGGCTTACGCTGAGATCTACGTCGACATGGTCAAGAAGACCACCGACATTCTGGACTCGTATTTCTGGATCGATAACCAGGGCGCGTTCGACCTGGGGACCACGATCGGCAAAATTCGCGACACCGCGAACTCGGCGGTCGAAGAGTTCGAAAAAGTTCGTCGCATCAAGGCCAGCACCAAATCGCAAACCAGCGAGACGACTGCCGAAGTTCGCAAGGTCCTGGCTGATTCCAGTCGCAGCAACTGGCGTTCGGTCGATGAATACGTCGCCGCGTTGGCGGGTCTTCGCACCTCACGCGGAAAAGTCATTACACTCCGCGACCTCAAATACGTGGACGTCGATTCCGTCGCAGCGTTGGAAGAGGAGATCAAACAACAAACGGAAAAGTTGTCGCAGGATTGCGTCAAGTTCCTGTTGAAAGAGAACTCGCTCGCGCCCTACATCGATCGCGTCGCTCAACAGAACGCGGGCATCGAGCCTTTGGAGACTGTCGCTCAAGCACAAAAGCTGGACGAGGAGATTGCCGAGGGCGCTGGACAATTGGAAATGCTGATCGACATCGTCAGCAACCTGAAAATCGATGACGCCACGCATCGCACCCAGATCATCGACGACATTTCGGCGATCTATTCCCAGTTGAACAAGACGCGGGCTCAACTGAAGAACAAAACCAAGTCGCTGATGTCGACAGAAGGCGCGGCCGAGTTCAGTTCCCAGTTAAAACTGCTTTCGCAGGCCGTCGTCAATTATCTGGATGTATGCGACTCGCCGGCCAAATGCGACGAGTACCTGACCAAGATGATGGTGCAGGTGGAAGAACTGGAAGGACGCTTTGCGGAATTCGATGAATTCGTTGTGCAGTTGGCCGAGAAACGGGACGAGATCTACACGGCCTTCGATTCCAAAAAGCTGCAAATCGTCGAGGCGCGAAATCGGCGAGCCAACAGCCTGGCAACCGCGGCCGATCGCATCCTGAAAGGAATCTCGACACGAATTGCCAACCTGGAATCGGTTGACGAGATCAACAGCTATTTCGCGTCCGATCTGATGATCGACAAGGTTCGCGACATCATCGGCCAACTGGAAGAACTGGACGAGTCGGTGAAGGTCGACGATATCCAGAGTCGCTTGAAGACTGCCCGCGAAGATACCGTTCGCCAACTCAAGGACAAAAACGAGTTGTTCGTTGGTGGCAAGAACCTGATTAAACTCGGCAAACACCAATTCACAGTCAACGTCCAACCGCTCGATCTGACCTCGGTGCCAAAAGACGATGGAATGTATTTCCATCTGACCGGCACGAATTTTATGGAGAAGATTGAATCGGATGTAATTAACCAGCACCAGGACCTGTGGGACCAGCCGCTCGTTTCCGAGAACCGGGACGTCTACCGCGCAGAATACCTTGCCTACCAGATGACACTGGATCCTGAACTGTCGGAAAAATTCAGCGAAGACACCGCCGCCATGCAGAAGTTGGCGCTCGCCTTCATGTCGCCTCGATACAGCGAAGGCTACATCAAGGGCGTCCATGACAACGATGCCGGTCTGATTCTGAAACAGTATTTGAAACTGAAAGATCAGCTCGGTTTGCTGAAGTACCCGAGCATGGCTCGTGCAATCGCGGCCGTCTATTGGACTCATGTAAAGACGACAGCCAGCGACGACTTTGACCGCAAGACGGCTCAGATCAAATCATTGGGAAGCGCCTACCAGTTGTTTGGAAACGACCAGGGGCGAACGGAGTTTGTGACGGAACTGGCCGACGAGATCGAGCCCTTGCGAAACCGACTTGGTATCGGTGTCGCCGCGGATTCCGAATTGGCCGCAGGATATTTGTTTGACGAAGTTTCGACGCAAAAGGATCACGCCCACGCGGATTCGATCCAGCTGGCCAAAGCGTTGCTCAGCTATCTGAAAAAGCAGAAACTGACTGACCAGTTTGACAAGCAACTGGAGTCGTTAACTTCGCCCATCGATCGCTTCAACATTGTGCGGCAGTGGCTGGTTGGGTTTTCCAGTAATGAAGCCAGCAAGCAAAAGGAATCCGGCGTTGGCATCATTGCCGAATCGGCAGCGATCATTGTCGACGAATCAGTCGATTCACGCGTCGAGCTTTCCGGGAAGACACGCGTATCAATAGAAGGCATGCTCGGCGATCACCCGCTGGTTAAAGAGAGCACGTATGAACTGGATTTCAACGATTTTGAAAAGCGGCTTGAGCAATTCAGTCGCTCCCAGGTTCCAGGGTTCCACGCCTACCATGATGCCAAGCAGGAAGTCCTTGAGGCACGCAAAGACGAATTGCGTTTGTCAGAATTCAAACCGCGAGTCCTGACCTCATTCGTCCGCAACAAACTGATCAACGATGTCTACCTACCGATGGTGGGTGACAACCTGGCGAAACAGATCGGCGTCGCTGGCGAAGGTAAGCGTACTGACTTGATGGGATTGCTGTTGCTGGTATCGCCACCCGGTTACGGTAAAACGACATTGATGGAATACATCGCCAATCGTTTGGGCCTGACCTTTATGAAAATCAATGGCCCGGCGATCGGACATCACGTCACATCGCTGGACCCCACGGAAGCCCCGAACGCGAGTGCTCGCGAGGAAGTCGAAAAGCTGAACCTTGCCCTGGAGATGGGCGACAACGTGATGATCTACCTGGATGACATCCAGCATTGCAATCCTGAGTTCCTGCAGAAATTCATTTCGTTGTGCGATGCGACTCGCCGAATCGAAGGCGTCTTTAAAGGCAAGTCACGAACCTACGACCTGCGTGGTCGCAAAGTCGCCGTCGTGATGGCCGGTAACCCGTACACGGAGAGTGGCGAGAAATTCCAGATCCCTGACATGCTGGCCAACCGTGCGGACACCTACAACCTGGGCGATGTGATTGGTGACCAAGCCGCTGCGTTCGAGCTGAGCTACCTGGAAAATTGCCTGACCTCCAACCCGACGCTGGCCAATTTGCATACGCGCAGCCGAGACGACGTCTACTCGATCATCGATCTGGCGACCGGCAACGATCCGAATGCATCCGGTTCCGTCGAAGGTAATTTCTCAGTGGAAGAAGTTAACGAGTTCGTGACGGTTATGCGAAAGCTGTTGAAGATTCGCGACGTGGTCCTGAAGGTCAACATGCAGTACATCGAATCCGCCGCTCAGGCCGACGACTACCGCACGGAACCACCATTCAAAATGCAGGGCTCGTATCGTGACATGAACAAGATGGCAGAAAAGATCGTGCCTATCATGAACGACGACGAGTTGATGACGCTGATCGTTTCCCACTACGAGAACCAGGCACAGACTCTCACGTCCGGGGCACAGGCTAATCTGCTGAAATTCGCCGAGCTGATTGGCACGATGGATAAACAGCAACAAGAACGCTGGAACGATATCAAGAAGACTTACAAGCGGAACGTTCTACTCGGTTCCGCCGGTGGCGATGACAAGGTCGCTCAAATCATCGCCCAGATGACGACGTTTACCGAAGGCCTGAATGAAATCCGCACGACGCTGGACAGCGGTATCGAAAAACTATCGACGCCCGAAGGCGAAGATGAAAATGTGATGGAGACGGCGACGCTGCGTCAAGTCGGACATGCCGTCGAGCAACTCAGCAAATTCAACGCCACCCTGGACGGGATCAAACAGTTGATGGAATCCGGTGTGATGACCCGCGTTCCCGAGACGCCCGAACCAACGGCGGCAGCCATCGCCGCGAATGCCGCTCCCCCTTCTCCGCCTCAACAGATCGAGGTCATCAACAAGGTGCCTCAATCCTTCGAACGCATCATCGAAGCCCAATTCCGCATCCTGCAAACCTGGCTGGAACCACTGCTGAAGTTAAGTGAGACCATTCCCGAAGTAGAAGGTTTGGTTCAAGCGACCAAGCTTACGGAAAAGCAGTATCGCAAGATGATTGAGAAATTCGATCAGTTCGAAGCAGCGTCGGCGGAAAAGCCAGCGGTCAAAACTTCCGGCACCTCGAAGAAGCGGTCGGCCAAAAAGACCAAGACCAGCCGCAAGAAAAAGAAAAGCTAGTCGATCTCTGACCTGTCTGGTCGTTGGGCGTTCAGAATTCTGCGGGGACAATGCGGTCCGACCAATCTCTTTGGGTCTCTCAATCGTGCTTCCTGCCTTGCCCATCTGGCAAAGCCCACGAGCCTGCCACTTTATGCTGGATTTACCGCTAACGTTTGTCACAATAACTGACTAACATTAACCAGGCTCCTATCAACGCATCCTATCGACACCTCCCATCGACTTTTCGTAAACGAACACCACAATTGCAGTCCCGCTTTTCCCTTCCATTGATTACTTAAAGGACTGATCTTCAGTGGGCAATCAACGAATGAAAGATTCCGATCGCTCGATCAAGAAACAATACGGCACCGACAATTTGTTGGAGCGCATTTTTGGTGCGCTGGTCATGTCCGGCAAGGACCCTTTTTCGTTGACCGTCGACGATCTGGCTGCGGTCGATCAATTTCATACACGCGGCCGCAATTCCACGATCGAACTTTCTGAACTGGCCAAACCACAATCAACCGAGCGAGTCCTGGACGTGGGCTGTGGGATCGGTGGCTCCGCACGATACCTGGCCAACACTTTCGATTGCCGCGTGACCGGCATCGACTTAACTCCCGAGTACATCAAAGTCGCCAAACGATTGACCGACTTGGTGAATCTGGATCAAAAACAGGTCGACTTTTTCACCGAGAGCGCCACGTCCATGTCGTTCGACGACGAGTCATTCGATATCGTCTGGACGGAACATGCCCAAATGAACGTCCCCGACAAACGCGCCTTTTACCACGAAATCGCCAGGGTTCTCAAACCGGGTGGTCGCTTGGTGTTTCACGATGTGTTTCGCACAGAGGACGGCATCACGCCGGCTTTCCCTTTGCCATGGGCCGACCACCCCAGCATCAGTTTTCTAATCACGCCCAAAGATGCCGGCCGACATATTCACTCGTCCGGCCTGCGTCTGAAGTCCATTCAACCGCGCTCAGAAGAGTCCACACTCGCCTTCGAAAAAGCGCTTGCTCGGATTGAAACTGGCGAACCGCACCCACTCGGGTTGCATTTGTTGATGGGAAGTAACACGCATGAGAAAATTGCGAATCACCTGCAGAACTTGAAAAACAAAACCACCGCCGTCGCCATGGGCCTGGCGATCAAGACCTAGTTGGTTGGTTCTGCCGTTTTTTTGATCGATGAGATCGATTTCGAAACAGGCAACGACAGGTAAAGACACAGAGTGGCGGCAGCACTTAGCCATGGGCGTAAGCCCATGGACGATATAGCCCAATCAATCGAAAGCCCCGAAGGCGGCGACAGCTGGTCTCCATTCGCATCAGCCACGGAGTGGCGACAGCACGTAGCCATGGGCGTAAGCCCATGGACGAGCTGGCCCATCGATCGAAAGCCCCGAAGGCGGCGACAGCAGGTTTCCATTCGCATTTTCTCGATCGTCGCATGACAACAAATTTGGAATCAAATATGTTTTTGAAAACGAACTCGTTGGTTGTTTGCTGTCGCCCCTCCGGGGCTTGCTTCTTCATTTCGCCTGGGAACCTTGGGCTTACGCCCAAGGCTAATTGCTGTCGCTCCTCCGGAGCTGGGTGTGCGGAATCATGAACGTACATGGTCGGCAGGGCGCAATGGCCGTGGATGGAATATCGAAACTCGTGTCGTCGTCCGAGCATGCTCACGCAGGCGTGAGCATGGCACCCAAAAACCAACGCCAGACCACCAACGCCAGACCACCGATTCCCGACCGCTTATGCCCGGCTACCGATGGTCACCTCCAATACCCAACCACCGATGCCAACCACCGATGGGCCAAACACCATCTCCGAAATCAGGTCGGGACGCGATCCTATTCCATCGACTCGATCCACTCTTTCAACAACGCCACTGCCTCATCGTCGATGGCGTTGCTGCCGATATTCGGCATTCGACCGGCGCCTAATGTTTGAATTCGATGCAACAGCAACGACTTCGCTGGCGAGCCGGGTGCGACGATTCGGGCATCCTTGATCCCCAGATCGCCTTGAGCGGGAGCTTCGTCGATCATCTTCGTTTCTTGCAAATCGGTGGCGTAACGCAAATCGATGTTTGCATTTCCCGGTCCGTTCGGTTGATGACACATCGCACAATTCACATCCAGGTAAGTTCGGGCTCGTGACGCCACGGTACCTGCATCTCCAAACGGGCTGTCATATCGCGCAACTTTTTCTGGATCAAAGTCATCGGGCAAATCAACCAGCCCACGCTTGCTCCAGTTCAAGATTTGATTCTCACCGTCGACGTCGGAATTCAACTGAGCGGTATTCAGTCCCAGCACGTAACCGGCGGCGTCGACATGGCAACTCGCACACTCGGATGCCGAAGGAGCATGCCAGGAGGCGACGTTCCATTGACGATCACCACGTTGATAAGTTTCGAACTGGCTGCCCTCGGGAGCCAACCGAGCGTCGTCGCCGCCCAAAGGCCAAACGTACGTCGCCGATTCCCAGCCCTCTGGCGTTCGCTTGATCAAGCGAGTTTCAAATTGTGTTTTGCCTCGCCCGTGTTCGCCATGAAAGTTCTTCACCAAAACCGCTCCGACGGGAACCTGCCACGATCCTGATTCGGCGTAAACCATCTTCTCGCCTTCCGGCAACTTGATATACCGACCCTTGTCGGCACCGTCGGACCAGAATGGAGCGTTAACGGAATAAGGGATCAGATCGTCCGCCAACTCCTTCGTTTTCATGTCTGCATAGAGTCCAGTCTCGGACAAGTTCTTTGGCCAACTGGCAAACGTATCCTCAGGTTGATCCGTGGGCACAATTCGGTAGATGCCTCCATCAAAACTGAGCAGATAAACTTCTCCACGATCGTCTTCCCCGAACGACGCGATACTCCGCCCCGTCCGCCTTACCAACTCGTCCTGATAAACGCCTTCAGCATCCTTTTTCATCGCCCATAAATTCCCGGACGCATAGTCGCCGTAGAAATACATCCCCTGCAACTCTGGATAGTCATTCCCGCGATAAACGTAGCCACCGGTAATCGAGATCCCCCAACTGCGTTCGTAAATCGCAACCGGCTGGACATGTTCGCCATGCACCAACTCCGTTTCCGCGTTGAATTTTTCATTGGCTTCGAAGCGGTTCCATCCGTAGTTGCCACCCTTTTCGATAATGTTCACTTCCTCGATCTTATTTTGCCCAACGTCGGCGGCGATCAAAGTCCCTTCCGTACGGTCAAACGAAAATCGCCATACGTTTCGCAAGCCAATCGCCCACAGTTCCTCGGCCGCGCCTTCTACACCTATGAACGGATTGTCTTCGGGGATCGAGTAATTTTTGTCCTCGCCAGGATTGTCTACGTCAATGCGAATGATCGAGCCCAGCATGGTTGCCATGTTCTGGCCGTTTCCTAGTGGGTCGTTCGCCGATCCACCGTCGCCAAACGTCACGTACAGATATCCGTCCGGGCCGAATTCAATCATGCCACCGTTGTGATTAGTGAACGGTTGGTCGAGCGACATGACGAAGTGTTCCGAGTCGTGATCGGCGCGATTCGGATTCTCTTTCGAAACCGTAAATCGCGAGACAACATTCGGCGCGACCTTGCGGCGTCGGCGGCCATCTTCCCCCTGGACTACGCCATCGGTTTTCTTTGAGTAGTGCACATAGAAATGACCATTGTTTGCGAAGTCCGGGTGAAAGGCGATTCCCAACAAGCCTTCTTCATTACCTCGACGATTGACTTGTTCGCGAATATCAAGAAACACGGTCGAGTTCTTGATCGCCGCCGTTGGATCCTCTGTTGCGTCCTCTGTTGTGCTGCTCGCATCGACAGCCGGAATGACGTGAATCACTCCATCCTGTTCGACGACGAACATCCGACCGCTGTCGTCTCCTGCGCCGGTCAGGTAAACCGGACGATTAAATCGCAGGTTCGAATAGACTCGTTCAATACCGACAAACGTGCTGGGCTCTTGCGCATCGGCGGAAGAATCCGATTCCTGATTTGATTGAGCTGCCTGGATTTCCGTTTCCGCACTTGCGGATTCCTCGGAGCCCTGGGACCAGGAATGCCCCAACAACATTCCGCTCAACAGCAGAGCAGAAAACAAAACGATCGATTTTGGCAGGTACAAAGCAGGACTCCATCTGAGGAAACTCGATCTCAATGTGTAGAAACAGCAAGCGAATACCGTATGCAAGTCGCCAGCACCCGGTTATTCTGGTTTGCTACAACCAGTTGTCAACTTACCATTGCCAAAGACGGTAATCCAACCTCACCTCCCACAGTCGACCATGCTGCATTGCCAACATCACATTCTTGTAAAAGGCCTTACCGTTTTGGCGTTAGGGTCCGTGTTGTGGATTGTCTGGCGGTCGGGCCTGATGGTGACAGACTCAATTCGTTCAAGTCACTCAGGTCATTCAACGCACTCTGAAAGCAGTCCCCCCGAAGCCAACCAGCACCACCATGCAATGCATGCCGCTCCGGCCGCCATGCAGGATTTCGGACGGGGAGGACGAAGGGGCAGGCGGACACCTGACCGCAGCGATTACGTGAACTGGGAGGTCGCCAGGGGATTCGAACGAGACGTGTTCACGTTTGTGCGAATTCAATTCGACACCGGAGGCTACCGACGCGGTCCCAGTTGGAATAACGACTTCCCGGATTGCGACTGGAATTTTTCTGCACGATTACAGGAACTCACTTCACTGGAAGTCGACCCGAACGGCAGAGTCATGCGTCTGACGGATGATCAGTTGCACGACTACCCGTTCATTTTCATGTCAAATGTTCAAAACATGAGGTTGAGTCCACAGGAAGCGGAAGCGCTCGGTGACTATTTGTCGCGTGGCGGGTTCCTGATGGCCGATGACTTCTGGGCCCCACGAGCATGGGAACACGTTAAGCAGGAAATGTTGAACGTCTTTCCGAATCGCCAGCCACGTGAATTGAAAGACAACCATCCGATTTTCAATATCGTTTACCAACTTCAAGGCGTGCCACAGGTGCCCAGCATTTTCGCATGGCAACGCGGCGAGACTTTCGAATACTGGCACGGCGATCCCGAAGGCGACGAGGACCCTCACTTCTGGGGCTACTTCGATGACGACGATCGTCTGATGGCTCTGTTCTGTCACAACAATGACATCGGCGACGGATGGGAACGCGAAGGAGAAAACCCTGAGTACTTCCGCGACTACTCGGAGCGGGTTTCATTTCCACTCGGCATCAACATCGTGACATACGTCATGACTCACTAACAGAAAAAGGAAGAAGGCAGAAAAAATTTCTCACGCGAAGGCGCGGAGACGCGAAGAGAAAAGAAATTGTGTTGAAAGCAAACTGAAAAACCAGTTTCGAATTTTCCGCAACGCCTTCTTTTTCGCGTCCACCTCTTTCCCTTCTTTTCTCAGCGTCTCTTTCTCAGCGTCTCCGCGGCTCCGCGGCTCCGCGTGACACCTTCTCACACAGTACTTACTTTTCCTGACTGAAG
>CAZPOL010000023.1:0-17261 GCA_964588195.1 uncultured Pirellulaceae bacterium | reverse complement strand
CTCCGCGGCTCCGCGTGACACCTTCTCACACAGTACTTACTTTTCCTGACTGAAGTACCATTTCCCATCAATCTTGACGAATCCAACACCCATCCCATTTTCCATTTGACCGGAAGCGCGATCACCTTCTACCGTCACCTCCCCCAACTTGCTGTTGGCCAGCACGCCGATCGGCGACGAATCCGAAACCAGGACGGGAAAGTGTTGCTCGAGGTAGCCGACTAACGTCTTCATCGTGGCACCACGATTTTGAATTGGCTTGACCGCATCCAGTAACGCGCCCTTTTGGTCAACCTGCGAGTTGCCCCAATTCTTCTTGATGAAATCAACATCGACGCCCTGCCCTTCAAGCAGTTCGTACAACTCATCTCGTTTGGACGGGTCGCTTTGACTGACCGAATATTCAACGGAACTCATGTAAGCTCCCAGCATGACCGACCCCAACATAAGTTGTTGCGAGCCCTCGTCCATTTGCTGGAAGGCGGCCTCCCAATCTCCTGCCTCAACGGCCGACGACAATTTCTGAAAACAGAGTTCCGGGGTCGATTTCTGTTCTGTCTTTGTTCCCGATCGGCATCCAAAAAGGAAGCAAACACAAGAAATCAGACAAACGAAAAACAAGCAACGCCCGCTGTTACGAGCAACCGACCAGTCCATTGAAATCATCCTGTTCACTTCCTTAATTATAAAAACGCCCGCCGTTTATCTCACGGGCTTCATTCAATTCGTGTAGAATAGTTGGATTAGAATGGAAGTGTCACCCAACCACCGACCATTGGCAAGGCGGACGATGCAAAAACTCGCGATTGCAATAACGCTCTTTCTATTAGGCTGCACCCTCCATACTGACTTGCAGGCCGTGCAAGATTCTGCAGCCGTCGATTTCAGCCGCGACATTCGACCGATCCTCTCCGACACATGCTACAAGTGCCATGGCCCGGATTCCGCCACCCGCCAAGCCGACTTGCGTCTCGATTCCAGAGAGAACGTATTCGAACACAACGAATCCGTTGTACCCGGCGACCTTGACGAGAGCGAACTTTATCAACGCTTGGTCACCGAAGACCAGGAAATGTTGATGCCGCCACCCGAGTCGGGTCGTGAGTTGTCAGCGGAACAAATCGACTTGATCCGTCGCTGGATTGAACAGGGCGCCGAATGGGGTCCGCATTGGTCATTGGCACAACCAAAAAAACAGGACGTGCAACTGGCAGAAGAATCATGGGTTCGAAATCCAATCGATCGATTCGTGTTGCGACGATTGAACGAGCGATCACTAAGCCCCGCTGACCAGGCGAACCGTCGCACGCTGGCCCGCCGATTGTCACTCGACTTAACCGGCCTGCCGCCGACGGTGCAGCAAGTCGAACAGTTCCTGGACGACGACAGCCCCGAGGCCTACGAGCGATACGTCGACCGGTTGATCGACACACCACAATTTGGCGAGCACATGGCTCGGTACTGGTTGGACGTCGTTCGCTACGGCGACACTCATGGCCTGCACCTGGACAACTACCGGGAACACTGGCCATATCGCGACTGGATCATCAACGCGTTCAACGACAATCAACCGTACGACCAGTTTTGCATTGAACAACTGGCCGGTGATCTGCTGGACAACCCGACTCGTGATCAGATCATCGCCACTGGATTCAATCGAGCCCACGTGACAACGGCCGAGGGTGGTTCGATCAAGGAGGAAGTGCGAGTTCGAAATGTCGTCGATCGCACGGCGACGTTCGGCACCGTTCATCTTGGTTTGACCGTCGGTTGCGCGCAGTGTCACGATCATAAATTCGATCCGATCTCGCAGAAAGAGTTCTTTTCGCTGTACGCTTATTTCAACAGCATCGATGGCGACCCAATGGATGGGAACAACAAATCGCATGCTCCCGTGCTGATGGTTGGCAACAAAACGCAACTGGCCGAACTGGAAAAGCACGAGAGTGAAATCAAACGACTGAATCAAGAACTGACTGCCTTGATCGAGAACTGGGATTACGTCGAGCCCGATGATCCGCCGGCCGTTAACCCCGAACCGATCGTCGAAACGTGGATCGACGACACTCTGCCCAATCACAAGATAAAGCACGGCGCATGGAAACCGGCTTCGTCAGAGTCAGATCCGATTCACAGTGGCAAAACGTCGTTCGTCCACAAGGCGCAAGGCAATCAACAGTACTTTGTTCAGAATGTCGATGAGCCGTGGATAGTAAACGAGCAAGACGAATTGTTCGCATACATTTTTCTGGACCCCGCCGACCCGCCTCGCGAAGTCATGTTGCAATGGAACGATGGCTCGTGGGAGCACCGTGCGATCTGGGGCGAGGACTTGATCGGCTACGGCACGAAGAACACTCACTCACGCCGTTACCAAGGGCCGTTACCCAAACTAGGTGAATGGGTACGGCTTGCCGTTCCTGTGTCGGACGTGAACCTGAAACCGAATGCCAAGATCAATGGCGTCGCGTTGACTCAATACGATGGGACGGTCTATTGGGACAGCATCGGCAAGGTCTCGCACTTGCCGCCCTTTCCGGCCAACCGTTCTTTCCAGGAGTGGGTTGATCGCCAATCGGACATCAAGGGTGAAAAGTTACCGCCTGCTGTTAAGAAACTGATTAACACCGATTCAGAGGCCCGGACGGACAAACAAAATCGAGTTCTACTTTTACATTTCCTGCGTCACGTCTGCAGCGACACGCAAGTCGCGATCAAACCGCTCCTCACGCAGATCGCGAACGTCACCAAACAACGTGACGAACTGAAAGCGAGCATCCCTACGACGCTGGTTTACCGAGAGACAAAAGAGCCACGCAAGGCGTACGTCCTGGAACGCGGGCAATACGATCAACCGGGCGAAGAAGTTTCACGCGCCGTTCCTACCGCCTTACCTGCATTGCCTGCAATCCCAGACGGCAAGACCAACGATCGCCTGGCATTAGCCAACTGGTTGTTCGCCGACAACCACCCACTGACAGCGCGAGTCGCTGTGAACCGATTCTGGCAACAGCTATTCGGCAGTGGGCTGGTGGAAACCGCCGAGGACTTTGGCGCTCAAGGAACTTTCCCGACGCATCCGGACCTGCTGGATTTTCTGGCCGTCGACTTTCGTGAGAACGGCTGGGACGTTAAACGATTGATGAAACAAATGGTGTTGTCGTCGACCTACCGACAGAGTTCCGCATCGTCGGCGGAACTGAATCAAATCGATCCGAAGAATGAATTGCTTGCCCGTGGACGTCGCTACCGTCTGGACGCGGAGGTCATTCGTGACCAGGCCTTGGTCGTCAGCGGGCTGTTGGTTGAGACGGTCGGTGGGCCCAGCGTTAAACCGCCGCAACCGGATGGCTTGTGGTTCATCGTCGGCTATTCCGGTTCGAACACTGTCCGGTTCGCAAAAGACCAGGGGCACGACAAAGTGCATCGCCGCAGCATGTATACATTTTGGAAACGAACGGCGCCGGCACCGCAAATGAACATTATGGATGCGCCTTCGCGTGAAACGTGCGTCGTGCGACGCGAGCGGACCAACACGCCGCTGCAAGCATTGATGCTGATGAACGATCCGCAATTTGTCGAAGCCGCTCGCTTTCTGGCTCAACGCACTGTCGATTCCGAACAACCTGCCGCGAACGACAAAATCCAATTCATGTTTCAAAACTGTCTGGCTCGACCAGCAAACGAAAAAGAGCTGAAAATCATCGCCGACACCTTGGCCGCTTACGAAAAATCTTACGAGGCCGATGTGGACTCAGCGAAAGAACTGATCGCCATCGGTGAACAACCGGCAGATGAAAAGTACAACGCTGTCGAATTAGCCGCCTGGACAATGATCGCCAGCCTAATCATGAACATGGACGAGTTCGTCACGCGCAACTAGAAAACGGGAGCAGTCGATGACACCATTTGAACGTTACATAAAACTGGAAACTCGCCGTCAGTTCTTTTCCAAAGGAGCCATGGGTCTGGGCGCCGCGGCATTGTCCAGCCTGCTGCCGAAAAGCCTGCTGGCCAACGTCCCGGGAACTCAGGAAACCGGCCTGGCATCACTGCCGCATTTCGCACCCAAAGCCAAACGTGCCATCTACTTGTTCATGTCCGGGGCTCCGTCCCAACTGGACATGTTCGATTACAAACCGACGATGGCCGACTGGTACGACAAGGAACTGCCCGATTCCATTCGCAATGGCCAACGACTTACGACAATGACATCCGGCCAAACCCGCTTTCCGATTGCTCCGTCGATTTACAATTTTGAAAAAGTCGACAATGGAAGTGACGGTGCCTGGATCAGCGAACTGTTGCCACACCACAAAAAGATTGCCAGCGAAATTGCGATTGTCAAAAGCGTGTACACCGAGGCGATTAATCACGATCCAGCGATCACCTACATTTGCACCGGAGATCAACTGCCTGGCAAGGCGTCGCTGGGATCGTGGCTGAGCTATGGCTTGGGCAGCGAGAACGAAAACCTGCCGGCCTTTGTGGTCTTGAATTCGACATGGACCGGACGCAAAGAGGCCCAGGCACTGTTCAACCGGCTTTGGAGCAGCGGCTTCCTGCCCTCCGAACACCAGGGCGTATTGATGCGGTCCGGGGTCGACCCGGTTTTGTTCTTGCGGAACCCGAACGGAGTGAACCCGAAGATGAGACGCCAGATGCTGGACTCATTGAACAAACTGAATCAGCATACTTTTGATGCCTACACCGACCCGGAAATTCAAACGCGAATCGCTCAATACGAAATGGCGTTCCGCATGCAAACCAGTGTTCCCGACCTGGTCGATGTTTCGGACGAGTCAGAAAAGACACTCGAACTTTACGGACCAGACGTCAAGAAGCCTGGAACGCTGGCCTACAACTGCTTGCTGGCCCGTCGCATGGCTGAACGCGGTGTCCGTTTCACACAGATCTTTCATCGTGGCTGGGATCAACACGCTAACCTGCCCACTGATCTGCCAAACAACTGCCGTGACCTGGACCAACCGGCGGCGGGTCTCATCCAGGACTTGAAACAACGCGGCATGCTGGAAGATACGCTGGTGATTTGGGGCGGTGAATTTGGACGCACGATCTACTGTCAGGGCAAGCTAACCAAGACAGTCTATGGACGCGACCATCATCCTCGTTGCTTTACGATGTGGATGGCTGGCGCCGGCATTAAGCCGGGGACGGTCTACGGCGAGACGGACGAGTTCGGCTACAACATCACGGAGAACCCGGTCCACGTTCGGGAAATCAACGCGACGATTCTGAATCAGTTGGGAATCGATGCCGAGCGATTTGTCTACCAACATCAGGGACTCGACCAACGACTGATCGGCGTCGAACCAGCCAAACCGGTAGAGAGCATCCTGCTGTAGGTTTAGCACGTGGCAACAGTGCGATGTGTTGCCAGCGGCAATCCGCCGAGGGTCTTGCAGCAATCGAACTCTCGATCGAAAATGGGCCTCGCTCTACTTCGGTTGCTCAAAAGGAATTTTCATGCCATCTTCGCAAGAGACGTTTCAAAACGTCGTTGACCATGTTCGCGAAACGAAATTGCTCGGTTCGATTGGCGCCCTGCTGGAATGGGACCAGCAAACAAAGTTGCCGGTTAAAGCATCGGCATATCGTTCGGAGCAGGTCGCTTATCTGGCTGGAAAGGTTCACGAGCGCGAAACGGATGCGCGATTCGGTGATTGGCTGGGCGAGTTGGCCGAGTCCGACCTGGCCAGCGACCCAATCTCTGACAGTGGTTCCACGATTCGAGTCCTGAACCACCGGTTCGCCAAGAAAAGCAAGTTGCCGTTGCAGCTGGTTCAAAAACAGGCCGCGTTGCATTCACGTGGCCAGCAGATTTGGGTCGAGGCGCGAAAGCAGGACGACTTCAAACTGTTCGCCAAAACCCTGGAAGAGATTTTTGAACTAAAACGCGAGGAAGCCGCTGCGACCAGCACGACCGATTGCTTGTACGACGCCTTGCTGGACGACTACGAACCGGGTGCCAACACGGCAGAAGTAACTGACGCTTTGCAAAACCTGCGCAACGACCTGATTCCCTTGATCGCAAAAGCAGTAGAACATGCCGACGACGGGGCAGCCGATATCTTGCGTCAACACTATCCCGTTGACCGACAAAAGGAATTTGTGACCGAAGCGACTTCCGCCATCGGCTTCGATTACGAAAGAGGCCGGTTGGATATCGCTCATCACCCGTTCTGTACAGAAATCGGTCCGGATGATTGCCGCATTACGACACGGTACGACGAGTCCATGTTTAACTCGGCGTTCTTTGGCTGTCTGCACGAGGCTGGGCACGGGATGTACGAACAAGGGCTGCGCGGCGACCAATACGGATTGCCACCGGGCATGTACTGCAGTCTCGGATTGCACGAGTCACAATCTCGTTTGTGGGAAAATCTGGTCGGGCGTAGCCAAGGATTCTGGGACCATTTCTACGCCAAGGCGCAAACTCACTTCGCCGACACACTTGGTGGTTGCCAGCCTGAGATATTCTTCCGAGCCGTCAACCAGATTCGCCCCTCGTTGATTCGTGTCGAGGCCGACGAAGCGACTTACAACATGCACATCATCATTCGATTCGAATTGGAACAGGCGTTGCTGGACAACGAACTTTCCGTGTCCGACTTACCCACGGCCTGGAATGAGAAGTACGAAAAGTATCTGGGGATCGTTCCTCCAGGCGATGCCGATGGAGTCTTGCAGGACATTCACTGGAGTGCCGGACTGGTCGGTTACTTTCCGACTTATTCACTAGGAAACATTTACGCCAGCATGTTGTTTGAACAGGCTGAGCGCGATCTCGGATGCCTGCAAGATAAATTTGCAGAGGGTGATTTTCGATCGCTGCTGGGCTGGCTTCGAGAAAAAGTTCATCATCAGGGCAATCGTCTGCCGGCCAATGAGTTGATGAATCAGATCACCGGCCAGCCGATCGACCACAAGCCGCTGGTCAACCATTTGTCGAGTAAGATCGATTTGGTCTATCCTGTTTCTTAATCAATTCAGCTTTCGAATCGGAATTTTCAGCGTATGTTCAGCAATAAAATCTGTAAAACAGCGTTGGCCTGCGGTCCAATTGCCAATAAATTATAGGGTAGACCGTGCTTTCCGGCGTGGCCTTGGCAGTTAGCGCACACCAAAGCACTCTTCATCATTGGATTGAATAATGAGTAACCCTGTTCCATTGGATACGCAATCTCCTTTGCCGTGTCCGAAATGCGCCAAACTGTTCCGTTTACCTGATGGATTTACCACCAGTCACGCTTTGGCTTGTCCGCATTGCGAGGAACAAGTTACCGGTCAACAAATTATGGAAGCGATGGCGCCGACCGCGAAGATGGTTTCGGCACCAACGGCCACCGCACAGAGTGGCGCCCGTCCAACTCGATCGTTTGATGAACAAGATTTTGTAATTCCAAAACCACTAAAGACCGCAGTTCGACGAAGACGCAGCCTCCCGGAACGAGTCGGCAGTGATTCCGGGGATGAAAAAGAATCATCGTCGTCGCAGCGTTCACGCAGCAGCTCTTCCGGTTCGTCCAGCCGATCCAGAAAAGGCAAAAGCAGCAAGAAAAAAGAAGTATCAACGGTAGGTGAGATTTTCAAGATTGCCCTGGGCGGCTTACTTGCCCTGCCAATCGCGCAAGTCGTAATCTGGTGGTTGTTCGCTGCCGATCCTCTTAGCCTGGCCGAACCGACCAGCAAATTCGCCTCCTTCCTGGTGCCGCCCAAATTGCAGCCTCCTGCCAAAATTGAAGACCTGGAAGAAGAACATGACAAGGACATGCCTGCGAATCAGAAAATGCACGACGACACCGTTCCGTTTCGGATCAATCCCGGCGGTTAATTCTTTGCCCACCTTAAATGGGCGGTGATCATTTCCAGCCGAACATGAAAGCCGACTCCTCATGAACGACCAGCCCAATTCCAATAACGGTCCGCAAGAACCCGAAGGTGAATCACAGCCAGAGGTCCAAGAAGGCCAGCCAGACGAAGGTTCCATCTACAAGTTCCTGGTTTACGGGCTTTCGTTACCCGAGCGAGCGATACGCGGAACCACTGGAGTGATCGGTGGAGCGGTAAAAGAATCTGCCGCATACCTGGTTCCAATGGCTTTTCGTGACTCCCGTAGTTACAAGTCCTTCGTAGGTCAGATGCTGGAGTTCATGGTCAACGACATGGCCGGAGTTCCCAAGACGGAAGCCGAACTGGCAGCCAACCCGGATGTCGAAGACTTTGTGGCTCGTAAATCCGTCAGCACCTTTATCGATCTTGCCGGCATGGCCACGCTGCACATCTCGCCATTGACCGTCATGGCGATCGTCAGCGATGTGGCTCATGGTTCCAACAAGTATCTGACGGAATTGGCAACTGAATTGAAACGCGAAGGCGTGATCGCTGAAGACTCGGCCATTAACAACACTGCCGACTTGCTGGATGCCGTCGGCGTCGCTTCCGGAAAAACGGCGGATGCACTTGATACGCCTCCGCTTTCAGTCGAAGGCCTGTTGGAAACGGTGACGCAGATTCGAGACTCAATCGCCGAAATTGGCGCCGAAAAAGTGATGAGCCCAACCGAGATCGAAACGACCTGGACAGAAATGTCCCAACAAGCGGAAAAGCAAAATGTATCGCTGTTCGAAATGTCCAGCGCGATGACTTTGGCAACACTGGAAGGACTGTCGACGATTACCAATGGAGCCTTGTCGACGATCCGCGTGACGGGAAACATGTTCGACCGCCACATTTACCAACACTACCGAGACAGTCTGTCAAAAATTGGCAACGAGGGAATCTACCAGGTTCTGTCTGACAGTAGCCAGCCATATATCGATGCCGTTTGGTACAACTTTTCCAGCGACCGCCCCACGATCACAGAAGATCTGGTATCAGGCAAGCTGATCGGCAAAGCTTGGGACGGGATGCGAAACTGGCTGTCGCCTGGAAAGACCACAGACCAGGAGCCCACTGAATCGATCAAAACCGACGACGAGATTCAGTGAACTGCGAGTCATTAGCCAGTAACGGACACGACCTCTAGTCCATGTGTTCGCGTCGAATCTTTTCGATATCCCGGATACGTTGAAAAAACGCTGCCATCACGCGGGGATCAAATCGTTTACCGACCTCTTCGTACATGATCGTCAGGCATTTTTCCAGGTCGAATGGCTTCTTGTACGGTCGGCTACTGGACAACGCGTCGTAAACATCTGCGACAGCAGTAATCCGGCCTTCGATCGGAATTCGATTCCCTTTCAGACCAATTGGGTAGCCGGCACCGTTCCAGTTTTCATGATGAGTCTTGGCGATGTTGGCCGCCATAATCAGCAAGGAAGACTGTTGAACTTCGCGAGTCAATCGACCGTCCGGTGACCGCTGTTTCAGCATCTCGAGTTCGTGTCGAGCCAACGGTTCAATGATCGAGCAACCGAGATCACAGTGCCGTTGCATAATTTCAAATGCTCCATCGTCCAGTTTGCCCGGGTTCAACAAGATCGAATCCGGCACACCAATCTTTCCGACATCATGCAACTGGGCAGCCAATTCAATGCGATGGCAAAATTGACGGTCAAATCCAAGTTCGTCAGCGATCACCGCCGAGTACTTGCCGACTCGAACAACGTGATGTCCGGTATCGTTGTCACGAAATTCCGCCGCTTTCGCAAGACAGTGAATAATTTGTTCACGCGAGCGTTCCAATTCCGCCGTCCGTGATTCGACCTCACGCGACAGTTCCTGAGCATAGTTCTGCAGGTGATCCTGGTGTGCCTTAACCAACAAGGCGTTTTGAACACGCAAAATCAAATCACTTTGATCGACTGGTTTGTTCAAAAATTCAGTCGCACCCAACTCAAGAGCTTTCCTTTTGGTCTCTGTATCGCTCGTTGCGCTAAGAATAATGAACGGTGTGTATTGGACAGAGGTGTTCATTTGCCGCTGTCGCAAGATATCCAGTCCGGTGACGTTGGGCATCACAATATCCAACAGCACGACGTCTGGTTTTTCTCGATTGATCACCAACATCGCTTCACGCGAGTCCGTCACGGTAATGAATTCCGAATAGCCTGCCGTTTGCAGGAAGCGTCGTACAACGCGAATCAACAAGGGCTCATCATCAACAATCAAAATCTTCGATGACTTGATCTTCTCGATACTATTTGCCAACCGCATGGATTGCGAAAAGGAGGAACTAGGCGCCGGAGATAGCGGTTTCACAACCGGGACTCCTGTGGCTGGCAGCAGGCTTTGGATTGGGTTATCTGTTTGGCTCATTGTGCAGCCTCCGTGTTCTGCCGGCTGTTTGGGATTTCAATTCTTTGACATAACAAATCGATTTCAACAATCTTTGCCTGGGCGACGTCGGTTTGCTGACCCTTGCAAGCCATTTCCAGATCGAGTGTTGGTTGATAGAACTCATCAAAACCAACTGTTCCACCCGCACCTTTCAACCAGTGCGCCAATTTGGCAAGTCCGTCTAAATCAGACGAAGCAAATGCTTCTTTCATTTGTTTGATTTTGTCTTGTAACGTTGGAACAAACTCGATCACAATTTCGCGAAATTCTGGCTCGTCCATGGGCAACGTTGAATGAATTTTTCGGATTGAAAACGGGCTGGTCTGCTGACTGTTATCGTCCAGCTGTGTTGTTGCTGCAGACGGATCGGCTGACGATGCAATCTTTTGTTTGTATTCCTGGTGTAGTTCTTCGGTCGCCGCCATTTCGAATTCCGCGAACTTCCGCTCTATCGCCGAGTCATCACCTTCGTGAACTGCGGCAATCAGGGAATCGAGGGTTCTGGCGGTATTAAGGCGACCAAACGCATTGGCGGCGTCACGAAGCTCTTCGCATATCTGGCCGTAAGCTGGACTATCCCAACGACTCTGTGTTGAGGCCATCGCTTCCAGGCCAACTTTCAAGACCTTGACGAATCCATCCTCCGATTCGATCGACTTGATATCCAACGCGGTTTTTTCAATTCGTGCAGCCTGCTCCATTGGCAAAGCATCAGCAACTTGCACGGTTTGCTGGATATCGACTTCATCATTCGCCTGAATCGGCTCAGGTTCAATCGACAAGGACTCGGCGACAGTACGGACGAGTTTGTCCATATTGACCGGCTTCGACAGGAAGCCACTGCAACCAGCGTCCAGACATTTTTGTTCGTCGCCCTGCATGGCGTTGGCAGTCAAAGCCACAATCGGCTGCTTGAATCCAAGTTCACGCAGTTTGCCGGTGGCCTCGTATCCGTCCAGCACGGGCATCTGCATATCCATCAACACCAGGTCGAAATGTTCGGCCTGCATCATATCAACAGCGATCTGCCCATTTTCGGCTTGCTCGACAACACAGCCCGCGCGACCAAGGAACAGCTTGATCAAACGGCGGTTCGCCGCACCATCGTCGACCACCAGAATTTTGCACTCTGGCAATTTGTATTGCACGCTCTTGGCACTGGCCGCCACGCGCGCCGTTTTGCGATATTCTTCCTGGTCGATCAAGCGAACATTGGAAATGTCACCGACATCAATGTCGAACGAGAAAACACTGCCCTGTCCCACGATGCTTTTCGCGGTCAGTTCACCGCCCATCGCCTTGACGATTCGTTGACTAATCGACAGACCCAAACCTGTTCCGCCGAAACGACGAGTCACGCTGTTGTCGGCCTGGGTAAATGGATCAAAGATCTTTTCCAATTGCTCGGGAGTCATTCCGATCCCGGTATCGATGATGTCGACGTGCATTGACGCGCGACCATTGACGTTGTCCAAAGAAGCCGAAAGCTTGACGCCACCTGCGCTGGTGAATTTGATGGCGTTGCCGATCAGGTTGGTGACCACTTGTCTTAGGCGGACAGGATCTGATTTGATTCGCTCAGGAAGTTTGTCACGGCACTCGAATGTCAGATCAATTCCCTTTTCCTTGGCTCGCACACCCAGAATGTTGATCACGTCATTGAAGATCTCGAAGGTGCTGCAATCGCAGACTTCCATCTCCATCTTGCCCGCTTCGATCTTGGACAAGTCCAGAATGTCGTTGATCAGCTCCAACAGGTGTGAGCCACTCGATTGAATCGTCGACAAGTACTCGGTTTGTTCTTCCTTGCTACTGGCGATACCGCGTTGCAACAGATCCGTAAAACCAAGAATGGCATTCATTGGTGTACGAATCTCATGGCTCATGTTCGCCAGAAATTCACTCTTCGCACGGTTGGCTGATTCGGCAGCTTCTTTCGATTTCTGAACCTCAACCTTTGCCTTGTCCAGCAAAGTCACGTTCTCGAAGCAGACCATTACGCCATCTGGCTTTGCATTTTGCCCAACGGCCGTACAGTTTACTTTGAATGTCGCAGGCTCGGAACCTTCCAGCTCCAAACGCATGATTTCATTGAGAACAGTTTCACCCGTCTCAAAAGTTGTTTCCCAGGGAAATGTATCGCAAACATTGTTGTCTTCATCGAACCAGTTCAGTACAGCTGGTTTGGTTCCCAAAACCTTTTCATTTGGCAAGTCTACAATTTCCAGGAATGAACTGTTGGCCAAAACAATGCGTCCGCGATGGTTCAACAACAACAATCCTTCCGTCAGATTGTCCAAAGCATCACGAACACGGTTGGGAACTGATTTCTTGGGGTCCAGCTGTCGCAACATCAGCGACAAGTAGAATGCCACGCACAGGAAGGCACCCGCACCGACAAACGCACCAAGGCGAAGCCATGGATGAGCCCAAAAACCTGCCCAGCCAGAATGGAAAATTGGCCGGAAACGCAATTCGACTTGAGCAAAGTGCTTTTCAGCTCGCGTAATCGGGACCATGATTTGCCGATCTGCTGGCTGGTCCCCTGTGATGACCCAACTGTTGGCATGTGAACCGGTATCAATCTTCAACTGTCCATTGGCTAGTCGAATCCCGACAGATTCCAATTGTCCGTCGCAGCGTTTCACAATGGATTTCAACAACGGTTCAAGATTCTTGAAGTCGTCGCGTTGCACGTAGCTGGTGCATGTCAACGCCACTGCGTTGGAGATGTTGGCGCGGCCCAGCATGGTCGCACCGTTGGCATCGGGGATCAGCTTGACTGTCGCTGCCGCAAACAATACCGACATGACGATTGAGACTATACCCATCGTCAAACGGAATCGTGTTGAAATCAATTTTCCGAGCATCGAACAGTTTCACGCCAAATTTACTAAATCGTTATTCACGATCGAGCAACGACTCGATCGAGTCATCATCGGCATCTGAATCAATGTTGTCTGCGGAGTATTGAAGGATCGGAAGTGGATCAAATGATTGCCATGCCGGCATCGATGTGACGACACTGGCGACAAGCATACCACCCCGAGCCATCCACAAAACGTAGACTGCCGTGGCCAGGCCTGTAATGCCTGCGGCGGTAACAATGCTTCCGGTGGCCGAACTGATGTTCTCCAGAATATCTTCGTTAACACGATCGAGCCCTTCCCAAATCGAACTCAGGTACTGAGTTGAATCGAAGGAATCCAGACCTTCCGAGAATTTTGCAACGCTCTTCGAATCTGACTCGACAATCAACTGTGAAAGGTCGACTGAAGATTTCTGGTACGCGAAACCATAGTTTGTGGTTAACAACGAACTGCCTGAGAGATTGCTATTGAATAGAAATTCTTCGCTCTCGATGTCATTGGCCTTGCTATCGCCGATAAAATCGGCAAACGTGGCACCATCGAACCGATCCAAATTGTCGGAATCTTCCTCGTCGTCATCATTGTCCCCAGGTGACGTGTCCACAAATTCGGGAGTAAATTCAGATGGCGATTCTTGCTCAAGTTCCACTTCGGGTTCCGGTGCAGGAAACGGAATCAACAACTCCGCCGTCACAATCCGACTGTTGTCCATTCCGTCTGTGACAAAGTACCGAACTGTTTCGATAGTTGGCGTGTTTGTATCCGGCAGAAAAGTCCATGAGCCGTCCGGGTTAACTGTAAACGTGCCGCTGTTTGGCCCATCTACCACCACGATCGATAAGTTGGCTGAATCCGGATCGAAATCGTTTTGCAGGATTTCGGCTCGTGAAATATTAACCGACCCGGCAACGTTCTGGACGAATTGCTCTCCAACAGCTGTCGGCGCGTCATTGACAGGATCAATGTGGATCGTAATCGTTCCGGTGTCGAACCCACCATTGCCGTCCGTCACACGATAGGTCAAAACGTCCGTAAACTCTTCACCGCCAGAGTGCGTGTAAGACAAACCTCCCAGGGCACGCACCGCCGTTCCATGACTGCCTGAATTGATGATCTGAAGGGTAGTATTGTCACCGTCCGGATCAGTGATTCCACTGAAATCCGCTAGATCGATCATGAGATTTCCGCCTTCCAACAAGGCACCCGCGCCAGCTGACCCGTACACCAGGTCTACTGCGATCGGTGCTTCATTCACATCGTTGACATTAATCGTCACGGTTTCTTCGAAAGGAATGCCGGTTGAATCAACCGCTTGTACAGTGATCTGGTGAGTATTCTGGGCTTCAAAGTTCAGAGCCGACCCATCAACAACCAGCAATGCGCCGGTATCAGGATCGATATCAAAAATTCCGCCCGCGTCATCTGTCAGGATATATTCAATCCCACCCGCCTGTTCCGGGTCTTGTGCCACGATATTTCCGAGCACCGTTCCAGCGGCTGCGTTTTCGTCAACACTATCAGGCACTACGATGCCCGTAATCGGCTCGTCAACATCCAGAACCGTAATATCCAGTCGTCTGGCAACCGTTACATCGTCCGAATCAGTGACCTCCACAACAACCACGTAGACGCCGTCAAGATCTTCGTCCATCCGGTTTTCAAAATCGGGGGCTACCAGGAATGTTAGTTCGCCCGTCGTTACATCAATATCAAACAGATCGCGGTCACCAAAATTCTGCAGAGCAAAAGTATGTGGCTCGGTCGGTCCGTCAGCGTCAGTGAACTCGACGTCCACCACGAACGTCTCGCCCTCATCGATACTTTGTTCAGTTTCGGTGTCAATTGTGTGTATGTTGTCGTTGACTGAAAGCACGACGATTTCAATTTCCTGTACGCCTTCATTCAACCCGTCAGAAGCAAGTACTCGAACGTCATAGGTGTTGTCGCCATCCAGATCCATCGGGTTTTCAAAATCGGGAATCGACGTCATCGTCAACTCACCAGTATCCGGGTTGATCACGAATTGTGCACCATCGCCGAAACTGGTATCGATCGAGTACGTAATGTCACTGAAGGCATCGGTACTGTCGGCGTCCTCCGCTATGATGAACAGAGAAACCGGAACGTTTTCGACAACCGGAAAGGTACTCGCGCTGGTGAATACGGGAACTTCATCATTGATGTCCTGAACCTGAATTGAAATCAGCTGCTCTGTGGTATTCGCGCCGTCGTCGACCCGCACCAACACTTCATAAACGTTGTCTGCAGCATTGGCATCGGGCGATTCAAAATCCGGCGGGACAAGAAACTTCAGAAGGCCCGAATCTTCATCTATTTCAAATAGCCCCTCGTCGTTACCCGATCCCAAACTGTATAACAGGGTCTGACCATTCGGATCGGATGCCTGGATCTGAATCAAATCCTCATTCTCGTCGATAGTGACTGTCGGGTCCGTGGAAATGACCGGGGCATCGTTCGTTAGGCTAATTGTGATTGAATGGTTGTTCGAATTGTCAATTCCATCGCTCACATTGAATTCAAACGAGTCCAATGGACTTGCGGTGGTGACGTTCGGGGGAACGTAGGTCAACAAGCCATTGTCGATATCAAACGCCGAGACCTGCTGGCCAGCGACAACAGCCATTCCATCCAGCAACAACATTCCCTCAGTTGGCACACTGACAAATGTCACG
Organism: uncultured Pirellulaceae bacterium; assembly: GCA_964588195.1. Taxonomy (GTDB): domain Bacteria; phylum Planctomycetota; class Planctomycetia; order Pirellulales; family Pirellulaceae; genus CAJQPP01. The sequence continues at coordinate 1,396 of CAZPOL010000023.1, read as the reverse complement.
CCCTGGAAGTTGTCGTTCTCAAAGTCTGTAAACTGGAAGTCCGCGATTGCAAACTGATGCACATCCTCGACCGACAGGTCAATGCCAAACGAACTTGCGTCCGGAATCACATTGACTTCAAGATTCATTGAGAATTCCGATGTGTTCGAGTTGGCGTCAATGGCGATCGCTGATATCGAGTCATTTGGTCCAAGGGAATTGGTTTGGAATTGGAATTCTCCTGAGGCATTGGACAAAACCCAGCCCAGGTACTCGACGCCTTCACCCTGGTCATTGTCTGCACCGTTTGCGTCGGCGACGGCACGATAGATTTCAATTCTTTCATTAGGACCGGCAACACCCTCAATCGATGTTGCGCCGGTATCAGGATCAAAAGTGCTGGCCAACAACGTCGGCGTTTGAATCCCCTGGTTTGCCGCCAGCGGGTTAGGAGTTGAAAAATCAGATACACCATCCCCGACTTGAACTTCCGAGAGTGTTTCCGCGGACTCGCCCAAGTCGATCGCTATACCACCATTGCCTCCGAATTCGTTTTGTGAAATCTCATTGAAGTCTGTGCCGCCCGTGTTTCTGGTGCCTTCGGCAACCAGAAAGACTCCAGCGCCAGAGTTATTGGTAATCACGTTTTCGACGACCTGATTCTGATCACCAAAAAGCCTGATGCCGGAAGTTTCAACGCCTCCAGTACCATTCCCGTCGATTGTGTTGTCACGAATCGAAAGTCCGCCAGGGTTTTGAAACGAATCCACAGCCGATCCCTGGTTTCCAGTGAACAGATTGTGCTCAATAACTGCTGTCGTACCTTGTTTTGCATCAATACCATCGCCAATCAACGAATCCGTTGCGTTGTTGATGATGAAGTTTTCACGCACCTGGGCATCCAGGACTGCGCCCAATTCACCGTCGAGTTCAATTCCAAATTTATCTGCAGTTTCGATGAAATTGTTTTCGATAATAGCGCGATCACTGTCCGCTCGAACAATCAGGTTCGAACGACCAGCATCCACCAGATGGCTGTTTCTGAGTACAAAATCGTCCGAATTGTGGACTATTATATTTGCTGTGTCCCTTTGAACGCCGAACCCCTCAACTCGCAGCCCGTCAACGATTACGTTATTTGCGTTGACCGAAATTCCGTATTCGGCACCGTCAATGTTTATCAATTCCAATTCGGGACGATCGAATGCCTCCAACTGGAAATCGTTGACGCCGACAGTGGTCGTTGTACCCACTTGTTGATTATTGAAATCGACCTCACTGAAACCGTCACGGAAATCGAAGGCTTGTCCATTGATGACTGTCTCATCATCCGTAATGACAGGCAACTCGTCGATAATTTCAATTTGCCAGGTTTCGCGAGTTAATTCGTTTACACTGACGGCCGGCACAAACCGCA
>CAZPOL010000022.1:54170-55418 GCA_964588195.1 uncultured Pirellulaceae bacterium | reverse complement strand
AAGACTGGCGATTAGGTGTCAGTAATGCGGAAGAGATAGAGCAAGCCGTTCGCGAAGCTGGTTACGGGCGGTTCTTGGCGTAGTATCTACGAAACGAGATTCTGATCGGGAAAGAAAAGTGGGAGGCAAGGACACTTTCATTCGCTGCAACTTCAACGGTACGTTTCAACTGCTGGAGGCCAAGCGGGACTATCTGGATCACAGCGACCAGCAAATCACCAGCGACTTTCGGTTCGCCCATGTTTCAACGGACGAGGTCTTTGGCCCCATCGAACAAGGTGCTTTCGACGAATCAATTCCGTATCGCCCAAGCTCTCCGTTGAGTGTAGAGAAATCGCAAACTACAATGCGAAATTACGCTTCCAATTGCCAGGTTACAAACAGTGAAAAGACTTTACGATTCATGCCGCTTTTATTGGAACAGTTTAGTCCGAGGGATCAAGGCAGACGAAAAACCAGCCTTCATCGTTGGCTGTGGCCACAGCGGCACGTCTTTGTTGCTTGCCATCCTTGGGTCTCACCCCAGAATTCATGCCATCCCATTTGAAAGTCGAATTGCTATAGAAACAAATCAAGCAACATTCCTGAAAACAGTCTCAGAATTTAATCGAATCACAATTGCGGCTGGAAAAAGTCGATGGTTAGAAAAGACCCCCAAGCACATTCGGCATCTTGGTCAAATTTTCGAATGGCTCCCTGAATCAAAAGTCATCATAATTATTAGAGATGGTCGTGACGTCGCCTATTCGTTTAACAAACGCACAGGTAATTTAGAAGCAGGAGTTAAGAGATGGATCGACGACAATAATGCAGGCAAAGGGTTTTGGTCTCATGAGAATGTTCATGTGTTGAAGTATGAACAGGTAATTAGCGATTTTGAAACTACGATTTCCAAAGCGCTTGATTTCCTGGGAGAGAGCTACCACCCTGGGGTACAGGACTACCACCAAAAAGAAAGAAGGTGGTATTCCGACAAGGTGCAAGAGCCCGAATCTGCTTTTGGCGACAATCACAGGCAACACCGAAATTGGCAAATCAACCAACCGCTTTTTGATGGCAGGGGAAGGTGGAAGAATTTTTCCGAAGAAGAGCTGTCTTACGTAAACGAAATGGCTGGTCCGCTGCTTGCTGAGTTGGGATACATCGATTCAGCAACAGTGTGAGCATTCGGGAGGTTCTACGGTGGTCTGAATTTTCTGTTCTCGCAAGGCCGCCTCCTTTCGATTGCGTTCGCCAAACAGTTTGCAA
>CAZPOL010000022.1:38814-54070 GCA_964588195.1 uncultured Pirellulaceae bacterium | reverse complement strand
TTTCTGTTCTCGCAAGGCCGCCTCCTTTCGATTGCGTTCGCCAAACAGTTTGCAATCAGTTTGGCAATCAGTTTGGCAACAAACATTGCCTGCGACACCTTAACTGTGCGGTGAGAGAGAGAGTGGGAACACAAAGTCGAACAACCAAAACGGTTATCCTTTCCCTTGGGAAGGCGCTTACATCTGTATCTGGCTTGGCGGCGACAATTGTTCTGGTGAGATTGTTTTCCAAGAGCGACTTCGCAACCTTTCGTCAGACTCTATTGGTGTTTGGGATGGTCAGTCCTTTTTTAGGCATGGGGCTTGGCCGATCCGTTATTTACTTCGTTCCCACGGCAACGAAAAAACGCCAGGGGGCCATCCTCCTGGAGGCACTTGGCCCATTATTACTAGCGGGCCTTGCCTATTATTTTTTCATGGTCTTTGGTGGTAGTCGACTCGCTGCCCAGATCTGGAATAATCCCAGGCTCGAAGATTCTCTTATACTCTTCGCGCCGATCGCCGTACTTTCCTTAACTCACTCAATTTTATCACCCGGACTAATTGCTACCCACAAGGTATCTCTGGCGGCTGCGATTGGAGTGATTTCCGGGATTTCAGTTGCTTTGGTTTCGACCATTTTTACTCTATTTATTCCCGAGATAGAGATTACTCTTTTTTCACGAATCCTTGTTCATTGTGCCATCGCACTGCTTGGTATCGCTGTCCTGGTATCTAGTTTTTCATTTGAAAAACCAACATTTGGTGGCGCAACAAAGCAATTAGCGTTTGGACTACCGCTTTGTTTTGCCGCCGCGGTTACGGTTGTAAGCAAGAACATGGACCGAGCAATGGTATCTGCATTGTGTAGCCTGGAAAACTATGCGATTTTTGACCGAGGCGCTTTTGAGTTGCCCTTGGTAGCGGTCGTCACAGGTTCGATGACGACAATACTTTTAGTCGACTTCAGGACGTTGTTCGAACAAGGAAGAATGGATGAAATATTGCGTCTGCTTCATCGTTCCGTTGAAAAAAGCGCTTTGTTTCTGATGCCAACAATGTGCTTCCTGTTTGTGCTCGCTCCGGAATTAATCAGTTGCATGTTCGGGGAGCAATATTTGGAAAGTTATAAAATCTTTCAAATTTACCTTTTGTTGCTTCCCAATCGAACGATCGTTTTCAGTGCGATCGCTGTTGCCGCAGGCAAAACCAAACAGCTTGCCTGGGTTTCGTTTTTGGCTCTTTTTGCAAACTTTGTTCTTAGCTACGCTGCTATTTCGATTCTCGGGCACATTGGGGGCGCCATTTCGACAGTCGTTGTAATATATTTCGTAAGTGGGTTCTTACGGGCGACCATCGCAAAGAATGCACTTGATTGTTCGATGGCTAAATTCCTGCCGGTCGCAACGATTTTCCGCACGATTGGGCTGGCAATGATTCCTTTAGGTCCGGTTTTCGTATGCTTGTATGTCGCTGAAGACGCCAACTCATTCATTAGGTTATTTGTTAGTCTGGCGGTTTATATGACTGGCCTAATGGCCGTTTACTGGCACCAGGGCTTTGTCTCCTGGAGCACGTTGCAACGATTTTTGTTTTCCAGAAAAAATTAGAACCCCGAAAATAAAACAACAGAGACGGTGACGCCCGAACCGCTTCCCGTTTGCAAACATCCTGGCAAATAGTGAAAATTAGACATGAAAACTCACGTCAAGAATTTGTTAGAGAACCTTTTGGGTTGCACAATCGTCAAGAATTTTCCGCATGGCTATAATGCCTTCAATGACATGAAAAAACGACTCGCCGAAGAGTCATTTGACGTCGTTTTTGATGTAGGTGCTAATGATGGACGTTCCGCAGTTAAATTCATTAAGGAATTCCCCAACGCCAACATCTATTGTTTCGAACCAGTTAAATCAACCTTTCAAGAACTCGAAACAAACATGGCCTCAACCAAACAGGTCAAGTCTTTCAACTTTGCGCTGGGTTCAAGCGAAGGCACCGCATCGGTAGAGAAGGACCCAACCAACAACTCTCGCTGCAACAGGCTAAAAGTTGACTCGGATACCGCTAACGACGATGAGACGGTTACCGTTAAAACCCTCGACAATTTCTGTAAAAATCACGCTGTCTCTAAAATCGACTTTTTGAAAATCGATACTGAAGGTTTTGACCTGGAAGTACTGAAGGGAAGCGAAAATTATTTGAGAGAACAAAAGATATCTTTCCTGCAAGTCGAGGCGAGCATGAACCCACATAACTTGAAACACATAAAGTTTGAAGAATTCAAATCTTTTCTCGAGTCACGCGGCTATGTCCTGTTTGGTATCTACGACCAAACTCCTGAGTGGTCTGGAGAGCCAAGACTTCGTTTTTCAAACCCGATGTTTATTGCTGAAAATCTGGTTTGACAATTTAAACAGGCTCAGAAAGTTGGCAGATTGTGTAACGTTCATTCTGAGAATGAACGTCAATCGTAGAATGTTGCGGCCGTTCAGAACTGAAATCACCAATCCAAAACTGACAGACGAAACACGCGCATACCTGGCAATTGTTTTTAAAGAAGGTGTTGAGCAACTCAGAAAATATTCTGGAATGCGTTTCGAGACGTGGGCTACATAAGTATATGCGTTGGTAACGAGGCCTTTTTATTTCAGGCAAAATCAACACACGTAAATCCAAATGAAACTAACCATCATTCTTCCAACCTGTAGGCCGTTACATCTTTCGGTAACTCTTGATTCGCTGGCAAAATGTGAGTTCCCCAGGAATTTTGATCGTTTGATCATCGTTGAAAACGGGACGGCAGAACCGAAGTTGGAAAATGTCATCGAGAACGCCAGTCCTCATTTGAACATTTTGTATTTGCATTGCCAGGAAGGAAACAAAAGCAACGCCCTCAACCTCGCGATCAATTCGCTGAAGGAAAACCATTTACTTTTCCTGACTGATGACGACGTACAGTTTCAAAAAGACATTCTTGTTCAATACGCGAAAGCTGCTGATGGCCATGAGACCGGCGTAGTTTTTGGTGGAACAATTGTCCCCGATTACGATTCCCCACCACCGCCAGAACTTGTACCCTTTATCCCGTCATCCATGAGAGGGTATTCTCCGGATCCCTCAAAGTTAGACTTAACGAAAACACTTTTCATCGGCCCAAACTGGGCGGTCTTTTCCGACGATGTCAAAAAACTCGGTGGGTTTGATCCTCGATTTGGCCCAGGCAGCAAATCAAGAGCTACGGGGCAAGAATCTCAGATGATGCTCACGATGCGAAACGCTGGATTTGAATTTGTTTTTCTCAAAGACGCTGTTGTCAAACACAAAATCGAAGCACACAACTATACGGTTGAATTCTTACGGGATCGAAAGTTTCGCAGCGGTATCGAAGCCGGCCAACGGCACCGCATAGATTCGTCTGGTTTCTCAAGCAAAATTCCCCCCTGGAAAGTAATTGCAAAAGCGGTGCTGTACACCCTTTTGCTCCCCTTTGCTGGCGTAATATTCTCAAGGGAATCCTATTACAAAGTACTCTTCGGACAGCGCTTCGCCCGAGGGTTTTTCAAGGGTTGGCTTTCCAAGCCTGCCAACAAATAAATTACATCGCAAAAGCACGTCGTACATCCAATGAAATTTTCAGTCGTCATTCCATGCCGAAATGCAGCAAACTACATTCAGGGAGCGATTGAGAGCGTTGCAATACAAACGGTTCAGCCAATTGAGGTCATTCTTGTAGACGACGGTTGTACAGATGATTCTATCGCGATTGCAAAACGTATATTGCCAGATATTAAAGTCTTACCGTCAAATTACAGGAACGGTGCTGGAACAAGAAATGTTGGCATTGAAGCTGCCAAAGGTGATTGGATTGCGTTTTTAGACGCGGATGACGTTTGGTACCGCGATCATTTGGAGCGAGCCAGGGCGCTCCTTGCCGACTCGAAGGATGTTGGATTTTTGAATTGGTACGATTCTTTTTCAAACGAGTCGCCGGAAAACAAATTCTCTCGTGAGAACTCGTTGTCAATCAAGCAACCTACAAGCGGAATATCCGCTGAAGTCTTTTTCAGCAATTATGAATCGAAGCACTGGTTTAATATGCACGGATGTGTCGTGCTCCGGCAACGGTTAATCACCGTTGGTATGCTTGACACAACTCAAATACGGCGACATGACATTGAAATGTGGTTCCGTGTTATACATGGACAAACATGGAGCTTCGATCCAATACCAAGTACGGCATATCGCCAGGATACTCCAGGTTCTATTTCGCGAAATGTAGCTAACACCGCATATTTTGCGTTTCTTGCAATTAAGAAGAACCTGACTGCACTTGGCCCTGAAAGAGGGATGCGTTTATTAAAAGACGCCGCGACATCTGCTATGGTCAGAGCTTATGCTGACGGAACAGACGACGACAGAAAACAAATACGAAAAGAGGTCTATGAACATCTAAGTCTTGGAAACAAGATCGTCTTCTATTTCGCAAAAACTAGCCCGTTCATCTTCAAAAAGCTAGTCATGGGAAAACGGAAACTCCTTTCGGCCTTCTCAAGAGGCCGTAAGAAATAAACTAATGGAATTAGTACCAAAACCAACCGATCAGGAGTTAGTTGGGTGTCCCGTTTGTTGTTGAATCAGTCAGTGGTCTCGCAGGTTAAGATTTAGTTTAAGGTTTGGTCAGGCGGCAAGCGGGCCCGCAGGAATAGCTCGCGCTAAGGCACCAGGGGTTCATTCAAGTATTGCCCTGGGATTGATTGTCAGTATCAAGTCCCACGGAAATTTTTGGCGGCGGATTTTCATCTTTTTCAAGAGCTGCAACCAGCTTTGGCAAGTCGGCGTATCCAGAAATTCTTCGATAACCCTTATCGACTTCCAGCAGCGCGAAGGCCAGCCAGCGTGTCGCCTGGTCGGTTTCGGCACGAAAGCGTGTCACCCGTCCCAGCTTGCGACGTGAGGTGCGAAACGAGTTCTCAATCGCCTTGGTACTGAGCAGGTTTCGATGCAGCGTGTTGGGGGCGCCCAGACAATGCAAGGCAATCAAATCGTCGCCCGCTTCGTGCAGACTCTTGAGCGCTTCGGCGTTGAGTGGAGTCAGAAATTCGACCAGCTCCGCGTTGCCGCCTTGGCCGCTTTCTTGTCCTGGAATTCGCGAATTCGTTTAACAACCGAGTCTGCGGGCCCTTGTGTCGCTTCGACAGTTTCGAGCGTTCGGGCCGCAGAAAAATCGGTCACCTCCTGGGCCATCACGTCGCTGATCATCTGGCGGACCAAGCCCCGAAGGTGATCTCGAAAAACGTCCGATGCTTCAGAAGAAAACTTGCCCAAGTTGATGTAAAAGTTTAGAGTCGTTGATGGTGGTCTGCCCGTCAGTTGCTGCCGACGATTTGAAAGTTCAACTTTCAACAATTAAGGAGACGCTTCCGCGAGTTGCAATCGGCGCGTTCTTGTCCTCAAATTTTTGATGGCCTTGGTATTCATTTTTGACTATACGTCTATCGAAGCTTTTTCATCACGGCCGGGAGAAAACAGAAAACTGATGAAAGATGATGACCCGTCGCCAAGTGACTCGAATGTACCCGAGAAAAAATACAAGCTATTATGGGTGTCTCCTGGTCTCGAACGGTATGGCGTTGCCAGTCTGGTTCTTGGGTTAGCGACGGCCATGAAACACCAAGGACATGAAGTGCGAATCATCGCTTTGGGCGACGGATATCTAGTTGATCGATGCGAAGAACTGGGTTTCACTTGTCACCAAATAGATTGTCAGCCATTCTCCCAATTCTCGGGCTCACTTTTGAATCGCGCAATGGCTGTTGGAAAAGTCGGCGTGGAAACCAAACGAGCCATCAAAGCGTCTTTGGCAGCTTTGGCAGATTGGAAACCCAACGTCATCCATTGTGCGCGACCGAACATGATCAGTTTTACTGGCCAGCTTGCAAGCAGGTTGGCAGCCAAACCAATCTGGGAGATGCCCAACTTGATCAATCGTACGCTTCCGTTCGACATTGCATGGCGATACTACAACCATCTATGTACCAAGTACGGTTTCACGGTACTTGCCGACAGTGAGTTCACTGGTAAAACGCTGGAATCCAGGAATGTCAAACCCATTACTTTTTACCACGCCGTTGACGACACCCGCTTTGACCCCAGCCAAGTAGATCCTGTTCAAAGATCGCAGCTGGATTTAGATGAGGGACATATCGTGACTGGAATCCTTGCTCGAATTTGTCGCTCGAAAGGACAGCATTTGCTTGTCGACGCGGCTATGAAACTCGCTGAACGTTTTCCTCAACTCAGATACGTGCTAATTGGCGGAGCAACTGATGACGACTTTTTACCGAACCTGAAATCCACGATCGAACGAAACAATAAGCGAGACCTGTTTCGGTTTTTGGAACCAGTCAAGGATGTGGAACGTTACTACTCATTGTTTGACTTCACGATAAACTGTCGAATAGAACCGGAGCCATTTGGATTGTCGGTAATCGAATCGATGTTGATGAAAATGCCTGTTTTGGTACACGCATTAGGTGGTCCATCAGAATCAGTCCTGGACGGAGAAACAGGCTGGCACATTCAAGAAGCGACAGTTGACGCTTTAAGCAATGGCATCGAACGTGCGCTGGCTGATCAAAGTAAATGGATCGCAATGGGTGAGTTTTCTCGTCAGCATGCGGTAGAAAAATTTGGTACTGCCGTATCAGTCTCGCGCTATTTGAATGCCCTCAATATGGAATGAATGTCAACTCTATTGGCACAAATTGATGTGCGTATTCGGATCATGAAACCTTGTTCGGGGGATGGTCGGTTGGCGAGACGAGTGAAGCGAACGGACCAGGTTTGAAACGCAGAGTCGCGGAGAACGCAGAGTTTCTTCAGGATCGCTTTATCTGCGTTCTCAACTAACACGCTTTGGTCGCAAACCTGAATCGCAAACCTGTTACAACCGCCCCAAGCCGTTTTTTAACAATGCGGACGTGGGAAATGCAACGAAATATCGCGGTGGTTGTTGCGTGAAAAAACTACGTTTTCAATAGGCCGTTCCAGACCATCCAAAATTGGTTTGCATTAAAAGTGGCATAGGCTGTGTTTTACGGGGCAGAGCTACTCACAGGCTGGAAGCCTATACCACTTCAAAACCGCGCGTAGCAATAAAACGCATTCCTGAAGATTCAAAAATGATTCTACTCTTGATCGCGGCATTCTTTGTTTTCAATATCGTTGAACTGGCATCCAAGGCTTTTCCAAAAAAATCGAAGCCTGTTGTGCGCGGCGTTGCGTATGTTTGCATCGGGTGGATCATGTTCAGCTCCGGCATTTTTGGAAGCTTTGGACAGAAGCCACAAACGGTTGCGACCCTGATCGAACAGGCGCGTGGCGACGAAATCCATTGGAATCGAGAGGGTAAGCTTGCCACTTTCTGGGAGAAAGTAACCCATCGACACTACAAAAAGAGCTGTCAAATTTATGCACTAGAGCAACTGGGCGAACTTGGCCCGGAAGCAACCAACGCGGTTCCAGAACTGGTTGAAATTTTTAACCGACTGGAAGACTACAACACCGGAGACGGCGTCTTGTTTTTACAATCGACAGCTGGCAAGGCGCTCGGGTTGATTGGACATCCTGATGCGATTGAACCGCTGATCGGGATGTTGAAGAAAAAGTCTCTTTCATCTGAACCGCCTTACGGAGGCAATATCCGCTGGCACGATGAAACGTACGAACGCGATGCAAAGGTGCACGTGCCGCAACCCGGCGTCTGGGCACCCGTGGGCAGAAGCTACCTCAAACGCGGTACCGGGCCTCAAGGAATCATGATGGCGTTAATGTTGATGCCACGTGAATATCATTCTGAAATCGTTGAGCAATTGAAGATGGCGTACACGGAGATTGAAAATTCAGAACATTTTAATGCATGGTCGAAATTTGAAATCAAACGAGCCATTCAGTTTTTTGAATCGGATGAAAAGACGCGCACCAGAGTCCGCGATTATGTCGCTTGCTGCTGGTATCTCGACGACGCTGATCTCGAGAAATTGCTTGATCCAGAATATGTACGTCCCACGTTCAAGCCTCGTGTTTTGTACAGCAACGGAAAATGGGCGGACGACATCTCACCCGAAGAGGCGAAAGAATTGATCCCCATTCTCAAGTCCGGAAAGACAACCCGGAAGACGAGTGAAAGCTTGAAGGAGAAAAAGGTGGGGCAGGAAGCCGAGTCAGACGTTGACTAGACGCCTTCAACTACTTCATTTGTTTCTCGATTTCTTTTCCTTCTCGTCGAGCTTGCGCCCAGGTGAAATCGAAATGACGGATCTCTCCGGGCTCGCAGTCGTCCGTAACCATTTGTAGCAACTCTTTGATAATCCGAGTCTGCAACTGCTTGTGAAATGGAACGCCGAAGTGGTGGCCCATCATGAAAGGCAGGAACATCGCTCGGGGAGGCTTGGCGTGTTCCGTGACATCCATTGCGACAGTTGGTGAAACTGTCGGGATCCCTCGCTGCTCTATGGCGCGTTGAACCAACGCGATCGACTGATGGCAAATCGGTCAGGCCGGCGCGGCCAATACGATATCGGCCGCCTCCTTTTCGAATGCGTCGGCGATGTCTTCGGCCAACGATTGTTGTAATCGATGAGGGTCCATGTTGTATCCAATAAATGAATACAGGTTGTCGGTCAAAGACCCAACGAATCCTTCAGCCACCAGCTCGCCAAGCCGATCGATCGGGTAAATCACATTTAGATCTCGATTGGCACCGAACGTTGGATACTTCAGTTGGTGGATTTCGAGTTCGCTGGTCACAGAATCTGACGGAACTTGTCGAAACGTGTAATCGCCGACGGGATGAACGACATCAAATGGCATGCTGGTGGCGGGTTGAACGCCGGACGTGCTGACGAATCCCAAACGACATTCGGCCAACGGTTTCTTCAGCTTGGCCAGCGCGACGTGCTGGTCATTGTGAATCATCGAACCCGGATAACGATCGTTGACGGTTTGCCAGAGTCCCGGTCGCAGCTGGTCAGAATTTTCGACTGGATCAGAGGTTGCCATCGTGAATCCACTCTCCTGATCGTTTGACAAAATGAAAATGTAAATGGAAATAAAGGTGAGCCAACGTCTCGTCCGACTTCGATTCAAGCGTATCAAAAATGAACTGGCGATCTGTGTCTGGTAGATCGAGCATCAGCTTCAAGGCTTCGATCCACCCTTTGTCGATCTCCTTGCTTCCCGCTTTCTCGTCGCCGTCTCCAAAATGCAGCCGTACGTATCGAATCAACTTTTCGTTGTCGTCTTCGGCGATCGCTTGTTGCAGGTATTCAAGTGACATGTTTTTCGTTGGGCGTCAGTGTAAGGTGGTCGGACGATCGAACGGGGTTTGGCTATTGCGACATGACCGTGATGTCGTGAGAATTGCATCAGCCAAACAGTTTAACGCAATCCAGAATCGCTGGCAGGCCGACAAAGAATAGTCGACAGAGAACAGGACAATCATGGCAAAGCATACGTACGATTACCCACGTCCGGCGGTTAGTGCCGATTGTTTGGTGTTAGCGTGGGGTTCGGGTGCACTTCAGCTGTTGCTAATTCAGCGCGGCAACGATCCATTCAAGGGTTGTTGGGCGTTGCCGGGTGGATTTCTCGACATGGATGAGAATCTGGATGTGGCCGCCAAACGAGAATTGACGGAAGAAACCGGGCTGGCCAACGTATCGGTTGAGCAACTGTATACGTTTGGCGACGTCGGGCGAGATCCCAGGGCACGTGTGATTACGGTTGCCTACTTGGCAATGGTCAGGATGAGTGACCATCGGGCCAAGGCCGCCGATGATGCAGTCGACGCCAGGTGGTTTCCACTGCGTCAGTTGCCTGAGTTAGCTTTCGATCACGATCAGATTGTCGAGACACTGTTGCGAACTCTGAGATTGAGAATTCGCTGTCAGCCGTTCGGCGCAGGTTTGTTAGCGGATTCGTTTTCGATGTCCGAGTTGCAGGCTCTGTACGAAAACGTTTTGGGGACGGCAATTGATGCTGAGTGGTTTCGCGCGGCGTTGTTGCATCAGAAGTGGCTGGTGCAATGTGATGGCGATGGTGCAGGGCAGGAGTTGCGATTCGACGAACAAGCGTACCAATCGGCCGTCGACAACGGTTGCAGTCTGGACCTCTGGTAAACGAAGAAACGAAAACGAAAAAAGGGCGGTCAGCTGTTCGCCGACCACCCTGAGTTTTTTCTATATGTTCTGCTGAACTATCGTTTTTCGTAAATTGTCTGAGAGTGTTATTGCGGTATAGCGTCGCAACAAGTCACGTCAGGCGGATTTTCGATTTACATGTAGTTCAGGTTTCTTTTCTAGTTCGCCTCTCAAGATCACCATATCGTTTGGTGCCTGGATGCCAACACGGACGCGATCGCCGGAAACTCGTACGAGAGTGATCTCGATGTCGTCTCCTATTTTAATCGTCTCCGTCTCTTTTCTGGACAATACCAGCATTTATCAAAGCCTCCCGGACTCTAATGTTTTCAGTTGTATAATAGTATGGATAATTCCAAAGGTATGAATGTTGGCGATATCAGGTCGGTCTTAAATAGCTGGCGAATCTGTTAGTTTGGTTTGTTTGAATCTTTCACCGGTTGAGCCGTAAAACAGGATCGTGTTTTTGTCGGTCTCCCAAATCGCAGTCAGCTTGACGCTTCGTGGTCCGTGCAGGCAGAAGTAAATTCCACATGTCTGACCTCTTCGCTTTAGCAATCTCTCCGTGATTTGAAAAACTCCGACTTCAATGTCGTTTTCCCGGCAAAGGGTGTTAGAAACATAATGCCGTAACTGGCTTAAGTCGTTAAACTCAGCGCTAGTAGTAAGCTGCATACTCGCTTGAATCTCCTTTTTTGACTCTGAGCAACTGCTGCAGCGGCGAAAAAAATACAGCGGTTAAACCACAACTGCTTTTCGCAGGTTAATATGGGTAACATCGGCAAGGATTGTGGGGTCCAGATAGTGAAAATAGGGAAATGTGAGAGCTTATTCTTGTTGCGGAAGCTGGGAGAAATCATATTCGGAATCATTGTTCCAACATTGGGATTGCCACTCAAAACCGAATATTGTCATCCTCCGACGTACTGCGAAATCAGTACGCAGCCTTGCAGCCCCTGCAACACCCCCTTTATATAATTTGGCTAATGGCCGCCCGGACCGCTCGGCAACCAAAAATGTTCATCGGAACACGTTCGCTGCGAAGCACCGATGGCGACAAAATAACGGCAGTAAGAAATGGCAACAGGAACACCAGACGCATTCAAAGTTGACTTGAACCAGTACCGTGGCCCGATGGAATTGCTGCTGTACCTGGTCCGTCGTCATGAACTTGAGATTGGCGAAATCATGGTGCACAAGGTCGCCGAGCAATACCTTGAGTACATCGATGTGATCAGCGAGGTTGACATCAACCTGGCCGGCGACTTTCTGGAGATCGCCTCGATCCTGGTGGAGATGAAACTGAAGGCGATTCTGCCACGGCCTGAAGAGGACTCGTCAATCGACGATGCGGATCCACGCGAAGACCTGGTTCGTCGTCTGTTGTTGTATAAGGAATTCAAAGACGTTTCGATTTTGTTGAGCGAGCAATCGCAGGAATGGCAAAATCGTTTTCCACGTTTGGCTAACGACTTGCCACCACGGAAAGTTGACATGGCGGAACAGCCAATCCAGGAAGTTGAACTGTGGGACCTTGTCAGCTCGTTCGGTCGCGTTCTGAAAAACAACACGCCGAAAATGGAAGCCAACATTCTGTTGGACGAGACTCCGATTCACGTTTACATGGATCAGATTCACGAACGTCTGGGAGCTTCCGGCCAGATTCGTTTTTCAGAAATGTTCCAGCCAGGGATGCACAAGTCGGCGATGGTCGGCATCTTTCTGGCCATTTTGGAACTGGTCCGCCACCATAGTGTGCAGACGGAACAGATTGGGGAACACGGAGATATTCAGTTACTGCCTGGTGAAAAGTTTAACAAACAGATTACAATGGATGAGTCTGTTGAAACCTAACGGTAGGCCTCAATCGACGTAGAACACAGCTTTTGTCCGTCCTGATGACAGTTTTTCGTTGGCGAATATTCCATGCCATTGAAGGTCACCTGCCCTCGTTGCAGAAAGCTCCACCGAAATATCGACAAGCGTCTGCTTGGAAAGAAATTCCAATGCGACTGCGGGAAAATCATGCGACTGGGTGGCGAAAAGAAGCCCCAGCCTGCGAATCCTGCCACTTCCTCGAATCCGGCACCAAAGAAACCAGTGCCTGGTCGGCCCGACAAGCCGCTGGAAATTGAGCCAGCCGCACAGCCGGCCTCGATGGTCTCACCGACGCGGATCAACAAGCCGAGTGCCGACGACCTGGTTCCCATCGAAGGCGATGAGATCGAAGAGATCGAAGAGATTCCGTTGCACAACACGTTGATCTCGGACCCCGATAACAACGATGTGATTGGCAGCGAGTTCGACGACATCGAGAGCCTGATCAGTGCTGCACCAAATACTCCGGCGTCGCCTCCTTCAGCTAAACCCGTTTCCGCGCCCAATCAACCGCCCAAAAATCCGCAGCCACCTGCCAAAATACCGCAACCCAAACAGGATGCCAAACAACCGGCCAAGCCGCCGGTTCAAAAGCAAGACACAGCGGCAAACCGACCGGCAGTACCAAAACAGAAACCCGCACCGGTTCCGAGTCCACTGAACGATAGCTCTGCCAGCTCCGGCATCGCGATTCTTGACAGCGATGAAGAAATCAATCTTGGCAGCGGTGATTTGCCGGAAGCCATGCTGGTCTCCGACGACCCCGAGGTAGCCGAGTTAATCAAAACGCCAGCGGGCGACGCCAAACCAAAGAACGACGTTGTCGTATCCGAAGATGAATCGTCGGCCGCCGACCATTCGTTTGAAGTTCTGGAAGACAGTGATTCGGATGTGATGGAATTGTCGCCGGGTGACATGGTGGTCGAGCCCAATACGGCCAGGTTCCAACAATCGCCAGGTGCAGACTTTGGGCAAATGCCGCCAACTCCGGCAACACCCGTCGCTCAGCCGGTCGTCGCTAAATACTCGCCGGCTCCAACCGCAACCGCTGGTACACATCCGCAATCGGTCCCTGCGGAAGCGACACCGACGTCGATGAACCCAGCCTATCAAGCCTTTGGGCCACCACCGCCCGCTCACTACCCCGACGAGCCAGCCGTTCCCGATGGTCACTCGCCCGAATTCAGTCAAGCTGCGGGAAGCGGGTTTGCAACGAACCCAGGGCAACGAGGAGGAGTTTCAAATGAGGCTTTGATTGCCTTGGTCGTCAGTTTTCTGGCGGCGATTCTTGGTCTATGGATGGCCTATGAATCCTTCAAGGTTGTCCATTGGCTAACGCGGTCGACTCCGCCTGTTGATAGCCTTGCCGGGCAAGGTCGTTTTCTGGCGTTCATGTACGGATTTCAATTGTTGGCTGCCTTGGGAATGATGATCGGTGCAGCCTTGTTTTTCGTTAACGAATTGATGCGTCTGAATGGATCTGACTTGATGCCATATTCGTGCATCATTGCGCTTGTCGGCGGTTGCGTTTTCATTTTCGTCAGGCTGTCCCTTGGTGCCTCATTGATCTTCACCAGGACGGCGGCTTCTGCCTACGGCATTATGCCAGGTGCCACGTTATTCAAGATTCTGCTTAGTACAGTTTTCTTGTGCTTGATTCCGATAGCGATGGTGGTGTTTGCGGCGATGCGACAGAAATAACTTTGCCCGCCAACATCTTGCCGCCTTAGTTTCATACCAGCGGTCGTGATCAGACCTGCAATGCTTCCCAGGCATCTACGATTGCGTTGGCGGCGAAGTCGACGTCTTCCTGCGACGTATACCAGCCGACGCTAAGTCGCAGCGTGGCGTTGGCTTGATCGACGTTCAATCCGATTGCTGACAAGCTCGCCGACATCAAGCCAACGTCGGAATGGCAGGCCGAGCCCGTTGAAGCGCACACCTCGTGGCAGCGGCCGAGCAGTTCCTTGCCAATGCAGCCGGTCATTTGAACGCTGAGCGTATTGGGCAAGCGAGGCGACGCGGCTCCGTTGATCGGCAGTTGCAGTTTCGTACCCTCGCAAAGCCGCTGGTACAGGCGGTCACGCAGTGACATCATGCGTTCGAATGATTCATCCAGGCAACGATCGGCCATTTTACAGGCTTGCCCCAAGCCGACGATAAACGCAGTGTTTTCTGTTCCGGCACGCATCCCGTTTTCCTGGTCACCGCCATGTATCACTGGTTCCAACCCAATCCCTTCGCGTACATAAAGAGCACCGATGCCCTTGGGTGCGTACAATTTGTGTCCGGCCAGCGTCAACATGTCAGCGCCCAGCTCGTTCACGTGAGTCGAGATTTTTCCGACGGCTTGTGACGCATCGGTGTGCACAAGCACGTCCCGCTGGCGACAGACGTCGGCGATCTCCGACAGCGGTTGAATCGTGCCGATTTCGTTGTTGGCAAGCATAATACTGACCAGCCTGGTGTCTGAGCGAATCGCATCACGAATCGCACTCGGCTGGACCACACCGTCTTTTGAGCAATCGACCACCGTTAGCTCGCAGCCCAATTTTTCCAGGAACCGCGCCGGTTCGGAAACGGCGGGATGTTCAATGTTGGAAATGATCATGTGACCACGCGGCCGTCCGTGTTCCAACATGACGCCCTTAATTGCCAGGTTGTTGCTGTCGGTGCCGCCGGACGTAAACACAATTTCTTGTGGGTCGGCAGCCAACAAACCAGCCACTTGCCGGCGAGCGTCATCGATCGCTTCCGCCGAGGCACGTCCAATGGCGTGACTACTGGACGGGTTGCCAAAGTGCTTACTGATAAACGGTTCGATCGCTTCAAAAACGCTGGGGGCGACGGGCGTCGTGGCGTTGTAATCCAGGTATACCTGTTTCAATGGAGGCCTCAAGAGTCGTTTGGATAATTTGAAATGACCGGCGTGCGTCAAAAACCAGGCACGAATCAACTTCGAATCATCCGGTCAGAAGACGATCTGGTCAAGGTGTTGATTCGGCAGGAAAGCAATACCAGCACGACGCAAGTACGAGCACGAAGCGCAAGCGAGTGGTTTCTCCGTCAAACAATACGAGCACGACGCGCAAGCGAGTGGTTCTCACCGCCAGCTTGATCCAATTGCCCACGACCAAGGGTCAATACAGGGTGAAATACAGGGTGAAATAACCACTCGCTTGCGCTTCGTGCTTGTA
>CAZPOL010000022.1:3402-38714 GCA_964588195.1 uncultured Pirellulaceae bacterium | reverse complement strand
AATACAGGGTGAAATACAGGGTGAAATAACCACTCGCTTGCGCTTCGTGCTTGTATTCGCTTCGTGCTTGTATCAAACGGTCAGATACTTTGCCGTTCGCGATTCCTGGTTCGCGGCCAGCATCTCGGGCGTACCGCTGCCGATGATTTGGCCACCGTTTTGTCCGCCGCCGGGACCGAGGTCGATGATCCAGTCTGCGGCACTGACCAGGTCCATATGGTGTTCGATCACGATCACGGAATTGCCTTTGTCGACCAGTCGATTGATGGCGGTTAGCAAACGATTGACGTCTTCGAAGTGCAGACCCGTGGTCGGCTCGTCCAACAGGTACAGGCAATTGGTTTGTTGTTTCTTGCTCATCTCGGTGGCCAGCTTGACACGTTGTGCTTCGCCACCGGAAAGAGTCGTCGAGGGCTGGCCGAGCGAGAGGTAACCGAGTCCGACTTCGTTTAGCGAACGTAGCGGCTCGTAAATCTGCTGTACGTTTTCGAAGAAGTCGCAGGCCTTGGCGATTGGCATTTCCAGGATGTCGGCGATCGAGTGATCACGGTAGCGGACCTCCAGCGTGGGGTGGTTGTACCGTCGACCTCGGCACTGACCGCAGGGAGCGAACATGTTGGGCAGGAAATTCATTTCGATCTTTCGCTGTCCGTATCCATCGCAGACCGGGCACATGCCGGCTTTCGAATTGAAACTGAAACGCGATGCCGTATACCCACGCGCCTTTGCCATCCGAGTCGCTGCGAAAAGCTTTCTCAGTTGGTCCATGATCCCGGTGTAGGTTGCCGAATTACTGCGAGTCGATCGTCCTATCGGTCGCTGGTCGACTCGTACCAGCCCATCCAATTCGCCGATGACCTGGATGCTGCGGTGTTGGCTCGGTCTTGGTGCGACCAATCCAAGTTGACGGCGAATCGCCGGCGTCACCGTATCCTCGATTAGCGTACTCTTGCCACTGCCCGATACACCCGTCACGCAAACGAATAGGCCCAGCGGAATATCGACATCGATGTTGTCCAGGTTGTTGCCGGCGGCCCCTTTGACGCGGATGATGTGGTTCTTGTTGAATGGTCGAGGCGGAGCGTGGCGTTCAATCGTCCGGCTGGCGCTCAGAAATTGTGCCGTCGAGCTGTTCGGGTCTTTCAGCAGGCCATCGAATTGGCCTTCGAACATTACCGTGCCACCGTTTGTGCCAGCGCCCGGCCCGATATCGATTACCCAATCCGCTTGTCGCATCATCTCCGCATCGTGTTCGACAACCAGCACCGTGTTGCCGGATTGTTTCAGGTTTTGAATCGAGCGTATCAACCGCTCGTTGTCCGACGGGTGCAATCCAATCGTCGGCTCGTCCAACACGTAACAAACGTTGGCCAGACCGCTGCCGATCGAAGCCGCCAGGCGAACCCGTTGGTACTCGCCGCCACTCAACGAATCTGCTGGGCGGTCCAATGTTAAATAATCCAGGCCAACCTGGCACAGGAAACCGAGTCGGCTGGCAATCTCTTTTGCCAGCGGTTCGCCAATATCCTTTCGCTCTTCATCAAAAGTCAGCTCATCGAAAAATCGTCGCGCGTCATCCAGCGGGGCTCGATTGATATCGATGATCGTTTGACCATTCAATGATGCCGAGCTGGCTTGCGACCCCAAACGGCTGCCGTCGCAGTCAGGGCAAATCACCAGCCCGCGAAACGACTCGATATCCTCACGGCGTTCCTCTTTCGTGCAAGTCGCCAGTTCTTGTTCCAGCAACGTAACTAAACCGGGCCAGCTTTTTTGATTCCCTTTCAACAACCGATTGATCGCTTTGTCGGAATAGTCAGCGAGCACGGTTTCCTTGTCGACTTTTTCGACGGCAAAGAACGGGTCCAATTGATCGTTGCGTTTGCGACGAGTCGTCGAGGCCAGCGTCTGCCAGGGTACGACCGCACCTTTGTTGATCGGGCGGGTGTAGTCGATGATCATGTCGGGATCGAATTGGTCGGTCCAGCCGAGTCCTCCGCAGGTCGCGCACGCGCCGTAGGGGCTGTTGAAGCTAAAATTCTTCGGTTCCAGCTCGGCGTACGCCACATCGCAATTTGGGCAAGCGTACTGAGTACTGAAAACCGATTCCAGCCACTCGTCATTGTCATCCGTCGGATTCGGATTTTGATAGCGAACGATGCATGAGCCTTCGGACAATCGTAGAGCCAGTTCAATCGACTCGGCAATGCGTTGTTCGTTCCCTTCGCGGACCACGATTCGATCGGTGACCGCTTCGATGGAGTGATTTTGCCTTGCTCCCAATTTGATCGGTGAATCGACCTCCAGCATTTGACCATCAATCCGGGCTCGCAACAGACCTGCGTTCCTGATCTGCTCGATCACTTCGTCGTGCCGACCTTTGCGACCCCTTACCAACGGCGCCATGATCAGGGCCTTGGTTCCTTCGGGCAAATCCAGCACCCACTCAATAATTCGATCACTCGGCATCTGGCGAATTTCGCTGCCGCATTCATGGCAGTGCAAATCGGCTGCTCGCGCCATTAGCACTCGCAGAAAATCGTGGATCTCGGTGACCGTGCCGACGGTGCTGCGAGGGCTGTTGTTCGACGGGTGCTGGTCGATGCAGAGCGTCGGTTGCAGGCCCTGAATGGAATCGAAATCGGGACGCGGCAACTCGTTGACGAATTGCCGAGCGTAAGTCGAAAGCGTCTCGATATATTGCCGTTGGCCCTCGGCGAAGATCGTTCGAATGGCCAGACTACTTTTGCCCGACCCGCTGGGGCCGGTCACGACAACCAGTTTGCCATGCGGAATCTTGACGTCGACATTCTTCAGGTTGTTTTGCCGCGCACCGTTCACGTGGATAAAGAACGGATCGTTTTCGGTTTCGACGGCGGTGCTCATGCCATCGTTGTAAGAGAACGGCTCCGTTTTTTGAAGGGCGGCAAACGATTATTCAAGCCCGATTGTTTCCGTTAGCCAATCGTTGATACTTGTTGGCAGCCGACGTCACATTTAATTGTCACAAACAATTTAAAAATCCAGCGGGATTCCACCATCGTCTTTACCGGCTAATTGTTTCAGCGTCATATGATCGACGTCGCGTTTGATTTGGCGTACCGACCCATCACACAATCCGAACGTAACGACGTCCTCGTGTCGAGACCCGAACCCAACACGGCTTGAAGACTCGGCAGTACCGAACATTGGAATATCATCCGCATCTTCCAGCGTCGTCGGATCAAATGGCAAGTCGCCTGACAATCTGGCCCCTCCACCCCATAGCCAGCTCATCGCGGCACGCCGTTCTCCATCAACGATTTCCCCGATCGATTCACCATACATTATTGTCCGGGAAGTTCCGTCACGGATGCCTTCTAAAGTTATTCGACTTCGCATTGTCATTGCTCCACGCCAGCGATTGGATTCTCGATCGTCGTCCCAGCTGGAACCAGTGACACCGATACAGGCGACGAAATTCGTTAAACCGATACTCTCCTCTTCGCCTGGGTAAAGTTGCGTGGCGATGTCGCGACAACGGTCATTCGATTCCATCTCACTCACTTCGAACGGCTGGCAGGTTTGGGTGGCGATAATCGCACGTACCGAAATGTCTGCCAAATCATCTTCGGGGCAAGTCAGCGAATCATGTTGCGAGGACATGATCCCGTCGAGCCCTTCGATATCGCCCTGCCAAGCGAATTTCACATCCGCCGTCGCGTTGTAGTCTCGCAACGATTTAACCAGGTCTTTTGCAATATCATGGGCAGCGTTCCATTCTGGCCGCAAATCTGTAAAGGCGGCAGTCAACAACAGGCTGGACGAGTTCTGTGTGCTTTTCCATGATTTCTCACCTTCATCCTTGTTCCATTCACTAACATTAACAACATCATCAACCCCAAGCGTCGCCGGAGGCATCCTTCGATAGGAATCGTGATAATTGTGACCCGCTATCACGATGGTCCTAATCCGAACCTGGCAGGTGTCCAGCCTTGCTTCGCTTCGCATTTGCAGTAATAGAGGCAACAACATTGACGCCATGACGGCTATGCAAATCGTTGCAATCAACACGTCTACCAAGCCAAACCCGGAAGCGATTGTTCTTCGATACGCATTTTTATTTGTCTGCATTGAATTGTTCCCGCTAGATGGTTTATT
This sequence comes from uncultured Pirellulaceae bacterium, assembly GCA_964588195.1. Taxonomy (GTDB): domain Bacteria; phylum Planctomycetota; class Planctomycetia; order Pirellulales; family Pirellulaceae; genus CAJQPP01. The sequence continues at coordinate 34,574 of CAZPOL010000022.1, read as the reverse complement.
GACAGGCAACGTCGCCATCCATATTTGATCGAACCCGCCTGGTATTGTCAAATTTTCAGGCACTATGAAGCACTTTGAATCGTTTCGCCGTGAAGAGTCAAAACCAAATTCCGTCCTCCACCAGCGTTTCGGTGTTCGCAAAGGTAGATGCCTTGCCACGTTCCAAGCAGCAAGCGACCATCGGCGACGGGAATACTTAGTGAGTTACCCATTAGCGAAGCCTTTACGTGCGCGGGCATGTCGTCAGGGCCTTCGCAAGTGTGAACGAAGGGCAGGTCTTCCGGGCAGATCAGGTTAGCGGCGGTTTCCATGTCGATACGCACATCCGGATCAGCATTCTCATTGATCGTCAGTGACGCCGACGTGTGCTGAATGAACACGTGCAACAAGCCGGTGCGAATCGATTCCAATTCCGGGATTGCTTGAAGTACCTCTTCGGTGACCAGGTGGAATCCGCGGCGGCGAGGTGACAGTTGAGTATGTTTCTGAGTCCACATGGTGCTTGTCGGTCCGAACTGGTTTCCTGGCAACTACTATTCTCGCCCTTGTTACTTCAGTTTCTTTGGCCTTGGCACATGCCCACGTTTGTTGCGGCTGCCACGTCCTTTTTTCCCTTTGCCGCGACCGTATTTCGACTTTGCCTCCTTGACCTCCGAGAGCGGCTCGCCAATTGAATCCTGCAGCTGGCTGATGCGGTCCCGCAGCATTCCGGCCTTCTCGAACTCAAGGTTTTCAGCGGCCTTCAACATTTCAGTACGCAAGTCATTGACGTACTCTTCGGTGACGTAGATCGTTTCACCACCAGCGCCAGCGGCAGCACTTGCTTCTTCGTGTTCTTTGCGATCCTGTTCAATGCCGGCCCGCAAATTCTTGGCGATCGTTTTCGGTGTGATGCCATGTTTCTTGTTGTAGGCTTCCTGCAATTTTCGGCGACGGAACGTTTCGTCCATCGCACCTTTCATCGCGTCGGTAACTTTGTCAGCGTACAGGATCACCTTGGCGTTCACGTTACGAGCGCTTCGTCCGATCGTTTGGATCAATGACGTTTCGCTACGCAGGAAGCCTTGCTTGTCAGCATCCAGGATTGCCACGAGCGAGACCTCTGGCAAGTCGAGTCCCTCACGCAGCAGGTTCACACCCACCAGAACCTCGAAATGGCCGGCTCGTAAATCCTGCAACAGCTCGACACGTTCGAATGCATCCAGTTCGCTGTGCAGCCATTTGCTGGCCACACCGTTTTCGCAAAAGTAGGCGGACAAGTCTTCGGCTAGTCGTTTGGTAACGGCGGTGACCAGGACTCGTTCATTTTTTTCTCGACGCTGTTTGATTTGCTCCAGCAAATGCACGACCTGTCCGCGAGCCGGCACGACGTCGATCTCCGGATCCAGCAATCCGGTAGGTCGAATGATCTGCTCGACAATTTCGCCGCCCGATGCTTCCAGTTCGTAATCGTTTGGAGTCGCCGAAACCATGATGACCTGGTGAATTCGTTGCTCCCATTCTTCGAACTTCATCGGTCGATTGTCCAAGGCACTGGGCAGCCGGAATCCGTGTTCGACCAACGTCATCTTGCGGCTGCGGTCACCGGCGTACATCGCGCGAACTTGCGGGATCGTCACATGCGACTCATCGATCACCAGCAAAAAGTCGTCGGGGAAAAAGTTGTATAGCGATTCGGGTGGTGCACCGGCTGGTCGTCCAGCTAATGGTCGACTGTAGTTTTCGATTCCTGGGCAATGGCCGACCGCTTGCAGCATCTCCAGATCGAACCGCGTCCGGGCGCTAAGTCGTTGCGCCTCCAGTAATTTGTTTTGGTCACGGAATTTTTCGAGTTGTTCGGCCAGCTCTTTTTTGATCTCGCCGACCGCTGCCTTGATTCGCTCTTCCGAAGTTACAAAGTGCTTGGCCGGATAAATGAACAGCCGATCCTGCGTTTCAATTACTTCGCCAGTCAGCGGGTTGATGTAAGAAAGCTGTTCGACTTCGTCACCCCATAATTCGATTCGGTAAGCGAATTCCTCGTACGAGGGCCAGACCTCGACGCAATCGCCACGCACTCGGAACTTGGAACGTTCGAATGAGATGTCGTTTCTTTGATATTGAATATCGATCAAGCGAGTCAGCATTTCGTCGCGGTCGATCGTTTCGCCTTTGGCCAATGCCACCATCATGTTCTTGTAGTCTTCGGGTGACCCAAGGCCGTAGATGCTGGAGACGCTGGCCACGATGATCACGTCTTCGCGGCTGACCAGCGAACTGGTCGTCGCCAAACGCAAACGATCGATTTCCTCGTTGATAGAGGCGTCCTTTTCGATGTAGATGTCACGCGCCGGAATGTAGGCTTCCGGTTGGTAGTAATCGTAGTAGGAGACGAAGTAGTGGACGGCGTTGCGCGGGAAGAATTCCTTGAACTCGGCGTACAGTTGAGCTGCCAGGGTCTTGTTGTGCGAGATGACCAGCGTCGGTCGCTGGATTTTCTGGATGACATTGGCAACGGTAAAGGTCTTGCCCGACCCGGTCACACCCATCAAAACCTGGTGCTTCTTTTTTTCTTTGAGCCCCTTTACCAGGTCTTCGATAGCCGCCGGCTGGTCACCGGCCGGTTCGAACGGTGCTTGAAGATCAAATTTCATCGAGAGTCTTTTTTGCGGGACCGGTCAGATGTTCAACGGTTGTCGACCACCATCTTATCCGATTGAGGCAATCCTGCGACGTACGGCCGGATGGTATTGATCGTTTGATTGCCAACACCGTCGACTCGAGTCAATGACTGCAAGCTGGAAAAAGGGCCGTGCGAATCGCGATCAGTGGTGATCCGCCTGGCGATCGTTTCACCAATCGTAGGCAGGGCAGAAATCTCTGTCCAATCCGCTTCGTTCAAGTCGACTTGAAACGCATACTCATTTTCTGGCAGCTTGTCGATTTGGGCAAATCCGCCTTTGCTGAGCCAATAGAGCGCAAGCGTTCCAGCAAGCCAAGCCAGTAGACAAAAAATAATGGCTACCGTCGATTTCTGATCCTGTGGTCGCAGATACGCCGCCGCAGCCTCTGGCTGAGTCGGTTCGTGTGCAGATTTATTTTGATCCGTCTTATCCATCACAAGCAGTCTCTCCTCTGCCAAGTGGTAAATCCGTTTTGTTGGGTTTAAGAGAGGATCAGTGTAACAAAATTCTGCTGGGCTTGTTAAGCCTCGGCAGCTCGTTGCGAAACGCCCGATTTACGCTGGTGAAGCTGCGAAAATCGGTCAGATTCGCGGCTTGGCCCGGCAGCTCGCCTAGCTGAATTCGATTTGTCGAGCGTGTTTCGTGTCCGACAGTTGCGAGGCGGCTTCGTGGACACTGCCTCCAAGGCTGGTTGCCAGTTCCGGCAGGCAAGCGTTGTACCGCGACGTGAAAGTCAACTTAACGCCGTTGGGCAAGTTGACGGAATTGGTCCACCAGTCCTTTTCGATCACAGGTTGGCCGCTGAGCTGTTCCACGATTGACGATCTCAGCCAGCGTGATTGCGTCAATTGTAAACCGGCGTCGGTACGAACCAATGAGCACTTGCTGCGTCTCTTGATCGCACCCGTATCAAAAGCGGGGAACACGGTCAGGCTGGCTGGTGGCGTCGAGCCTCGTTTCTTGTTGAAGAAGCCGAGCACATAATCGGTGACGGTCGTGCGGAAAAAGATTTCGCGTTTGCGAGCCCAACCGAACACGTAAAGACAAATCAGGAACAGACCGATGTTGACACACAAAGCCAGGATAGGACTGTAAGCGTACAAGCCCATTAACGCGGCGCACAACGCTTTGTTGGCAGCCTCGAACCCCGCATCAAGTAACGGGATGGGCGTAATCCAAACAAGGAACTCGAAGAAAAACTTCACCGCATTGATGACCACAATGTTGACGGCCATGGCGATTGCGATCAGGCCATCCATGCCGACCTGGAAAATCCCGGCCTGGACCATGAACGCGGTTTCGGAATCCGGAGCGGTCGTTATCGAGGTTGCCAGCTTCATTCCGACCAACACGATGATTGCAGAATACGTTTCCAGGAAATCGGCGAACTGAGCCAGCGGCTTGCTGACTTTCGAAAGTCTGGGCAGCGAGGTCGTGACTGTTAGAACCAGGAAGATCCAGAAGATCGCCGGATTGGCCAACGGTGAATTCGCTCCCAGCAAAGCGTTGTCCGGCAACCATTCAGGTCCGTACAACGCGAGTCCGGATAATAGAGTGATGCCGAAGAAAGGCGATAAGGCGATCGGAGCCAATGGAGCCAGCCACTCGATCGACGAAATTTGTTTGGTCAATTCAGCCACCGCGACGGATTGTCCCGCGGACAGCCCACTGGACTGCGTCGCCGCCATCAAGATTCCGGGCAATGCAAAACAGAACAGCAACCCGAGAAACAAGATCGTTGGTCGTCGCCAATAACCAGCGCGGCTTTTGCTGGAACGGCGGAGTAGTTTCGTGGAAGCGATCTTGGGAACGGAAGGCAATGCGGGCAGATTCATTGATTGGTCCGGGAAGGAGTGTGCAGATGGTTCACGACTTGGAACAACATCGTGTTATTCTAGCGACCTGCAGCGGAACTGGCAGAGCAAACAATGAGCCTGGTCAAAACACTGACAAAACAGTGGTTTCGAATCCGCTTTGATAACTCGACATTTGATTCCGTCGACGTTCCGATTGGGCCAGGTCGACTAGTCGTCGATTCGGTAGCCGTTATTCCTGGCAATCATGGAAACGATCGATGAAACAAAAGCACCAACAATGGGCGCCAAAATTCCGATGTTTACCATCAGTTGACGATTCTCGGAGCCAAATTTGTTGGACAAGATGAATGCCAGGGGACAGGCAAAGAAACACGCAATCGCCAAAGCCTTGATCATCAGCAGCCACGCAGGCATCGGTGTTGCAGCGACCTGCCGCTTCTTCCGCTTCTTTTCCTTTTTCGACAGAGTCGACTCGGGTGCGGATCCAGTATTTGAATTCGTTTGCGTAAACATTGATCTCGAAACCAATGCGACGACGCCAACCATAAACGTTACGAAGCCACCAGCATTTGACACGTGAAAAAACGAAACGCCAACGAAGGCCCCAATGATCAACGACACACCGGTCGTCAACAAGACTTTGGAAAACGTCGATTGATATGCGTCGACTTTCTGATCGGTGATTGTGGGCTCGGTTTTCTCTGCGGCTTGTTCCGGGTCGCCAAAGACCTTTGAGAATATTCCGTACAAGGCAAACAACAATCCTCCGATGCCGGCCAGCACAAATGCAGCCGGAAAGAATGTGTCTTCACTTTCGGAAAGGCCACCAACGATCAATGTGATGCCTCCGATAATGCAGAAAGTTGTGGCGAGCGCAAGCCAAACAAACGTTCCGATACGGGATGCCAGGGCCTGGTCCCGGTTGTTGCCGCCAAATTGTCTAACGAACGGGCCACCACCGGCGATACTCTCCATTCCAGTCTTGAACTCGCTGGCGTGTTGGTAACGCAGCGAGGGATCTTTTTCCAGAGCACGCAATACGACGTCGTCCAAACGAGCGTCGATCTTCGCTTTTTGGGAAGGGACCGAGAATCGTCCCAGCGGAAGCTCGCCAGTCAACAGCTCGTAGATCACGACGCCCAACGAATAGATGTCGGCACGATGATCGACATCGGTTGGCGTTTCGACTTGCTCGGGTGCCATGTAGTTCAGTGTGCCCATCACTTGCCGTGATTGAGTCAGCGTGAAATTGCCGGGGGTACCGTCCGTAAGTTTTGCCAATCCAAAATCTGCAATCTTGATGTTGCCTTCTTGCGAGATCAACACGTTTTCCGGTTTGATGTCACGATGCACGATGCCCCGATCGTGTGCGTATTGGAGAGCGTCGCAGAGTTGCGGAACCATTTGCATGGCCTCGGTTGGTTCCAGTTTAGTGCCGAGAATCAACTGCCTGAGATTCAATCCGTCGACGTATTCCATGACCAGGTAGTAGTGCGATCCTCGCTGGCCAAAATCAAAAATCGCGATGATGTTCGGGTGGTTCATCATGGCCATCGCGCGAGCTTCACGCGTGAACCGCTCAGCGAATGCCGGGTTGTCCATCAAGTCGGATGAGAGCAATTTCAAGGCTACTTCGCGACCGAGGTTTTTTTGTTTGGCTTTGTAGACGACGCCCATGCCGCCTTGGCCAATGACGTCCAGAACTTCCAGCTCAGGAAACAGCTCGTTGACTTGTGCCGGTTTCATGACGGCTACGCCAGCTGCGCCGTTGTCGTATGTGCGAGTCGCGTTGCCTCGGTCGGCCGGTTTATTGCCCGCCGCCGGCGAGGCGCCCATCAACAAACATTTGGGGCACATGCCGCCCGAACTTCGACTGCTTTCGAATTCCGTTTGGCATGTGGGGCATGTTAGTTGTTTGGTCATGGTCGATACCGCTGATGTTGATTCGGTCCGGGTTGGCTTGATTTTGTCCTGCTAACCAGTCAATACGAAGTCGGCGGCCAAGGTTACAGCCTGTTGCCAAAAATCCTGAAAAACCTGCCGTTTGCAGAGCGGCAGCCAAGTTGGGCGAGATTTTTTCAAGCCTCGACGGGATAACCCTGAGGTCGCCGTCTATTGTCGTTGCTGGATACCGATCGGTAAAGGAAACGTCTGGTTTTAAGGGGTTGCGAGCGTGATGAGCAACATCTGCCTTAACTCCAATATCGGTTCTCGAACGGGCGGAATCAATTTCGTTGAAACTTTTCCGACTTGTTCAGAATGGAGAAGGTAGAAACCTGTGAGCCGCCGAATTTTAGTTGGCTCAAACGGCTTCTCTATTGCGATTCGCCAAAATGACAAATCCCTTCCTCGCCAAGACTGGTCGATCCCACCTGACTAATTCCGTTTTGGTAATGTTTGTCATCGTTGATCGGCTGCCCCGGCCGATTTGCATGGATGGATTCAGGTGTCGTTCAACTGCGTTTCAGTTTGTAGCAGATTGGGTTGATGCAGGATGTTACTACGACTTTAACTACAACGTCTCCAACAACCGATTGAACTCGTCTTCCAAAGAATCTTCATCATCCAGAGTATCCGCCACCTGACGATGGACGCAGTCACGATACTTGTCGCGCAATCGATGAACGGCCACCTTGATCGCCGCGCCACTTAACCCGAGCGTCTTGGCCACCTCGGCATACGACGGCGGAGACGAGTCGGCGGTCAGGAATACCTTTAACGCCTCGAAATGTCGCTGCTTTCCATTTTCGAGATAAGTCTGCTGCAGCGAATCCATGGCACGATCCAGCAATTCGAGTGTCCAACGGCGCTCGAACAGCTTTTCCGCCGTCAGCCCGTCAGTCGGTTCGCGTTGGTAACGGCTTTCGCCATCTTCGAACTGCAACGAAAAGATTTGGCGGTCGCCACCACGCTTTTTCGCAGACTGTTTGGCATTCCAATTGGCGGCGAACTTCTTAATCGCATCCATCATGAACCAACGAAACCGTCCTCGTTCGGGGTCGATTGCTTTCAGGAAATCCTTTTCGATCAACTTTGCAAAAAAGTCCTGAGTCAAATCCTGGCAGTCGTTTGGAGCGTAGCCTTTGCGTCGCAGGTAGGCATACAGCGGGTACCAATAATTTTGACAGAGCGCCTCCAGCGAAGTTCGCCAATCATCGGACGACTGTTCCGTGTTCCGGGCCGATAAAACGACACTCCAGCAAGTCGTTTGGAACCTGGCGTTGCGGGAATCGTTTTCTGGAGTGTTACTACTGGCGCTCATGTCCCTAGTTTGTTTCAATTGGCCGATGGAGTCCAGTGCGTTTCGGTTGTTCGGCAAGCGATGTTCACACGCCGCGATTACGATTCGAACGATTCGATCCTCGTCGCCAACAAGACTTGTCGCTTGCCGCCTTCCGGTCCGGGCAGGCATTGGACCTGGAATCCGGCCTCGGTCACTCTTTTCTGGATTACAGATTTAACGCAGTAGGTTGTCAGAGTCCCGTTAGGTTTTAGAAGTCGTCCCAGTTGCTGCAAGAATTCGGGCTCCCACAGCTCAGGTGACCGATTCGGGCTGAAGGCATCCATGTATACAGAGTCAAACGATCGTATCGGGAACCGTTCGGTATCCAGAATTGCCGTTTCGGCTGGTTCCAGAACCGTTGTCAAAACGACGTGGGGTGACAACTGGTGCAGGTTAACCGGTTCATTTGAATCCGCGATTTGATACCACGTGCCTGGTAAACCCTGATCACGGATGAATGATTCGAAACAGAGTTCGCGAAGTTGTTTCGAAGCTGGAATGCCCAGGTCAATGCCGACGTAATCGAGCCTTGTTTCGAATTCAATCGCCAGGTCGGCAGTCAGCAAAAAATTGAATCCTGTGCCCAGTCCGATTTCCAGCACACGCGTTGGTTGGCCATTCTTCAAACGATTTAGCACGCCACTGTTTTGCAAGTATACCGTTTGCGATTCGGACAAAGCGCCAGATTCCGAATGAAAACACTGGTCGGCCGATTCAGAATAGAGAGTTCGGCTGCCGTCGTTGGTAAGCACGATTTTCACGTACGCTGCTCAGTCGTTGATTCATGGTCTGACGGAATCGGTGTGGTCTGCTCAGGGTCCTTTGGCGGGGTTGGTCGCTTCAAGAAAATCAGAATCAGCCAACCAATCGAAGCACAAATGACGCCGGCCAGCAGCACCTGCATTGGTACGCTCGACTGGTCTTTGACGATCCACTCACGGGCGACCATTTCGTCTCGGAAGAAGGCAAAGCCAACCGTCATTGCGTTGTGCAGTCCGTGCAAGAGTATGCCCGGGATGACGCTACCGCTGCGGTAGCAAACCCAACCAAGGACCACGCCCATGATCGTCGTTGGTACCAGGCGGCTGAGCGTTAATCCGCTCGCCGAAATCAAGTGAAACGATCCGAACAACAATGCGGTTGAAAGAATCGTTTTCCAGGGCGAAAGGGTGGCACGAAACGCTCGAAACAAAAACCCGCGAAAGAACAGCTCTTCGCAAATCGCCGGCACGATTGCCATCGAAAACAGGACTAACCAAAACGGCGCATTCTTTAGCTGGGCCACGTGTTGTTCGCCACGTTGAACCAGAGCATCACTTAATGCCTGATCCGAAATTCCAAACGATTCCAAAAACTCAGCCGACCAGGCGATCCCCTGAACCAGCAGCGGTCCGAATCCAACGCCCATGAAAATTCCGGCAGCGATCGCCAGGATGGGTGTCCTGGTCAATCCGAAACCCTCGATCAACCGAATGCGATGAAATGCAGCGAGTAACAGGGGTACGACCAGGAAGACGAGTACCAACCCCAGCGCGGCCAGGCGAAGTTGCAGTTGGACCAGGTCAGCCGAAACCATGTCGTTGGAGCCGGCGTCAGCCATCGAAAGGTTCGTGGCACCCGCCGAAGCAGTGCGGGCCATCACGCCTTGCCAGATGAAACTGGCTGGGAACAACAGTGCCAGGCAAAGTAGAGCCAAAGATGCACTGGCGGCGGTTCGAGTTTCACGAGGTCGTTTGAACAGGCTGCCAATTCCCTGGTCCATTCCGTACAACACTTTGGCGGTGCCGAAAAAACGGGCTGCCATCGTGATCGCCAGAATCGAATAGAGGATCGTTGTGCCGACGGTAACCACGGCGTTCTTCCAAACCGCTGCGTCATTCAATACGTCACGTGCCAGTAACACGATGTTGACCAGCGGAGTCACCGTCCAGAGTCCAGCCAGTTCCAGGTCCGGTTTAAGACTCATTAAACTCGGCGCCAAAGCCACCATCATCACCGGGATCAAATACGCCTGGCCTTCCTTGAAACTTCTGGCGAAGCTGGTGATGACCAACAGGACCGATGAAAAGAAGATCGCAAACAACATCAACAGGCCAAGGATTCGGCCCACGGTAATCAACGTCAAACCTTGTTCGCCGAACAGAGCGCGGTCAAACTGGAACACCCACAACGTGATGCTCATTCCGATCAAATTGACCAAGGCCGTCAGCATGGCGACACTAACAATCGCCACCAGTTTGCCCAACAGGATTCGCATTCGTGGCACGGGCGCGGCAATCATACTTTCCAGTGTCCCTCGTTCACGCTCGCCAGCCGTCAAATCGATTGCCGGGTAGACGGCACCGGTGATCGTCATCAACGTCAGGATCAAAGGGATCAACGCGGCGAAGGAGATGCCGGCCTTTTTTGACGAGGGCGGAGGAGAAACCGTTTTGGCGATATAGGAAACCGGCGGCACCACGCCAGGGATTCGGCGGAAATTCAATACATCCCGGTAGGATCCGATGATGACCGAATCCAGAATGTTTTCGAATAGCCGCACGGCTTCGATACTGCGTGTGTCCTCTTTTATGTAGTGCAACGTGATATTGAGCGGCCTCAACATGCCTCGATCGAATTCCAGGTTGTCGATTTCGATGCCAACATCGGCAATGCCCTGCCCGACCATCCTTTGAACGGTCAGACCTCTACCGGGCTCAACGGACATCAGCATGTGAGTGTCGTTGAAGCTGGTTTCGGGGACAGGATCAGTTTGCTCCGGGTGTATGGCTTTGATGCGCCAGTGGTTTTGAAAGCCACGATTGAGATGCGGAGCCAGTGTTTTGAGAATGTCACCATCATTGAAAACGAACACAAATGGTTCGGATTCTCCTTCGACGGCGTTCTCGGCCGTCGTGACGCCGGAGACCGCGCTGTTGTTTTCTAGTCCTGAGGCAAGGAATCCCTGGAACAGCAGGCTGAGGATCGGGTAAACAATCAATGGCATCAGAAACAACGTGATCAGCGTGCGACGGTCACGCAGCGTTTCGCGGAGTTCCTTGCTGGCCAGCCGCCAAAACGAAATTGGCGCAAACGAGGATGCGCCATTCGTTGTGGCTGGTGTGGTTTCTAGTTCGGACGACTTGGATTCCAATGGATCGTTTCTTGTTCGTCGTGGTTGAGTTGGTTGGTTAGTTGCGTTGTCAACGGTGTGGATTGTTGGTTGGCGTCAGGTTTTCAGGCGTTGGCAGTTTCATTGGCAGACTTGATGGAGGTGGGTCCGATCATGCTGAGGAAGATTTCAACCAGATTCGATTTGCCAGTTAACGATTGCAGTTCAGACAGTGAACCTTCGTGAGCCATGACGCCCTGGTGCAGCAGCCCGAATCGATTGCAAACTCGCTGTGCCTGTTCCAGTCGGTGCGTACACAGGATCACGGATTTGCCCGCTTGCTGAACCAACTTGATGTAATCGAAGACGACTTCACTGGCGACAACATCCAGCCCCAACGTTGGCTCGTCCAGCAACAGAGTCGGCGGGTCGTGTACGATCGCTCTGGCCAGGTTGACTCGTTGTTTCTGTCCGGTGCTAAGGCTGGCACATCGTTGGTCCATAAACGGACCACACCCCAGCATCTCGGCCACTTCGTCGACCCGTTTGCCAATTGCTTTTCCCTTGAGCCCGTAGACTTCGCAAAAGAAGGCCAACATTTCGCGGGCAGTCAGCCATTGGTAGATTCCGGCGGTTGCCGAAACGAATCCGATCCGTCGCTTGACTTCGTTAGGTGAAACGGACGATCGAAAACCAGCGACCTCGGCATAGCCACCGTCAGGTTCCATCAATCCCAGGACCATTCGCATCGTCGTCGTCTTGCCCGCTCCGTTTGGACCCAGAAGACCGTAGACCTCGCCGGCTTCTACTTGAAACGACAGCCGGTCGACTGCGATCAACTGCCGCTCATCCCGTTCGAATACCTTCGTAAGTTGCTCGACGCAAATCATTCGCTACTTTGATTTCCTGAGTTCGGGACTTCCGGGCTTTCCGCGACTGGTTGGTCAGACTCCAAATTTCAGGAATATGGACACTAAACCAGCTTCTGGCCCTAGTTTTAATCGCCAGCCAGGTATTTCGCCATACAATCCCCGATTCCCGGATGGAATACTCCCAATATTGTTCCGGCACAGACGAACTTCCCCCTATCACTTCACAAATCAACAGATTTGGACAGGTTTTTGTGAACGTATTATCGACTGTCTCACAAAGTGCGAACGGTTCAGGCGGCCGTGAGCTTGCCGTTTGTGTGAGGTTGACCTGTCGTGGCGATGGATAGGGCGAGTGTCCGCTCGATCGAGGGCGAAGAAGAGAGAGAAAAAACAAGAGAGGGATTCGAATGTCGACATGGGTAATGAAATCGGCGAACGTCGATTCGATAAAGCGCGGATCGCACAAAGGACGCGAGTCACAAATTCCTGGCTACCAGGATTCGCATGGACCTGCACGCCAGCCAGTAAATTCGAGTCGCACGACTTACGTAAAATATGTACCAGTCGGCTACGCTGATACTCATTCGAAGACCGTAGGATACCTGCTGTGGTTGATCGGTTTCACCGGGGCTCACCGCTTCTACTATGGTAAACCTCTGACCGGAATCCTGTGGTTTTTCACCTTCGGTTTGTTTGGCATCGGTTGGCTGGTCGATGCGTTTCTGATTCCGAATATGGACCGCCAGGCAGACGCTCGGTTTATGCCAGGCTCTACGGACTACACGTTGGCGTGGTTGTTGTTGGTGATTGGCGGAGCATTTGGCCTGCACCGGTTTGTGCAGGGGCGGTGGGTGACCGGCGCCGCGTACTTGTGTACTTTCGGTTTGTTTGGGCTGGGAGTCGTCTACGATGTCTTGACGATGAACGACCAAATCAGCGATCGGCATTATTACGGTTAGCAGTACGCATACAAGCACGAACACGAGTACAAGCACGACGCGCCAGCGAGTGGTTCTGGACCGCAAAACCACTCGCTGGCGCGTCGTGCTCGTATTTTTGTATGTATCGCCAGACTCTTCCTGCCTAGCGCTGTTCCAGACTCTGCACGGCATGTCGATAGTACTTTGACGTGTAATGCGACTGGACGATTTCGCCAAGTATCTTTTTGGCCTGATCGTATTGCCGCTGGTTGCGAGCGTCTCGGTACCGTTCCATGACGGTTTCCGCATCGTCGGCATGCTGTTCACGCAGTGCATTGAAAGCCGCCACAGTCTGTTTGCCAGCAGTCGCCTTGCTGAACTGTTCGTGCCAATCCAGATAGTCCTCGGCCCAATCGGAATTGCGATTCGCCTGGATCTTCTTCAGCAAAGTCACCGCGTCGCGGGCAGCCGCCTTTTCAAAATCCTCTGCAACGGCATCGACTGAATCCCCTGCCCCGATCTCTGTGGCGTGTTGCAGAACTTCACCCACGATTCGCCATTGCTTCTCCTCTGCCATTCTTTGCAAGTAATCCTTGATCTCGCTCTTGTTATCGGTGGTCATCATGTCCAGGAATTCAATCGCTTGATTGACTGGCAAAAAGTCGTAGCCGTGGCCATTATTGGAATCAATGCGGATCAAGTGATCAAAACCGTCTTCAATTCTTCGATTGTAGATATCACGGCTGGCAGAATACGACACGACGCGATCGTTCTTGCTGTGCACAATGGCCATCGGCATTTCACGTTGGGACTTCATTAGTTCTTCATCGTCAAATGCATCGGCGTAGGCCTGAATCGCCAGGCCGCCGGCAATTGGAAACGTGCCGTCAATCAACTCGGGGAAATTCATGTGGATGATGTGTGTCAGAAAACCGCCCTGCGAGTGTCCGCCGACAAAGATGCGTTTGAAATTGTTTGCGGTACTCAGTTCCTTGATCACGTTGGTGACCAGGTAGGGGCTTTCACGATCTGTAAACGGGTAACCACCATAGGTGCTGCGGCCCATCCAGTTTTGGTACGTGTAATTGAAAGTCGGGCTTTCGGCGTCACTGTATTTGTTCCATGACTCGCCTTGAATTCCCAAGATCGCAAACTTCTTGCCGATATCAGGCCAGTTGTCGTTGGTGATGTAAACCATTCCGGCGGTGGTCCAGTTACTGCCGTGAAGCAACACGACCACATCGACCTCGTCACCCGGTTCCCAGCCGGTGGGCATCCGCAAGTGATACAACATGCCGCTTTCGGAGATTCCTTTAACGGTTTCGTCCGCTTGCGGTTTTGCGTCTGCGGAAAAATCAGGCAGTCTGATACCAGTCCATTCTGCCGGTTTGTCGAACAAGTTGAGTCCGTACATCCGCGAGCCGTCCGGAGACATCTCCAGCCAAGCCTGGTTTTCGAAACGGATATACTTGCGATCAATCGTCATGCGACGACCGGCCACCGTACCGGTGAATTTGCCCCAACCGTTTGCGGAAAATGTGCCGGTGACTTCCGTATCGTTTTGTTCCACTCGCATTGGCCCCCACGAAGTCATCCAGTATCCGGAGAAGTCGGCCGTCTCGGCGTCCTCGGCATCCGGGTCAACCTTCCAGCCACGCCAGAGCCCACCGTTTCCGCGACTGGCCCATTGACCGTCGAAAGCCAGACCGTCTTCCGATCGTTCGACGGTCAGTGTTCCCCGCGAGTTACCATTGCGGAAATTCAATTCGACTTTCTCCGTGACGTCCCTCTTCACAACGCCGGATATGGTTCCGCCGTCGCCATACGTGCCGCTGATTCGCTGGCCTTCGGTTTTCAGTTCCATGATGCCGTGGTCGGTAATCCATTGCCCATCCCAATCGGCAGGTTCATTGGACTCCGGGGTTTCTTTGGTGGTGCGGTCCTTTTCCTGGGCCCACGATTGCGTTGGCACATGAAGGACCAGAATGGTGATGGCGGCGCATATTGCCAGACAGTTAATCTTGCGGAATTTCATCGCTTACCTCGGGTTACGGTGGACTACTTTTGCTTGCCGTTGCGTTTATCAAGAATCGATTTCGCCTGGAGATAGTAGGCGGATGCGAAGTGCTTTGTCACGATTGTTTCGTAGAGCGGATTGCCGCTGTTTGATTTTTCCTTGTCAGCCGCGCGGGCCTGGTTGTAAATTTTTTTCGCCGGAGCATTCTGTTCGGCACGCAATTCATCGAAGCGTTGTCTGAGTGCCTGAGTTGCCGGTGAGAATTCCCAGGCCTTGCGGAACTCGATGAAATCGTCGAACCAGTCTTCAACTCCTTCTCCACTTTCCAGACTACGTTCGAGGAGCTCTTCGAAACGAGCCAACTGATCGACTCGCTCCTGCGATTCTTCGAACGCTTCGGTAGTGACCTGCGTCAGTGCCTGGAGATCTGGATCACGCTGGCCAGTTTGTTGACTCACCGAGTGGAATCGGTGAGCCAACGCGTTGGCGTCACGTGGGTTTCCTTCGCTGATAAACGTCCTGACCGATCGGAGTGCCTCTTCCGGTTCTTGCGCCGTGATCCGTTCCAACCAGGCGATAGCCTTGTCGATCGGGAAATCGGCGAAGTTCTGTCCGGCCCCTTCTTTCAGGTACTTCAGCATTGGAAACCCGTTGTCCATGTATTTTTCGTAGGCCCAATCGGCGTTGCCGGAAGTCGATGATTTGCCAGCCGGTTCCAGAATCACCAACGGGGTTTTGCGTTGGGCGGCTCGAATTTCCGGGTCCTTGAATTCTACGACGTTGCACTGAACCAGACTGGCACCGGCTACGACGACCACGCCGTCGGTGACATCCGGAAAGTAAGTCTGGATGTGATAAGCGTTGTTGCCGCCAGACGTGTAGTCACGGCTGCCATGCCCTGCCAGAAACAGTTTCGAGAAGTTGAAGCGTTGTCGTAGTTCGATAATTGCCTCGGCGATCGGCGCCGGACTCTCGCGATCCGTTCCCTGGAACCCGCGGAAATTCGCTCCCTTACCGACGAAGCTAAGCCCCGTGTACGCGAATGACGGGCGCTCGGCATGCTCAGCGTAGGGACGTGTGAATTGTTCGCCGTCAATTCCGATCAACACATATCGCTCAGCAAGTTCGGGCCACGTGGCGACAATTGAATCGATGTATGCTTTTGAATCCGAATAGTTTCGGTGAAGTATAACCAAGGCGGGCCAGTGTTGTTTCTCTTCCAGTGCCTCGGGCGCACGCAGATGATAAGACAGTTTGCTGGTCGCAACGCCGCTGGTAACCGTGCCCGCTTGCAATGCCGCAGCTTTGACTCGCCGCAAGCGGTAGATGTCAGCCGGAGCAATTGTCCGTGTCGCGTCCTGCAACGAGGATGCATTGTCGAGGTGAAACACGAGTGAATCATTGGTGATCGGAGAGTCGATCGACTTGTCGATTTTACCTTGAACGATGGTGCCATCGATCAAGTGCACGATGGTTCCTCGATAGCCCGACGCGTTCGCAAAACGGTCATGGTAGATTTCGTCCACATCGGCAAATTCAATTTCGATGATGCGATCGGCTTCCGTTTTGATAGAAAGTGTTTCGTCGCAAGTCGCCAGGAACTCGCCGCCGTAAGTCGTGTCCTTTTCGCCTGCTCGTAGCAACACGTTGAACAGTGGCTCGGCTTCCGACTCCTGTGGTTGATCCGTAGCAACCGGATTCGTTGCCGGCTCAATCTCCGCAGTCGGCTGACTGGCAAGCGGCAGCAATTGCGCGGTTGCCAGCGGTACCAACAACAACGAGATGACGGACGCCATCAACAACAGCGACAACCGGCTGGTGGGGCGTCGAGGCGTTGTATCATTCAGGATCGAACTCATTCGTGATTCTAATGGCGCTGATTCGCTCATGGTGACCGACACCAGGTTGGCCGATCGTTGGTAACGCCCGGCAGATGCCATTTGCAACAACACTTCGGCATAGTCGACCCGTGAAATTCCCGAGGCCAATACGCGATCGTCGCAAGCAAACTCGCTTTCACTACGAATCATTTTCAGCAACAACGACGACAGTGGATGAAACCACAGCAACGATTGTTGAATTCGCGCCGCCAGGTTGATCCAGCAATCCCGGCGATCAAAATGCGCCTTCTCATGCAGTAGAACCGATTGCCATTCCAGCGGCGTCCACTTGCGACAGCCTCGTGGCAGTAAAATCGTTTTGCGAATCAGCCCTACTCCCAACGGCATCTGCTCACGCGATCGACTGACACGAACGCGAATGTTATTGGCTACCAGATCGAGGGCCAGCGATGTAGGGACACCGTACGAGGCCAATTGGTTAGCATCGACAATCGGGGCGCGCCGAATTTTCGAGGCCATGAAACACCAGGCCGTTGCCAGGCGAATCAGCAACCACGACGTAATAAATATCCAAATCAGCGCGGCAAACCCGAAAAACGAGAGAACCGGTTGGGTGGCAGTTTTTGTCGCGGTTGTGACTGGCGATTGCTGACAGGGTTCCTGGGCGATCACCGGTAGTTGCATTGCGGCTTCGTTGTTGAACTGGTTCGCGTCGCCGCACTCAAGGGCAAAGCCAATGTTATCGTCGGCCGCCAAGCCGGGAGTGAATGGATCGGTTGCAAGTGAATCAGGTTCGGTTTCAGTTTGTGTTGTGACGATTGGTGCCTGAGCCATTCTTTCGAAGGCTGCAAATTCGGGAACGGTGATCGACCATCCCGGAAAGAACATGTGGCAGGTCAACAACAACGGTGTGAACAATACGCCCACGCCCAGCACCGCATGCCGGAATGACGCGGCACGTTTTTTGGTCAGACGGTAAAACACCAACACGATGGCCAACAGAATTGTGAACTTGACCAATAACATGGTGACTGACGCAAGGTCGAAATTGGTAAGCAGGTTTTGGAATTCGCTGGTCAAGTTGCTCATTTGCCTTTCTCCTGCTTCCGCGCTTCCTTGATCATGCGTTCAAGTCGCTTGAGCTCGTCTTCAGTGAGCTCCGAATTGGGATCAGAAAAGTGTGAAGCGACCAGGTTTTCGATCGATCCACCGAAGAAGGTCGACAACACGTTTTGCAAAGCACCCCGACTCGCCTTCTCTTTGGAGCGAATCGGCGAGTACACGAACTCACGGCCCTCGCGTTTGTATTTCAGCAAATTCTTTTCAACCAGAATGGTCAATGTCGTGCGAACCGCCGTGCGGCTGGGCGGGTCCGGAATCAGTCCTACGATCTGTTTCGCGGTCGCGCTGCCTTGCGCAAAAATGACTTGCATGATTTGCCGTTCGCGGCGACTTAGGTTCTGAGTCGGGTCCATTGCTGTTTCTGATAGAGAGGCGTGTTTGTTTCAGTTGCGTTTTTTCAGGCGTACTCTCGGGTATTGGCCCGCAAGTCTTTAAGCCAAATTTTTAACACTTGGCGATCTGCTGTCAAGCATTAAATGCCAGGAAAATGGCATTATTAGAGAGGCTTCGGATGTTACTCGGGATGTAGCCTTGGTGTTTCAGGCCCGAAAAACCTCGTTGCTGCCCGTGATCGGTCGCTACGCGACGAGGGTTGCTCGGTTCATTCAACCACGGGTTAAAACCCATGGCTAACCGTGATTGGTCGCTACGCGACAGGGACCTTGTGGCTTCTTGGGCATTCCAATGAGCGGGTAGATGGCTAGATGATTGCCGAATAATTGTTGGACGAGGTAGACCGGGGTGTTTGGCGAAATTTGCTGGAGTTTGTCGGCGGTACGGTTGCTACTAATTATTCCAGCAGTAGGGGTCGATTCCATATGGCAAAGGTAAAGTGCGCGAATCTCCGTCGGAGGAAAAACCGTGAAATCGAAAATGTTGGCCATCGCCGTAATCATCAGCTTGTTGAGCTGCGGCAGCGTGACCGCTCAATGGCCACAAAACACCTACGGCAACCAGGGTAGGTGGGAAGTCGAAGTTGGGGCCAGACTTCTGGACCGGCCCACCACTGATATCCAATTCAGTTTGGTGACCGTCAACCCAACGAACGTAACGGTGTTTGATGCAGGGGACGCTGCGGACCTGGATGTTTCGGCGGGTGCTGAGATCCGGTTCTCGAAAAATACCAGCAGCGATAGCGGCTGGGAAATTCGTGGAACGGTCAATCGCTGGGACAACTTTGAGAGTCGCACTGGCGATTTGAGTTCTCCGTTGTTTACTCCAGCCATTCTTCCGATTGGAACGGACCTGACCAATTTCGATTACGGATACGAATCCAACTTGTTCAGTCTCGAGTTGAATTACAAGAGAACGGTGCGACCGGGTGTGACGTTTATGATTGGCCCTCGTTACGTGGACCTGACAGAACGAATCGAAGTCGACACTCAATTCAACAACCCGATGATTCCAGGATTCCTGTTGGATATCGATACGGTGACAGAAGCCGACAACCGAATGCCTGGCCTGGGTTTTGGAGTAGACCTGCGGCGTCCGATTTCACGTAACTTGTTCTTTGTCGGTACCGTCAGGGGTGCTATCCTGGCGAACTTTACATCGACGACTACGACAGCAGAAACGACGCTGGCCGGTTTGCCGCCGGCATTGGCCACTGTCTTCACTGACAGGCAAACTGATTTGGCGGGAATCGGAGAAGTCAGTGGACGCTTTCACTACGATATCGCTCCGGGAACCGTGTCGGTTTACACCGGCTACGAAGCTCAATGGCTCGACGGCGTCGCTCTGGCACCGGCTCAATTGTTCGCCGCCGGAACCAACCCCGTGTTGACCACATCGAACACCTCATTCGCTCACGGTCTGGTCTTTGGAATGATGGTTCGCTTCTAAACCAAGGCGATCAAATTTGAAAAACAACAGGCGTCACCGATTCGGGTGACGCCTTTTTTCTTGGGCTTGGCCGAGTGACTCGTTTACTGATTCGTCGTCACGTGCGGGATGGTAAACGAATTGTTGGTCGACGCGCCGATTGGGAAGTGAGGCTTTCTCAACTTCGTCTTGATCTGATTGTTGATCAAAGGCAGTTCGAACAACGCTTTGTCGATCGAATCCAGCAAGCCGTTCGGATCGATCGGCTTCTTGATGTGGTAGGCAACACCCGATTCATGATTCCGCGAGATGATATCGGGCAGCTGCCGCTCGGACATGTACATGATTGGCACATCGTGGCGGTCGGGAATCGCGCGCAGTTCAGCGATCATTGACTCGCCTCGCGAATCGTCGATTTCTTCGTCGCAAACGATTAGATCGAGTGTAAGATCCCGGGCACCTTTCAAAGCGGCTTCGCGATCGCGAGCACAGAACACCTTGAATTGAGCGCTGTCCAACATCGCAGCGATGGCGGTTAGCGTTAGCGGATCAGGGTCGATGACCAGGACGACGGGCTTGTCGAGTGCGTTCATAGGATTGGCCTTGCTGGAATAAGGGGAGTGCGGGCCAATCCTTCAGCCTTCAATAACATCCTGGCTATTCACTCATTTCATCGGACTCGCCAGCCTGCAAAGTTTCCTTTTTTTGCCACGGTTGACTAACCGGAACGATCGTCGTGATCAACAAGGTGACAGACATCGGCAACTTGTTTAATCGCCACACCTCAGAACGTATGTCAAATGGGAAACACCGATCGACACGGATCTTCACCGACCAGGTACTAACCGCTGGTTCATGAATATCTGTGCCGATCGGTGTGTGTATCGGTGGCAATTTCTAATCGATTCGGACGGCCAGCGCCCAATGAAGGAAAGGGCAGGCCGATCCCGTTTTTGACTAATGACTATTGATCAATCGAGTCAGTTCCCGATTGTAGTCCATCGCGAATTCTGAGCTTAGGTCGATGAATTTTGCATGGCTTTTAGCCAGCTCAGCCGCTTCATCTTTCTCGTTAAACCAGCTCGCCATTCCGAAGCCAGCAGTTTTGACAGCGATACCATTGTCGTTCGTCTTGGCATTCTTGATCGCCAAATCAACGACCTGGTGATCGGACGAATCGGTTAGCGATTGGATATCGAAGACGTTCAGGTTGCCTTCGCTAAAAGCCAGACGGGCTTCCTTGGTCGGGCTACGCATCTTCAACGCCATGTTGCGTACTTGCCAGAAATCTGCCGTGTTTGCCTTGTTGACGTTTTGTGCAACGCTGTGAAACAACTTGACGTAACCAAGCGACACAAAAATGCAGCAACAAATGCTAATGGCAAGTAGTGAAAATCCATCCAGCTTCTTCATTGGAATATCCTTAAGTTCTCAGTTCCGGTATTTGGTTTTTAGGGAATGACCGTCACGGTATCCGTTGCCTCAATGTTGCTCGGGCTACGAGCACTATTGGCCTGGACCGCAAAGGTGATTTGTCCTTGCTGACGAGTCTGCAAGGTGATGGGAAACGAGAGTGTTTCGCCAGGACGCATTTCCAGGCGGGGTTCGAACGTGACAATGCTGCCGTCGTCCGATTGCCTGATAATTCGCAAGCCGGTTTGCGTCGGGTCCGGTGCTTGTAAATTGGTACCGGGGGGAACCA
This sequence comes from uncultured Pirellulaceae bacterium, assembly GCA_964588195.1. Taxonomy (GTDB): domain Bacteria; phylum Planctomycetota; class Planctomycetia; order Pirellulales; family Pirellulaceae; genus CAJQPP01. The sequence continues at coordinate 13,425 of CAZPOL010000022.1, read as the reverse complement.
AAAGAGTGATTTGAATATTTTGATCGGCGATGGCTCGGTTGTTGGTAACCGAAACCCGGAAGGTCGCATTGTTGTTCACCGCCACCCGGCGATCGATGGCATTTACATTGACTTCCAGATTGCCTGCGGAGCCACCGGGCACACCAGCACCGCCGGGATTGGCCGCCCCTGGATTGTCGCCGCCGTTGTTGAATCCACCACCGTTGCCGAATCCGCCGGCACCCGCAGGTTCGATGCGAATCGGGATGCTGGTTTGATCGCTGGCCTCTTCGAATGGTGTCGTCACGGTTGCGCGGCTGAACGCGTCGCCGTCTGCACGTAGCGTGTCGTATTTGACTTCTACCGTTTTCGATTCGCCAGGTTCGATTCGTCCCAGCGAAAAGGCCATGTCGTCGCCAATCCACGTTTGCGGGAAATCTGTTTTCCTGGCAGGCTCCAAGGATCGTGAGAACGCATTCAGCAGTGTCACGTCATCCAACGGTACGTTGCCAACATTTGTTACCACCATTTTTACAAATGCCTGGTCGCCCAACCGCACGACTCTTTCGCCCTGCATGTCGATCCGAACTTTCGACTCGTTTACATTTTCGATCTCCACGCAACGTCTGGCTCGTGACTTGTCACCAGCAGAAGTTTGAATGTCCATGTTGAAGCAGTGAGTGCCGCCGCGGATGGCACGGAATGTCAATGGCGGCAGATTCCTGGTTTCGCCTGGCAGGATTCGATCAATCGTGTTCAGTTGAACAGGGTTGGGCACGCCGTCGGCAACCAGAGCCGGATCGTATTGCAATTGAATCTGAACATTTTCCAATGGTCGATCGCATTGATTCGTGACATTGAAGTTGTAACTGAGCAGGTCGCCGGTCTTGCCCGTGGTTGGCCCGTCAATATCCAGCCCAATACAAGGAACCGCTACCGTCGTTTCGGCACAGGCCTCGGTCGTCAGGTTGTCGGAATCGCTGGCCGCTTCGAAGCAGAGTTGTTTCGGACCTTTCTCGTCCGCACGCATCTGGATATCGATCACCTTCGGCTGGCTGCCCGGTTGAATGTCTCCGAGTTCCCATTCGAACCGGTTTCCGTATTGGCCCGGCTTCGGAGAACTTGAAATGTACTCGAGCGAATCAACGATATCTTCGGTGGAGACCTTTACTCCTCGAGCGACCTGATCGCCCGGGTTGGTAACCTCGACTCGATAATTAAATGGTTGATTGATGCCTGCGGTGCGAGGTCCAATTGCGCGAATCGTCAACGCCGGGGCACTCCAGTTGACCGTGGTAATGCCGCTTTCGACAGGAACCGATTGTCCGGTTCCAAATCCAGGCCGCACGACTTCTACACGAACCTGTGTCGGCCCAACGACTGCCTGGCCGGCTGGTTGGCGGATGTTGATCGGTGCCTGACCCTGGCTGTTGGTTGTAACCTCAGCCGTTTGAGTTCCATCCGGACCAAATTCGGCCGGCACGCCGCCAACGATTTGATACTTGACCTTCCAGCCTTCGACGCCTGTTCCGTCGGATGATCGAGTCACCACAGAATTCAGCGGTTGAACGGTACCAGCCGCAGCCGAAGTAGGTGCCGGTATCGACCAGACTCCGTCTACCCAGTGAATTCGCGTAATCGATTTTCGTTCTGGCCACGCGTCGGTTTTCGGAGCCACCGTGGTCAAGTAACTGGTACCGGCCGACCCCGAAGTCAACGTGACATAGGCTTGACCCTTGGCGACTCGCATATCATCGCCAGGTGTATCGGTTCCGCGAGTTAACAGTTTCTCTTTCAGTGCGGTGCGGCCCCACGCGTAGTCGCCGCTGAACTTCTTGGCGCTGGGCGATATCAGTCTGTTGAACGCGCTATGTTCCATGCCACCGACCTCGACCAATTGACCGGCGCTGTCCTGCGACAACATCCATTCGATCGGTTGGTTGGTGACAAAGTATCCGTCGCCACCACAAATTCCGGCCAACACGACGACTTCACTGCCGACGGGAGCCACAATTTTTGCTGGCGTTGTTGTCAGAGTGCCACGTTTGCCTCGGTTGAGGGCGTTATTAATAGGGCCGCGATGCGAAATCAGCGAGCCACTTGGTTGAATGTGAGGCCGTCCCAGTGATGCGCCGCAGTTTCCATTAGCGCAAGATGGTACAGCGGGAGGTTGTGTGAACGCGGGGCCGGATCGCACGGGAACGTTGACCAGTGGTTGCCCCTGGAACGGTTGCTGAATGACCGGTTGCTGGATAATTGGTTGCTGAATGATCGGCTGCTGGCCCAGTTGGCCAGCGAATACTGGCGTGCCGCCTGCAACGGCGCCCGGAACCACGATTCCTGGAGTAGGTAGCTGGTTTGCCGGCGTGACCACCGTGGTGGCATTGTTCGGCAGGAAGATCGAACGTCCCAGCGGGTCGATCCGTGGCAACTGCAATTGTTGGGCGCATCCAGCGAACATCAACCCGACCAATGCAATGCAAAGGGCGTTAATCAAGATTCGTTGGTATTTGGAAATCAGCATTGCGCCCATCAGACTTTCGCGTAAACACACTGCTAATCGAGACCGTTTCATCATTTTTGCACTCGTGGCGGACCTCCGCATACGGCGCATATCTCAACTAGCTGGAAAAAGGTAGCATGCAAAAATGCATCATGATGAATAATTTCAACATGCACGGGTGAGAAAATGCATCATCCCTGTGCAGGTGTTGCCGACTGGTTTGAATGTGTCGATTCCAGTGAATGCGAGATGAACGGGTATCGTTTGCCCCCACCCAAATTGCGAGCTACGTTTACTCATGAGAAAAACTGGGCGCGATAGGTCTGCCCGTTTTGTTCCGCTGATTTTGTTCCACTATTTGAAGCCTTAAAGAGATTCCTGATGCGAACGTGGGTCGTCCTGTTTTCGATTGCATTGCTGTTGGCTACGGTCGGCTGCGATTCTTCGATCGTTGTGACGAATGCGACGTTGACCAAAAACGCGAAGGCTTACTACGAAGCCGATCTTTACGATGATGCGTTACGCCTTTGTGATATGCTTTGCAAACGCCAGCCGGGTGAATACGAACCGTTCGCGTTGCGATGTAATATCTATTCCAGCATGAACAATGCCGAGGCTGCGTTGCGAGACGCGGACTATCTTCATGATTTGTTCCCGCACAAACTGGATGTTTACCGATTGCGGGCGAGCATCTGTAGTTCGCACGGCAAGCATCGACAAGCGATTGAGGATTTGCAATACGTAATCAAGCGGACGCCGGACAGTTGCGACAACCAAATCAAGTTGGCTCACGAATTCGAACAGCTTGGCGATTACTCCAAAGCAATTGACCACTTGAAGACCGCACTCTCGATTTGCGACGAGGATTCGACAGCGTGGAGCAACTTTTCCAGGATCCTCGCGACCTCGAAGAAGTCTGAGTTTCGTAGAGGGGGACCTGCCAAGAAATGTGCTTCGCGAGCGATCAAGTTTTCCGAGACTGACCAGGAACGATGCCAGGCTTGGGATTCCTTTGGCGCTGCATTGGCTGAATCAGGTGACTTTACTCGTGCCGTCAAGGCAGCGAACAAGGCTCTCGAATTTACCGAAGACGCCAAGCAAATCGAAACGATCGAGCAACACATCAAGCTGTATGAACAGCAACAGCCTGTGCGACACCAGGTTTCCAGTGAAGCCAATGAGTACTGGAAAGAGAGACCGAATCAAATTGGACACGACGCGATGTATTCCAATTGATCAGCCAAAGTCAGGTGTGAATCGAGAAGCGGCAATTCTGATTTCAGCCAATTCCGCCTGAGCAAAGCCTTCGTCCAGGTATCGGACTGAAATTCGATGCTCTGCAGGACCCGCCGCCGCGGTGTCCACGGTAAGGGAGGCCATGCCCCAGCGACGATCGAATGGCGATTGCTCCACACTGATCGTTTGCACTTTGTCGAAAAACGTCATGCTCGTTTTTCGGTTCAGTACTCCGCTGCGATAGACCAGCAGGTCGTCCTGCCGCGCGTACCGCATCGCTCGCGCTTTCTTGCGAGCCCACAACACCAGGATTGGCAACAACGCAGGACCCAGCAGAACACCCAGCCACGGATTGAACCATCCAAAGTTATAGACCACCGCGTAACCGGCGGCGGCAAAAATCACTGCGTGAACAACGGCCAATCGAATCAAACGTCGAGCCGTCGCCTGGGCAACCGATCGCCAGGGCAGGGCATCTTCTTGCCAAACCAACCCTGGTCGTAACAAGTTAACCAACTCGACGACTTGATCCTCGGGCAACACAGGAACGAACCACCGACGTGATACCGTGGTCGTTGCATCGTCCGACATTCCTCCTCCACCAGCGGTTTCAATGCGAATGGACGCGAAGCCAAACCAACGCATGAACAACGGACGATGGATACTGATGAACTGGATCCGTTTCCGCGGAATCGTGGCACTGACTTTCGTGAATAAACCGCAAGTGATTCGAATGTCCTCACCAAACAACGTCATTTGATATCCGGAAAACCGCAGCAGAAACCAGATGATTCCCAGCAGACGCAAGAACAGTAACACGCCCACGATCATGCCTGCAAACGCCAGCGTGTTGATCAGTGTGCCATCGGGCATCGGCAACAGATCGCGAACCTGGTCGAAGTCAACCTTCTCTTCCAGGTCGAATTGAAACCATGCACCAAAGGCGATGCCTAACAACAGCATGCCTCGATTGCTGGCGGCTCCCGCTTTAATCAGCCACATCGTTGGGATTTCCAGCAAGCGTTGGCCTATCGGCGCACCGTGCTGCGCGTGTTGTTGTTGCTCGGTTAGCGAAATACTGGTGCCATCGGCCAAGGTGGTCGCGCCGGCTGCCGAGTTTTGGGCTGCGTCGTTCGCTCGCCGCCCGGAATCAAAAACCAGGGACCGAAGCTTGGCTACTTTTTGCATCGAAAGTACGCGCAACGTCGCTTCGGGTTCACTGCCACTGGCCGTTTCGATTCGCACTTCGGCGACCCGGAACAGACGGTGCAACGGGTTTTGTACCAGGTCAATGTTTTGTATGCGGCTGACGGGGACGGTTCGTGTATTTCGAAAGATCAGTCCCTGTTTTACGATCAATTCACCTTCATCGATTTTGTATCGCAGGGTGAAGTAACGAAAGATCGAGAACAGTACGGCCGGTACGAAGAATGCCAGAGCGAAATACAGGCCGCCCCTGCTTCCCTTCGCAGCACTAAAAGCTGCGATCCCGAGCGGAATGATCAATTCGCGAAAGTGCGAGGTCATTTCGAAGATCAAGGATGTTGGGTGCAACCATGATGGCTTGGCGATCGAGTCGTTTGGCAATTCAGTGGCGTCGGGCAGAGTCGGCGGCACGATCGGTTCTGAGTTGGAACCGCCCATCGGGTCCTGGTCAACCGTGTTATCATCCAGTGACATTTTCGGCCCTTCGCTGTCGAACCAGGCGGTCGCGCAATTGCATTGCGATGCCGTAGTTCAAACCCGACAAAGTGACCTCGGCGCCACTGGTGCCGGCGGTATGAATCGTCAGTGTGCCAAGGCCGTAGCTCCGTTCTAACGGACCTTGTGAAACATCCGCGTGTTGAACGCGAGCCAGCGGTACCGAAACGCGATGCTTCCAGATGACGCCTTTGTGAATCTCTAGTCCGACTTCATCCAACCGCCATTGCGTGTGTCGGTACTCGATGCGTGGCCAGAAAAACGCTGCCCAAAGAGTCGGCACAAGGATGATCGCCGCACCGGCGGCCAACAAGTACCAGGGCGTATCAAGACCATTGTGAAAGTACTTGATCACCATGCCAACGATCGCACCAATGAATAAAACCGCGAAGACGATTAAGCGGTAGACCCGATCCGCTGCGACATAGTTGTCGTCGAGTGGCAGAAAACCGTCTTGATTCGGCAGCATCGGTTCGGTTGACACTTCGTTCGAAACCCCGGCATCATTCAATGGCGACGGTATAAATGGTTGCGAAGGGCCGTCGGGTGTTGGCTGCGTTTCCGGCGCGAGTGGCGGCACGGCGGGGTTCGTCCCAGGCGGTTCGGCGAGCGATCCATCGTCATCGGTTGTAAGGTCAGGGGTTTCCATCAAGCGTTCAATGTTTTGAAAATGGCGTCTTGGAGCGAAGTCTGGTTTTCGGCGACTTGCCTGGTACGATGCCTGAGCAGACCTGTCGAAGAATTTGCACGGCACTGCTATTATACGGGTTTGCGGTCTTGCTGACTGCTCCAATGTCGCGTTGAAAAGTACAGGGCGAAGGCTCGAAAGGAAAAGGCATGACCAAATTGCCCGCCGGTGAGACCGATTTTGATCGGCTGGAAATCGCCAGGAACTGGTTGCCTCGTTACACAGGAATGCCGATCGACGAGTTCGGTGATTACATTCTTTTGACCAATTTCCACGACTACGTGGATCGGTTTGCGAATCGTTTCGATTGCGAGATCCATGGTATCGGCCGACCGATGCAGGCTTGCACTAATTCCAACGGCTTGACGATTATCAATTTCGGAATTGGGTCGGCGAATGCTGCCACGATCATGGATTTGTTGATCGCCAGACAGCCAAAAGGCGTTTTGTTTTTGGGCAAGTGCGGCGGCCTAAAAGCGACGACCGAGATTGGACACTTCATTTTGCCCATCGCAGCGATTCGCGGCGAGGGTACCAGCCTCGATTATTTTCCGGTCGATGTGCCCGCGTTGCCGTCATTCAAGTTGCACAAATTTGTTTCCGATCGAATCCTGGAACGCGAAATGGATTATCGAACTGGCGTGGTGTACACGACCAACCGTCGACTCTGGGAACACGATGCTGAATTCCGCCGTAAGTTGCAGCGGATGACATGTATCGGAATCGAAATGGAAACGGCGACTGTGTTTATCGTCGGTCACTACAACGAGATCGCTCGCGGAGCTCTATTGCTGGTTTCCGATGTGCCGATTACTCCCGACGGCGTGAAGACGGAAGAGTCGGACAAGGAGGTGACTCGCAAGTGGTCGGAGATTCATTTGGACATCGGCATCGACGCCATGACCGACATCGGAAAACGCGGCGAGCAGATCAAGCACTTCCATTACTAGTTTGGTATGGAGTCGTCGACTTGGTGCGCAGGATAGAATGGCCGTTTAAATAGTAGCACGGCCGTCCCCGGCCGTAGCAGCATACCTGGCTTCGGTGTGTGGCTTTCCAATGTTGCTTTCCAAAAGGTGGCACCAATTTCCACCATATTGTCCCGTCTCTGTTCGATTCGTGATCGTATTCGGTTGTGTACGAGGTAGTGGCAGAAGAAGGTGTCACGCGGAGTCGCGAAGTCGCAGAGGAAGAAGTTGGTTTTGCATGATGAACAGGATAGAACAGGCAAAGATCCAGTAAATTCAATTTTTCCATGCGTAGCCAAAGCCTAACGTCATGACGTAGCTGGGCTCGCCAGAGTTCAGGGGCCTTGTAGTGCAGCATCCCGAAGTCTGGCGACTCCGGCTACGGATTCCGCCTAAAGGCGGTACGCGCCCCGCATGCGAATCGGCCGATCAGCTATTTAAAAAACCGGCTGCGGGAACAGCCGGTTTGCGCTTATTTATATTTGAAGCGAAGCTTCGCGGTTAGTCCAGGAACCCGACGAGTTCCTGGCTGCGGCTAGGCTGTTGCAGTTTGCGAACGGCCTTGGCTTCGATTTGTCGGATACGTTCGCGAGTCACCTTGAAGATGTGACCAACCTCTTCCAACGTGTAGCTGTAACCATCGCCCAGACCGTAACGCAGCTTGATGATTTCGCGTTCGCGGTAGCTAAGCGTTTTCAGGACCTTGTCGATGCGGCCTCGCAACATTTCCTGAGCAGCCCCGATGGCTGGACTCTCGGCTTCACCATCGGGCAGCAAGTCACCGAAGTGACTGTCTTCGCTGTTACCGACCGGGCGATCCAGACTGATCGGGTAGCGGCTCATGGCCAGTACGCGACGTGCTTCATCGACCGTGGTTTCACTTCGCTTGGCGACTTCTTCCAGAGTCGGTTCGCGGCCGAGTTCCTGCAGCAAGGTGCGGGAGACGGTACGGACGCGGGACATCGTTTCGACCATGTGGACCGGGATTCGAATCGTTCGACTCTGATCGGCCACGGCACGAGTGATCGCTTGGCGAATCCACCAGGTGGCGTAAGTGCAGAACTTGAAACCACGGCGGTATTCGAATTTGTCGACGGCACGCATCAGACCAGCGTTACCTTCCTGGATCAGGTCCAGGAAGCTGAGCCCACGGTTGCGATACTTCTTGGCAATCGACACGACCAAACGCAAGTTACCTTCGGACAATTCGCGTTTCGCCTGTTGGTACTCGGAGAATACGATTCGCAAATCCTTGACGCGGTTTCGCAAGCTGGTTGGCGATTCCTGGCAAGTGATCAGGATGTTTCGCAGTTCATCCAGCATTGGCTGACGTTCGGGTACAGGTTTGCGAGACTTTCGCAAGCCATTGATTTTTTCGACCAGGTGATCGACGCGTCGGCTGAATTTTTCAACGGTTCCGATCAGGCCTTCGATGCGTTGAGTTCGCAAGCCGAGTTCTTCCAGCAAGCGAACGCAGCGTCGTCGACGACGAGCCAGATTCATCCATGCTTTCTTGCGAAGCGACTTGGGAGCCGACTTGCTGACCGAAGTCAGGTAGTCGTGACGGTTCATGTTCAACAGACGATCGAGCGTTCCCAGGTTATGCGAGATGCGTCCCAGGATCTGTTCCTTTTCCAGGCGATCGGTGACGGATACTTGAACCGTACGATCGAAAGGTAATTCGCCGTCGCGAACTCTTTTCAAAATCTTGAATGCCGACTGAATGACGTAATCGCACTCCAGCAGTCGGGTTCGAAACTTGCGTCGAGTATCTTCGATCCGTTTGGCCAGCGTGATCTCTTCTTGACGAGTCAGCAGCGGAATTTCACCCATTTGGGTCAGGTACATCCGAACCGGGTCATCCGACCACGATTCGTTGTCATCCATTCCCGGCATCATTTCTTCGTCAGTGGCACTATCTGACTTGGCAGCCTTGCGGCCAACGTTTGTATTGACGGCATCGGGTTCTTCGCTGTGCCCATCTTCACGAGCTGGTTCTTCGGTCGCGACTACCGTATCAAACGGTCGATTCGAGACTCGTGTTCTTGTGGAATCGTCTTCAAAATCGTCCAAAATCGTATTATACAATTTCGAGCTCCTGCACGTTTATCTATTAGGGGAGAGTGGGGATTGGCACCGGGGAAGTGTCGTTGGGGTTTGTTCCGTCGTTCTGTGTTCTTCGCTGATTGATGATCACGCCCATTCCATCCTGGGATCATGGGGCCGCAAACCACTGCAATCTGCTGTTCGCACGTTTGACAGACAAGTGAAACTTACCACCAGTTGATCGGCACACCTCTTCGTTTTTTCATTTGGAAAAAGATGCCTGTTAGTTAAAAAGTCCTGACCTGAACTTCGTCGCGACGTTAACAAAGTGAGGCATTGCCTCAAAAACCGAACCGTAGTTCAGTTTGACTTTGCGGACGAAACCGATCAGATAAAAGCGTAATCCTCACCTTCGAAAGTCGTAAAACAATCGTCGATGAATTTTTCGCCTACAGCCCTGTAAGCACATTCCTTTGTGCATATCAATTTGTTTCGACTGCAAAAATTTTTCGCAAATTTCATCGCTACGCGAATCAACAAATTGATCCTGATAAAACGTCTTTTAGACGCCTGACTTCAATCGAAGCCTGATTCGTGAACATGCTAGACTCAAGGTCCCGGCCATCCTGTGAATACCGGGCGGGCTGAACTTGGCAGCGTTGTAGGAGCCATGTGTCACGTGACATAATTGTATCCAGACCCATTTAAGGGTCTAGCTAAAATTCGAACGGTTCGCCGCTTTCTTCAGGTTTTTTTGAATGAGCGAAAAACAGTCTCACCCTGGACGCCAATTCTGCCAGGCCCATCTTTGCGGACGGTTCGAATGATCGAGCTATCCATACGTGTTCGGTTGCCGGATGGTTCAGGGGTCGGATCGCCGTTTAGGTGGTCGCGAGATTCAA
>CAZPOL010000022.1:0-3302 GCA_964588195.1 uncultured Pirellulaceae bacterium | reverse complement strand
GCTTGATGACGGTTACAATCGATCGCTCATCACGTGACTGCACTAGACAGCTGGGTGAAACGCTGCAGAAAGCACCAGAACTCGTCTGGCCAAGGCTGATAAGCCAGATGCCGGAATCGTGAATCGCCCAATTATAAAGAACCTGAAAACTCGACATTACGGACACAACTGCAATGGCCCAACGATATTTGCTTCCCTGCGACAATTGCGACCAGAAGATTGCCATTGTGACGACTCAGGCTGGTCAGACGGTGCGTTGCAGCGGTTGCAAACAGCAGGTCAAGGTTGGCACCCTGCGAGACGTCAAGGCGCTGGCGTCGGCAGATTTGTCTCAAGGCGAACGTCGTGAAAAGGCCCCCAAAAAAGTAATGGGGGTCGGGGCGAGATTGGTTTTCGTGGCTTCGGCATTGTTGTTGGTCAGCGGAGCGATCTGGGGAGTCAGTTCGTTGATCAAGGCCAAGGAACTGGAGACCAAAAATTATAAACTTGGACTTTCAGATTCCGAGATCAACAACTTGCGGAATTCGCTAAAAGCGGCCAAGCCAATGGATATGATGAGAACCTGGTTGAAGGTCGACGAAGAAAGCGTGGCCGAATGGGTCGAGCATCCTTCGATCAAGAATCGAAAGCAGACCAATGAACGCCGGCTGTATTCCTACATCGGTTTCGGAATCGCTGGCTTGGGGCTGTTGGGCATCTTTGGCTCAACGATCTTCGGCAGCAAGAACGTTTCCTGATCGACCGCTCATTGCTGATCGACAGTTCGTGACCGCCGGTGCTACGACACACTGCTGTTACTGCGACACGAAATCAGGCCACGATGTTTGCGGGACCAATTCCCAGCCTCGTAGCCAGCCGGCCGATCTCGCCACCTGACAAACGACACCCGAAGGCCGCTCGAATAACATCCGCCATGTTGTTCGCCCGCTGGCGTCCGCTTGAAATTGCAACAACCAGTGATTGGGTTGTCGCGAGATTTTTACTTTGCGGGATTCTTTTAACCAGGCATGTTTCTCGATCAGATTGGACAAGCGTTGATCCGCCAGGAAATCGGCCGAACTGACTTTTTTCAGCCCGCGACAACTCTCACACGTCTCTTTGGTGATCGTGCCCGGGTCAACCGCTTGATAACAACCCTGGCAAACGACTTTGGTTCGCTCCAAAAACTGGTGGTCGCGAATCGGACAGAGTGTCAATGAGTCCGGGTCGACCAATTGCCCGGTCGAATGGCATTTGTGCAGTTTTGATTTTGAGAGGCGTCGTTTGGTTTCGCCGCACATCAAGATCTGGTCGGCATCGGTGATCGAGCCCTCCTCGTCGACGGCCAGTCGATACGTTTCGACCTGATTCAATTCGCACTGCAGTGGAGGACAGTTGTCCAGGCCGTTTACCAGTCGTGATCCCCACATTGAAAACGGAATCTCGACGGCCGTTGCGAACTCAGCCGATTCTGCGGCAAGTGTTCCATGGAAATGATTGCACCAAACGATCCATTGCCGACGGTCAGCCGAATCGGCCAATCGTTCCTGGCATCGAATCTTGTCCAGGTTTTGCAAGTAGCGTTCTCGCTTGCTGGATGATTTCCAAACGGCGGGCGGTTCTTCCATCTGGTCCAGGTTTTCCAGGCCTAGTGAGTTCGCGTGTTCTGGCGAAACGGCCTGGCCATTTAGCAATCGATATTCGCCCGATGCCATTTGCACGAACGGCACTGGATCGATGGAGCATCCGGTGATGCGGAACTTTACACCTGTGGACCCACCTTCGGTGAACGGTCGGTACAAGGCTTCGCTGATCAGATGGACGCTGTCGGGTTGGTCGACAGGGACGAGGTGGCGAAACTGAGGCTCCGCTGTTTCACTGGCATTCGCAGCGTCGGTCTTTTTTTTCGATTTGGTTTTTGACTTGGACATCAGACTGCTTATCGAAAAAACGGGGAGCGGCACTTCAATTGAGCGTCCGGCAACAAATGAGAACTGCAAATTCTGGAGAAGGTTTGCGGACTGGTATCAACCCAATGGATTTTACGGAGGCCGGAATTCTGAACAAGTTCCTACAATCATCATAGCATGTCCTGCCACCCGACACTTTGTCACTTTCGTTTTAGAATGAAAACCGTATCCTGCGTCTCCGCATCGATTTCGATCGGTTCGTCGTAGGCAAAGTCAAAAGTCTCGGCAATTTCAAATTCGCCAGCACTCGAAATCAATTCCAGCATTTGATCTTTGGTATAGGTTCGAAAACGGAACTCGTCCTTGATGCGAAATTGTTTGGACGGAGTGTATACGTCGAAGACAATCGCAAAGTTCTCGTATCGCTGCGGCAAGTTTCTTTCCAGCAACCACATGCTGGAATTGATTTGCAAGTGCCCGCGACGATTGGTCCATTCTTCTTGCTCGTCCGCGTCGCCTTCGGTCGGAGTCAGGTGCAGGCCCAGCACATAGATGCCACCTTTGCGAACGGCTTTGCTCATCGCCTTCAAGTGGTCCTTTGCCATTTGGTCAGTTACCAAATGTCGAAAGCTGTTGATCGTGTTGAACGCAGCATCGAAAGGTTGCTTGACTTCGAAGTCGCACATGTCGCCAACCCACGCGCTGGTTGGCATGTCATGTTTTGCAAATCGCTGGTTGCAAAATTCAACAGCACTCGGATTCAGATCGAGTCCGCTGACCTGGTAACCCAATTTGCCCAATCGATAAATCAATCGACCAGTGCCACAGGCAGGTTCAAACAATCGATGCGTGGAACCCGTTGCGAACTGGTCGAAACAGTCTTGCAGAAAATCGCACTCCGCTTGCCAATCCGATCCGTAGACGAATTCGTAGTACTTTGGCCAGTCGTATATCGAGCCTTCAACGGTTTCCAGGTTCATAAGATTTGACAGACGTCTTTCGGTGTTCGGGTCGTGGGCGTCGAATTCTAAGGGGAGTCAATGGAAAGCAGCAACGGGAGGGCCCGGTGACGCGAGCGCCGGCAACCGCCAGGGCAACAAAGAATTGGCGTTGTCGGGCCACGGAAGATCTTTGGGGCCAACGTGGTCTGAATAGCTGCATAAGGAAGAGCTGCATGAAAACGCGGGCAAGACTTCTGCCTTGTTCATTTTCACAACTGTTTTCCGAGGCTGCTTTTTCCGCCGCAATGCAGGATATGTTACAAATGGGATTGTCGAAAAGCCTGGCGATTGTGTATCGATTCGATGTAAGGTTTTGCTGCCGTTGCGTTTGCGATTCGCCAGGTACATTTCGCCCTGTGTTTTCGTTTATTATATTAGCTGGACGTCACGACGAAGGGCGTTTGGTTGTGGC
>CAZPOL010000021.1:34277-56853 GCA_964588195.1 uncultured Pirellulaceae bacterium | reverse complement strand
TCTTTCCGTCTGCCGCCACGTGCTCGATTTTCACCGCTCCAGCCGAGGCGACCGTGTGCGACTTTTCGTTCGACTTGAAGTCTCCGTCATTCATCGTCGCTACATGAGTCTTCGATTCCGCCGACCAGGTTCCCATCGAGTGCGGATTCTGTTTGGCGTAGTTCTTAACTGCGGTAGGTGCACGGCGATCGGAATTTCCTTCGCGCAGAACCGGGTTCACCGCGCTACCTTTGATCTTGTTGTAGCGGTCTTTGATCGCTTTCTCTTCGTCGTTGGAAGGTTCGTCGGGGTAGCTTGGGACGTCGTATCCGGCCTTTTGCAACTCGGCGATCGCCGCTTGCAACTGAGGAATGGACGCACTGATATTTGGCAACTTGATAATGTTGGCCTCGGGACGTTTCGCCAATTCGCCCAGTTCGGCGAGTGCGTCACCAATTTTTTGATCGTCCGTCAAGCGTTCCGGGAAGGTCGCAATGATTCGACCCGCCAACGAAATGTCACGAGTCTCGATGTGGACACCGCAAGCGCCAGTAAAGGCCTCAACAATCGGCAATAACGAACAGGTCGCAAGAGCTGGAGCTTCGTCGGTTTTGGTGTAGATGATTTTTGAAGTCATGATTAGGCAATCGTAGTGTTTTAAGTCTGTCGCGTGATCGATTCGATCAACGTTTTACATTGTGGTTGGTCGATTACTACTTTATCGAATTGCCCGTTTTTTTCCATTGCCCGTTTTTTCTTGCCTCAATTGCCGCGTGCCCCCGTAGCCAATGTCGCCAGACTTCGGGCGAATTGCCAATGCCTGCCCAACTTGCCTGCCCACCCGTCGAATCGAATAGCCCGCCCAAAATCGGTTTTTGACAAAAACCCTTTCCTCAATCGCGTTTTTTGACAAGAAAGAAGCGTGGAATTTCGTCATGATAAACGCAGGCTTAAAGCCTTGGCCCAGGTTCGAGATGGTTCCGGGTCTTGGCCTATCCCGGAGTGCTACCTGCCCGGGCGATTCCCGCCTCCTTTCACAAGCATCTAATCAAGAGGATCGGTTCATTGTCGACTGACTCAGTTTCAAAATTCTCCGCTACCAACACACCGGCCGACATTGCGGACCTGCCAGAGAAGGCGGTCAAGTTGGCGGCCGAGTTGCTACGTGCCTCACGCGAACACGAGACCTCGACCGAGCGCGAGAATTCCGCCAAGATGGCTCGAATGATGGCCGACGAGTCGGGCAAGAAGTTCACGATTGCCATGGCCGATCAGGTGTTGCGAATGCACAAGCCACGACGGTCGGCCGGCCGTCTATCCAGCTTGTTGAAAGAATACGGGCTGCCCAAGTACTTTGGGTTTCTGGACCGGACGATGTTGTGGGGCGGTAATCTGGTTGCCAAACTGGTCCCTGGGTTCGTCATGCCGTTGGTCAAGAAGAAGGTGCGCAGCGATTCAGCACACGTCATTATCTCGGCCGAAGAAGACAAGTTCCCGGATTACGTTGCTGGTCGAAAGCGCGACGACATCCGTATTAACTTCAACCAGTTGGGCGAAGCGGTATTGGGCGATAAGGAAGCGGATCGCAGACTGCAGATCTATCTGCAACGACTCGCCGAACCCGATATCGATTATGTGTCGGTCAAACTCTCGTCGGTCGTCAGCCAGATCAGCATGACGGGCTACGAAAAGACATTGGTGGAGATCAAGGAACGCTTGCGCGAGATCTATCGCGCGGCAATCAAGGGTGGCGGGACAGGAAAACCAAAGTTCGTTAACCTGGATATGGAAGAGTATCGCGATCTGCATATGACCGTCGATGTGTTTCAGTCCGTGTTGGACGAGCCCGAGTTTGACGACTTGCCAGCCGGGATCGTGTTGCAAGCCTACTTGCCTGATTCATTTGCAGTGATGAAGTCGCTAACCGACTGGGCCAGACGACGACATGGTCGTACCGGAACCGGGATCAAAATCAGAATCGTTAAAGGTGCAAACCTGGCGATGGAGCAAGTCGAAGCCTCGTTGGAGGATTGGCCGCAGGCTCCTTATCATTCAAAAATGGAGAGCGACGCGAATTACAAAAGGATGCTTGAATTCGGTTGTCGAAAAGAGAACGCGCCGATCGTGCGATTGGGAATTGCCAGTCACAACCTGTTTGACATTGCCTATGCCTTGTTGGTGCGCGAACGTCGTGGAGTTCAGGAGTTCACGGAATTCGAAATGTTGGAGGGCATGGCCAACGCGCAGGCTCTGGAAATTCGTCAACGCTCGGGTGATCTCGTCGTCTATACCCCGGTTTGTTATGACGCGGAATTTGAATCGGCGGTAGCCTATCTCGTGCGACGTTTCGACGAGAATACCCAGCCGGGCAGCTTCCTCGGTGCCTTGTTTGCATTGAAAGAAGGGACGCCGGATTGGGAAGAACAGTCGGGTGCTTTTCTAGCTGCCTGCGGGTTGGCTCACGATTCCAGGTTGTCCAGCGCTCCGAACCGAAAACAAAATCGATTCACTGAGCGGCCTCAGACGCAAGCCGCAGACGAACATTTCGAGAACATTCCGAATACCGATTTTGCGCTGCCTGAAAACCGAGACTGGATCGCCTCGATTGTAAAAGAATGGAGTGGAAAAGAGATCGCGGATGTGCCTGTTTGTATCGGCGGAAAGGAAAAGCACACGGAACATAAACGTCAGGCCGCTGACCCATCCCGTCCCGATCATCCTGCCTATCAGTTCTCTCGCGGTGACCAGGACGATCTGGAACTCGCTTTGCAAACCGCCGTGGATGCACAAACCGGCTGGGAATCGCTGGGCATCAAAGGGCGCGCGGTGATTCTCAGAAATGTCGCGGCAGTCTTCGCCAAACAACGTGGCGAGACAATCGGCACGATGATGCTGGACGCCGGGAAGGCAGTTATCGAAGCGGACGTTGAGATCAGTGAAGCGATCGACTTTGCGAACTACTATGCTCGGTCCATGGACGACCCGGCCTGGCAGGATGGAACGAAGATGCAGGCCGCCGGAGTCGTCGTCGTGACTCCGCCCTGGAACTTCCCGTATGCGATTCCTGCCGGTGGCGTGCTGGCGGCGTTGATGGCTGGCAACTCCGTCATCCTGAAACCAGCATCTGAAACGGTCCTGACCGCCTGGAAATTGGCGACTCAGTTGTGGGAAGCCGGAGTACCAAAAGAGGTTTTGCAATTCGTCACGTTGAAGGATCATTCGCTTGGCGAAAAAATGATCAGTGATCCACGAGTCAACATTGTGATTCTTACCGGTGGATACGCGACCGCCCAGTTGTTTCAATCGTGGCGGCCCGATCTGCGTCTATACGCCGAAACAAGTGGCAAGAACAGTATGTTGATCACTGGCGCGGCCGACCTTGACCTTGCCGTGGGTGATTTGGTGAAAGGTGCTTTTGGGCACGCGGGGCAAAAATGCTCGGCGACCAGTTTGGCTTTCGTGCAACGCGAAATCTATGACAGTCCAAAGTTTCGCAACCAGTTGATCGATGCAGCCAGCAGTTTTCACGTCGCCGGTGCCTGGGACGCCTCCGCCAAAGTGACTCCAGTGATCAGGAAACCGAGTGCCGAATTGGAACAGGGGCTGACGACTTTGGACGACGGCGAGGAATGGTTGTTGGAGCCAAAAATCGTCGACAACAATCCATGTTTGTGGTCACCCGGAATCAAGATCGGTGTCAAACCGGGAAGCTGGTATCACCGCACCGAGTGTTTCGGGCCAGTCCTGGGTATCATTCCGGTGGACAGCTTCGAAGAGGGTTTGAAGCTTCAAAACGATAGCGAATTCGGTTTGACGGGTGGCTTGCAATCACTCGATCCGAACGAGATCAAGGTTTGGCGTGACAAGATTGAGGTCGGCAACGCTTACATCAATCGTACGACGACCGGAGCGATTGTGCAGCGACAACCTTTCGGAGGCTGGAAAAACTCAGTTACCGGACCCGGATCAAAAGCAGGTGGCCCGAATTACGTTGCGTCACTCTGCGATTGGCAGGCTGATGGCTTGCCGAGCGAAGCCGGAAAAATTCACTCGTCAATTTCCGACGCGGTTGATTTGATCAGCGGGTTGCTGAACGACAGCCAAGCGGTTGAGCATTTGAAAGCAGCGGGTGGCAGCTATTCGAAATGGTGGACCGAATACTTCTCGCACGAACATGATCCATCCAACTTGCATGGCGAGAACAATCACTTCCGTTACCGACCTCGAGACTGGCATTTGCTTCGAGTCAACGATTCCCAGGGCGCGTTACTGGAGGCCGGAAAAGCGTTGCTGGCCGCGCGATTGTTGGGGCTGAAGATGATGATCAGTTTGGGTTGCCAGGTGGAATGGGCCAATTCGCCAGGATCGTTGTCCGGTGTTGAAGTCGTCAGCGAAACGGAGGATGCTCTGGCCAAACGACTTGCTGGAATGACTGGCGGGTCGATTCGATTTATCGGCGACTATGATGTCCAAACGATGTCGCCTGCAAACATTGGAAACACGCCGATCGTCCGCAGCGATGTGCTGGCCAACGGACGGATTGAGCTGTTGAATTACCTGCGAGAACAATCGATGACGGAAATCGTGCATCGTTACGGAAACATCGTTTGACTCTGCCGTATGTTATTTACTACGGCTCTGCAAAGCGGAACGAATGTGTTCGACCACTTGTTGTCCTAGCACCTTGCTGCCTTCGGGCTTGAAGTGGACGTTCATCGGCAGCTGAATTTCTTCCATTCGATCTCGGGAAAGAGTGTAGAGATCGTTGATCTGGATATCGAATTCAGCCATCACTTTCCGGGCCACAGCGTTGTAATCGATCGCTGATTGAGGATCGCGAAACGGTTTGACCCCGGCTGGAAAATCGGTGGTCAGGCCGAAGACGACGGTGGCGCCGGTGGCTTTTAATTTCTGAGTGATCTCGCGCAACTGAGTTTCGTACTCGTCCAATGGCGTTTGTTCCGGGTGTGCGGGGTTGTTCGAGTTCTTTTGCGTGTCGGGCTGAACATGTTTCAGGTCGTGCAAACCAAAATTGAAATGAATCACATCCCACTGACCGCCACCGATCGTCAACCAGCGATCGATCTGCAGTAACCCCTTGTCGGTGCCGGCGCAATTTTCCGGATTGCGATGGTTCATCATTGGCCGAACGACAAACGCTTCTTGTTGGAATGCCTTTTTTACGTACGGCGTGTAGCCGATCGAAATCGAGTCGCCAATAATCAGTACTCGTGGTTCGCGTGGTTGCTTAAACAGCTTCACCATGGACTCGCCCAACGAATTGCCAACCATCAGGTAGCTCTCGGCATTGCCAAACCAGTGGTGCAGATGGCCGGTGTTCGGCGATTGATCGGCCGGTCGCGCATGTTGGACCGTTTTCGCGAACAACACGGTGCCTACGAATGCCGGATGAGCGTCGATTCTGGATTGTTGGGCACGGAAATGTTTCATCGATTGGTCAGCGTCTTTGCCGCCATTGCCTAACTCGCCCACGACGACCGGTAAGGCGGGACTGGCCCATTCCGTTCGTACATCGTCGATCAAGTCGACGAGGTTTTCGAAGTACTCGTTGCGGGCCTCTTCATCAATCATGTCGTTCCAGCCTTGCTGCCAGACGAAGCCGCTGACTTCAAACGTCGCGTTTTCGAACTTGGGAAAGTCAGTCCTCGCGTTGGCTAACCCGTCTTTGACTTGCTGGATCATTTTCTGATAGTACGGACCAACCTCGCCGCCACGTTTGTTGACGGCTGACGGAGAACGAAAGTCGACTTTCAGACTCTTGCCACCCCACGCGGTTTTGATCAGCAACACTGGCTCATCAAAGTAATCGCCGACGACATGCCCAAATTGCAATTCGGGTCCAAAATGGTTTTGGCCCTCGTAACCGGCATAGCCAATGGAAAGCCCGCCGGTTTTCGTTTCGTGTTCTGTGATAAAACGGATGGCGACATCGTCTCGAACCGACCACTGGTCACCTGATTTCAGTTGAGCAAATTTGTTACCGGTTCGAGCTATGACATCGTTCAGGTTGCCTTTGCCACCGTTGTAATGTTCGGGATGATCGAAATCGACAACCGCATGACCTTGCATGTTGGATTGGCCAGCCAACACAAACACTCTGACGGTTTTTGAAGAATCCTGAGCGTTTGCACTCGTTGCCACGCAAAACAACACAACGAACAGCGTATGGGTCAGTGGTCGGTTCATATCAATCGTTCTCGCTGGGGAAGTACGGGAGTGGCTATTCTGCATCGGCCAGGATTGAATTGCAAAGCCTCGGCCTGGTATTATTTCGGGCAAATGTTGGAACCTCGAATGTTGTTGGCCATCGGGTTACAATGCAGTCGCGAATTCAGGACGGGATGGGGGAAATCAGTATCGGCAGGCAGGCGCAATTAATGCGCCAATTTCGGAAGGCATAAACCGTATGAGCACGTTGAGAGTTTTTTCTCTGTTGGCAATGTTGGCGATGTTGGTCGTTGGGTTTATCTTGCCGCTGCCGGTGACCGCACAGAATTTTAATCGCGATATTCGCCCGATTCTGTCTGATCGGTGTTTCAAATGTCATGGTCCGGATGCTGCGGGCAATGAATCTGGCCTGCGGTTGGATGTCGCTCAGGAAGCATACGACTCGTCGGCATTCGTGCCTGGTGATATCGATGCCAGCGCGGCCATCGAAAGAATGCTGAGCGACGATGCCGATTTGAAGATGCCGCCTGTTGATTCGCACTTGAATCTGACAGACGACGAAATTGATCTATTGAAACGTTGGGTCAAGAACGGTGCGAAGTACGATCGGCACTGGGCGTTTAAGCCGATTCGAAAGTTTATGATGGTGCCGCACTACAGTATGGTCCGGGACTGGATCCAAAACGATATCGACGTCTACGTGATGCGGCAGCTGGATTCGCGCAAACTGGAGCCGTCGCCTGAGGCAGAAAAATGGCGGTGGTTGCGGCGTGTCACCTACGATTTAACCGGACTGCCGCCAACGGTCGAGGAGATTGAGGCATTTCAAGCTGACGAGGGAATGGATGCCTATGAAAAAGTAGTCGACCGGTTGCTGGCTTCGGATTCGTTTGGGCAACACATGGCGGTTTCGTGGTTGGACGCAGCACGTTACGCCGATTCGTACGGGTACCAGTCGGATCAATTGGCGACGAACTGGCCTTATCGTGACTGGGTCGTAAACGCCATCAATGAAAATCTGCCATACGACGAGTTCTTGAAATGGCAAATTGCCGGTGACATGCTGCCCGATGCAACTCGCGAACAAGTTCTTGCCACGGCGTTCAATCGTTTGCATCGCATGACTAACGAGGGAGGCAGCGTCGAATTGGAATGGCGCACCGAGTACGTCGCGGATCGCGTCAATACGTTTGGAACGGCGATGTTGGGGCTGACACTTGAATGCGCTCGCTGCCATGACCATAAATTCGATCCAGTATCACAAAAGGATTACTACAGCCTTTCCGCATTCTTCAACAACATCGACGAGTGGGGGATGTACAACGATGGTTCACGAGTTCCGACTCCCTCCTTACTGTTGCCAACCGAACAACAAGAAACGGATGCGAGCGCCATCCAAAGTAAGCTCAAAGAGGAATTGAAGGACTGGTTGGATGCGGATGAAGCAGCGAACGACGCTGCGTTTGAACAGTGGCTTTCTGAGAATTCGCAGCTGGATTTGCAACTGCAACCCGTCAGCCATTGGACACTGGACGAATTGAGTGACAAAAAGGAATTCAAAAATGAAGTTGCTGATGGTGCCATGGGACGCAGCTCGCCAGCCAACAGGTTGGTAGATGGCTTTCGTGGTAAAGCGTTGCAGTTGACGGGTGACGATGCGGCCGAGTTTCCAGTCGAAGGCAACTGGTTGGAAGCCTGGCAACCGTATTCAGTTTCCTGTTGGTTGAAAATTCCGGAGACAACTGGCGAAGCCGTCATCCTGCATCGTCAGGGTGGCACGGATGTGGGAACCTACGGTACCAGCCTGAGATTGATCGACGGTCATTTACGGTTTGCAATTGTTCGCTTTTGGCCCGGGAATGCTCTGGCTGTCAAAACGAAATCGCCAGTTCCAACCGGGAAATGGATCCATGTCGTGATTACCAACAATGGATTGGGGACCGCGTCGAACATGAAGATCTATGTGAATGGTCAGGATGAATCGGTGGTGACACGCGACAACCTGTACAAAGATCCGCAACACCGGCCGGCTAACGCGACCGGATTTGTTGTCGGGCAACAATTTCGGCGTGTTGGGTTCAAGGCTGGGTTGATCGACGAGATCGCTGTCTACCCGGTCGCGTTGTCGGGTATTGAGATTGCGGCGGTGCGGGACGGAGTCGATCAGGTGTCGACAGCTGATTTTTCGCGTGAAGAATTGCAGGCTCATTACTCTATGCCGGAAATGGCAATTCGAAAACGCATTGGGGCAATTGCAGAGTTGTTGAAATCGAACCTTGGGGTCGTTGAAATTTCGGTGATGAACGAAAAGCCCGGGATCTCTGTTGCTCATGTTTTGCATCGTGGCGAATACGACGCGCCGCGCACCCGAGAAACGCTTGTTCAACGTGCTACCCCCTCTGCCCTGCCCGAATTGTCTGGCGAGCAAGATGAATTGAATCGCTTGAGTTTGGCGGAGTGGCTGACTGCGGACGATCATCCTCTGACCAGTCGCGTGGCCGTCAACCGAATTTGGCAAGGGTTCTTCGGTGTTGGTTTGATAGCCACTCCGAACGATCTTGGGTACCAAAGTCAAATGCCGGTCCAGTCAGATTTGCTGGACTTTCTGGCACGCGATTTCATCAAGAGCGGTTGGGATGTCAAAGCGCTTTGCCGCGAGATTGTTCTTTCGGCAACGTATCGACAGACATCGGTTTGCGACGAAGCGTTGCGGACCAGGGATCCTCAAAATGAATGGTTGGCGCGTGGGCCGGCCAGACGTCTGACTGCAGAAATGGTTCGGGATACAGCTTTGTTCACCAGTGGGTTGTTGAATGACACCGCCGGAGGCCGTTCCGTCAGCCCATATCAACCGACAAATATTTGGCGAGAAAACAATACGATGACGCCGGCCTATAACCAGAGTGTTGGTGTCGATCTTTACCGGCGAAGTTTGTACACGGTTTGGAAACGTACGACTCCGATGCCAAATATGATGACGTTTGATGCAACAAGTCGGGAAGTTTGCGTTGTGCAACGCTCGCGGACCAATACACCACAACAAGCCATGGTTTTATTAAACGATGTGCAATTTGTGGAGGCCGCGCGATTGCTGGCCGAACGAGCATTGATTGCGTTGGCGGATGCAAAGGACGCAAGTGACACGGCGTTGGTGCAATGGTTGTTCATTCGGTTGACGGGACGAGAAGCAGACGAGCGTGAACTTTCGTTGCTTGGTGAATTGCTGACCGAACAGCGCCAACGATTCGGTCAAGAGATGGACAACGCCAGTAAGTTGGCCGAGGCTGGCCAATCTGCTCGGAACGAGCAGCTGGATGTGGTCGAGGTCGCGGCGGTCACCGTTTTGGCTCAAGCAATTTTTAATAGCGATGCCACCATCTGGCAACGCTAAGCAGACGGTCGCCGGAAATCACAATCAGTTAGCTTCAACAATCGCAAACCAAAATGAATCATCGTCTTGCCATAAACCGTCGCCATTTTTTCGGTCGCTCAGCACTCGGAATCGGTGGCGTGGCTTTGTCTGGTGTTTTGGGACGTGAAGCAGTGGCGGGCCCGGCCAACATCGCGGCAAAAGTCGCACCGAAAGCGAAACGAATCATCTACTTGTTTCAAAGTGGAGGCCCTTCGCAACTGGATCTTTTCGATTACAAGCCTTTGCTTAACGAAAAGAATGGCCAGCAGATTCCAGCCGATGTGCGTGGCCAACAACGCCTAACCAAGATGTCCGCAAACCAGTCATCGATTCCTTTGGCTGGTTCCGTGTTCAAGTTCAATCAGTATGGCGATTCCGGGATGTGGATCAGCGAATTGATGCCGAAGACGGCAGAAATTGTTGATGAGCTATGTTTCATTCGCAGTATGTACACCGAAGCGATCAATCACGATCCAGCCGTCACCTTCTTTCAAACCGGTTCACAGATTGCCGGTCGTCCATCGATGGGGTCCTGGTTCAGCTACGGGTTGGGTAGCGAAAACGAGAATTTGCCGGCGTTCACCGTGCTCGTTAGCGCCGGACAAGGCGGCCAACCTTTGTATGATCGCCTGTGGGGTAACGGCTTTCTGGACTCGCGGCATCAAGCCGTTCGATTGCGTGCCGGTTCGCAGCCAGTCCTGTATTTGTCAAATCCGGACGGCATTTGCCAATCAGGCCGGCGGGCGATGCTGGACAAATTGTCCGAGCTCAACCGGATTCAGTATGAGAAAGAACTCGATCCGGAAATCGAATCAAGGATCGCGCAATACGAATTGGCCTATCGAATGCAAACCAGCGTTCCTGAGGTGACTGATGTTTCGAATGAGCCGGATGAGGTGTTCGAGTTGTACGGCGAGGACGCTCGCAAGCCCGGTACTTTTGCGGCCAATTGTTTGTTGGCCAGGCGTTTAACGGAACAAGGTGTTCGTTTCGTCCAGCTATATCATCAGGGCTGGGATCAACATGGAAACTTGCCCAAGGATATCAGAGGCCAGGCGAAAGAAACTGATCAGGCGTCAGCGGCCTTGGTTCTTGATCTGAAGCGGCGCGGTTTGCTGGATGAGACTCTGGTGATCTGGGGTGGCGAGTTCGGCAGAACGTCTTACTCGCAAGGCAAGTTGACAAAGGACAACTACGGACGCGATCACCATCCACGCTGTTTTACGATTTGGATGGCTGGCGGAGGCGTGAAGCCGGGCTACGTTCATGGGCAAACCGACGACTACGGTTACAACATCGCCGACAAAGATGGGAATCCGATTAGTCCCACCAAGCACGTTTACGATCCAAATGCTGTTCACGTACATGACCTGCAAGCCACGATCATGCGTTTGATGGGCATCGATCACGAACAGCTGTTTTACAAGTATCAAGGCCGTCGCCATCGCTTGACCGATGTTCACGGGCATGTGGTCGACGAGTTGATCGTTTAGTGCGAGTTCTGAGATGCAGCAAACCGCGGAAACCGACCGCAAGTGATTGGCTGCAGGCGCTGGAAAGAAACCAACATCCAAGCGAGGGTTGTCGGTCGCCGGGCGAGTGGCCTGTTCCTGTGGCAGCGAGTTCCGGGATTTGCCGTTTTGGCGATAGCCACGGTTGAACAGTCGAAAACCGTGGCTATCGCCAAACGGTTGAAACAGATCGCTAGTCTTGCGTGCTGCAATCGCTTTCACAACAGAGTGGGGCGACTTTTTTTGGTCCTGTAAACTTCAGATATTTGTCACGACAACATGAACATTGTTGCAAGTGGTATCTGATCCGGCGACTCAAGGCATCAGTTAATGTGTTTCCGTAGAATTTTGCCATTAACTCAATGGCTGGCTCGCAATCGATCGGCATGAGCAGTTGTTGGCGAAAGTCGTCTCGGGAAGGTTTGCGGCTGGCCAGCAGAAGTGTCGATCCGGCAAGGACTGAGAAGATGCCGGCGGATGTGACACCGATACGCTTCAACATCGCTCGACGTGATTCACGTTGGTGTTGAACAAACAACTCGTCCATGA
Source organism: uncultured Pirellulaceae bacterium (assembly GCA_964588195.1). Taxonomy (GTDB): domain Bacteria; phylum Planctomycetota; class Planctomycetia; order Pirellulales; family Pirellulaceae; genus CAJQPP01. The sequence goes on along the minus strand of CAZPOL010000021.1, from coordinate 45,213 downwards.
CTTGAGACGAGCATTCTTGCCAGTTGTCGTTTGCTGATTCGTTCATGCGGAATTTAAGATTGGGACCCGTTTTGTTTCAAAACCATAGTGACAATCAATCGATTTGACTGCGGTACGGTTCGACACATTCAGGGAAGTTATCGTCTAAAACGTATAGAGACGTAAAGCAGGTAACATAGATAGCGATCTATATTCCGAGAAAAGTCAAAAAAACAGTGAATCCGCCAACGAATCCGAGGTTTCGGAACTCGCTGGCGGATCTGGTTTTACGATTACGGGTGGAACCGTTTGGGCCCTTGCCGTGGTAACGCGGGCGGAAGGGTTTTCCTTCTGGTCGGGCTAATTAGTTGTCCTAGTAAGCCTGAGTTATTCCGCGTGACATGTGATGCGGATTCAAGCCTTCGTTGGTCACGGGCAGAGTGGCAGTCGCGCCAACCTGGCTGGCCAACCGATTGATGTCCAGAATTTTGACTCGGCGACGAGCAATCTGGATCAGTCCTTCCTTCTGCAACTCACCAAGCACGACAGTCACAGTCTCTCGAGTACTGCCGATGATGTTGGCCATTTCCTGATGGCTAAGCTTGATGCTCAATTCGACTCCGCCCTCAACACGGCGACCGTATTGTTCGATCAATTCGACCAGCAGGAAGATCAATCGTTCACGGTTGGAATGGAACAGCAAGTTACGCAGTCTTCGTTCGACGCGTCGACGACGGGTACCAATCAATTTGGTGATGCCCATCGTCAGGTCGGGTTGCTTCTGCATGCAGCGCTGGACTTCTTCGCGAGGCACGCAAACCAATTGAGTGTTTTCGGTTGCTTCGGCGTATTCCTGTCGAACCGTTGGGTCGACTAATGAAAGTTCACCGAAGACTTCACCGGGTTCGACGAATACCAGGATCGACTGCTTGCCTTCTGGCGTGAGATGGCAAATCTTGATTCGACCACTGACCACCAAAAGAACTCCATCCGCGGCGTCGGCTGGCAAATAAACGGTCTCGCCGCGTTTGAATTTCTTCATTCGCGAAACGGTCTCCATTTGACGGATATCGTTTGGGTGGAGGCGGTTAAACAAATCGCACTTACTCAGGTGCCAATAGGTTTCCGGCATGTCAACTTCCAATTCTGACGAGGGATGGATCTTAAATTCCTGGTTTCAAATGTTCTGTGCCCAATAGTCGGGCCAACGTCAGATTCCTTACAGGAAAATTTTGTTTTTGTGTCAGAAAGAACGAAGATAGATTAAAGAATGCTGAGCCTGGCACGGATAAACGTTGGTTTTTGTGAAAAGGTCATCGATGCTTGCTGACTGAAAATCTTTGTAAATCGTCGGAGTCGGTCATCCAATTGGGTCTGCCGGATTTACGATGGCGCAAAAACAAAGCGGTTGGAACCTCGGGGGGAGGAGCCAACCGCCTGAACTGTTTTTGAATAGTTTGGTGCGTTAAACAGGCACGTCAAATTGTTGCCGTCTCAATTTGACGCACTAAAAAACGTCCGTTTAGATAATCGTTCACCGGCCACCACGACCGCCGCGACCGGCACCACCTCCGCCGCCACGTGCACCTCCACCAGCAGCGCCACCTCGTCCGCGACCACCACCGCCGGTTCGGCCACCGCGTCCGCCCCGTCCACCTCTGGCACCGCCGCCGAGGCCTTGCAGTAATTGATTGATTCCGCCGCCGCCAGCAGCGCCACCAAGGATTCCGTTTCTTCGACCGTTCGCTGCGGCTGGTCCACCATTGGCAGCGGGAGTCGCGGGAGTGGCAGAATCTTCAGGCATGATTTCGATATTGGGATCAATTTCGGTCAACATTTGCAAGAGCGTTTCTACTTCGATTCCGCCAATTTCCATGAACTTATGTTGTTGAGGCGTCGCTGTGATTGGATTGTCGATCTCGGCGACAAATCGGTTCACCATTTCATAGATAAATCTGGGACCAGTAACGACCAGTGCCCGGTTTCGAGTATCAACAGAAAGTGCGGCTTTGGGAGCTTCGATTTCGGCATTACTGCCGCCACCGCCCAACACGTTTTGCAACACTTGTTGTTGTATTCTTGCCTGGGCATTACCGCCGCCACCCTGGTCACCGCCTTGCGAGTTTTCCAACAGGGCTTGAAAGTGTGTGCGGACCTTGGATTCCATTTCTACCGGATCAACGTGCTGAACGTAAATCAAGCGAGTTTCACCGTTTGGATTTACGTTTTGATCGGCACCGGGTTTATCGATTTCATCAACCAGTTGGGTGACAAGGTCCATGTCCTCGCCTAATGCACTGACCAACAGCGTGTAGTGTTTTGGGTCAGCGACGATGGTAACGTCGCCAGCCAGTTCACGAATGGGCGCGCTGGATGCGCCTCCGCCTCCGAGAAGGCCTCCGGCAAGTTCACCCGCTGCACCAGGCAGGGCGTTTCTAAGAAACCCACCTGCCAAGCCGCCCGCAGCACCACCGCCGCCACCACTAATACCCAGGTACCTTTCCAACTGGCTCTTGGCTTCGGCTGCTTCACGGTGTTTCAATTTGAACAGTACCATTCTTTCTTCGGTCGAGGAGGTCGTAATCGTACTCATCACCAGGTCTTCCAGTAAGTCACCGGCGTCCAGGTCTTTGGTTTGAATAATGACTCCGCGGCTGGTGATGAAAATCTTGACGGGAGCACCCGGTACAGACTCAATTTCGTCAATGACTTCGGCGGTCTCTTGACTGGTCATACCGCTGCCATTGGTGTCTTCCTGTGTTTCCTGCTGGTAGGAGGCTGTGCGAACCCCGGATCGTGAAGACTTGGTAACCGACCACTCTTTTACGACGGGACGGGCTTGTTGCAAGACGATCGTTCTGGGGGGAGCAAAGTAGAATCTGGTCGTTTCATTGGTGTCTTGTCCATCGTTTTTGCTTTTGTCACCGCCATTGCGTTGGCCACTACCTTGACCATTGTTTTCGGCTTCGACTTTTGAACCCGATCCACTCGATTCAGATCGGCTTGAGCTACCCTGTTCGGTTGCATCACGATTCCGTTGTTCGGCTTCGTTTTGCAGTTCTTCTTCCCGGTAGACATCGAATTCACGCTTCGCAGGATTGTATTTCCAGCGACTGTTTGGCTCAACGACTTCAATCAGGTTCGGCAAGTCGTAGGAGGGCAATTCCTCGCCGAGAGCTTGCATGAAGGTTTCTTTTTCTGATTCTGACATCACGATATTTCGACGTACGGTTCGCGAGCCGGCCTTTCTTTCAAAACCACTGTCGATTTCCGACAGCATCGCACGGATCTCGGCGACGGCCGAAGGGTTGCCACGAACGACCAGACGGTTGGGTTCCAGGATAGTAATCGTGGGGGCGTCTTCATCTTCGGTGTCGCCGATCCCGAAGGCATCCTCAATTTTTTCTTTGGCATCATCCGGATCCAGTACTGCCAACGGGATAATGGCAAAATTTCCGGAAGCACCACTGACTTTGCCGATTATTTCACGAGTTGCGGCATGGTCATCAGGGCGACCAAACAAGTTGATCCGATTCGATTTAAGATCGAGGTCCAGGTTAATGTTTCGGCCAGCCAACATGCTTTGCAGGACTTCGTGAACTTTGACGACATCGCCGTCAATCGGGTAGCTGAAAAATGTGGCGGCTGGCAAGGCGCTGTCTGCATCTGGCGCGTCCTTGTCGACCTCGGCCACGATCGCTCTCACTTTTCGGATTTGAGCAGGTTTGCCCGAGGCAATGATTTTGTCGCCGTTGCGGTGAGGGATCAGGTTCAGCGAGTTGTCTTCGGCTGCGCCAGATTCGTTAAGTCGTAATGTTTGTGTGGCAATTTCGATGACGTCTTCTGGTAAAGCGTATTCCAGCGAAATGATCGCGATATCCCAGTCGTCAGCCAGTTTCTTCGCACTCTGGATATAGTTATTAATCTTGCGCAACTTTCCCACGGACTCTTGTACGATTAGCAAGTTCGCGGAAGCGATTGGCAAAATCTTCGATTGGTGAACTGTGGCTACCAGGTCAATAATTTGATTTCGCAGATCATTGGCGTCCAGGCCGGTCACATCGAATTCGCAGCGGACGACTTCGTAGCGACCACGATTGGCCATTTCGCCGACTGTGATAGTCGGAATCATGGACTCGGGGATTCCCTGTTCCAGATCGTAGAGGAATAACCCTGCCTCTTTGCGGATCAAGATGCGTTTCTTCAGAATCAATTGCTCGTTCAGCATGTCCATAGCATCCAGGTAATTCATCTCGCGATTCCCGGTAAACTTGAAATTGCCATCCGGCGAATCGGCAACAAACGTCATGTCAAGCGATGCCTTTTTGGCATACGACTTGATCATGTCCGCATACGGCAGATCGACGTAGCTGTACTGAATGGTGCCTTCGGGCAACGGCTTCAGTCCGTTGTCTTGATCCTGAGCGTTGACCTGTTGAGCAAGCAACAGAGCTGGAACGACTAATATGGCAATTAACAGAGTTTTGAAACGGAAGTTCATCAATTCACCTGATTTCATATAAAGACCACCTGTCTAATGCATCGGCGGTGCAAAAGTGGTGTGTCATAAAAAGTAGCCTTTTAATCTGCTCGCTCGTGGCTTTTCACGCGTTTTTAGGCAGATTAGGGTTGGCGGGCCCCGTCTTCTTTTTAGAGAGTCCAGTATACCCGCATGACCTGCATAAACCTTATCATGCGATGTCTAAAACGGACGCACTCCGTTATAATTGAACCAGAACACCACTCCATCGTTCCGCAAAAAATTTCAATTCCGATGATCTTACAATCGTGGTGATCCCCGGGGCATTTAAGCACGGAATTCGGTCGTTTACCTGATGTTCACCGACCAATCCGGGAATTTCAAAGAGGCAATGGCATGACTTTTGGATTCACAAGGCTCGATCGTTCGAGCCCCCGTTCTGTTGGTACCCGGTTCCTGACCGTCCTGTTTCAAACTTGTCTGATATCGCTGGTATTGGCATGCGGGCAAACGGGCCAAGCTCAGGATGAATCCGGCAAGTCTGGCGATGAAGCAGAATCCAATCAGGAATCGGGCTCCGAGCAAGAATCGCCGACCGCGACGTCCGATGAGGAGTTCAGGTACGTTGCTGGCAGCCGGTTGCTTTCGCCAGTATCGTTCAAGTTCACGATCCCAACCGCTCATGTTCAGAAGTCGGATTTGGATGTCGTTTCCACCGTCGATCAATCGGGAAAGCAAGTCATTGCCAAGGTGCATTGCAAGGTCGGCGACAACTACGTCGTGTTGCTGCCAAACGGTTGGCTTGTCGATCGGATGGCCGATAAAGTGCAGGCTTCGGACAGGAAATTCAAAGCCAGAAGTCACCAGGACGTTGGGCGTGAAGTGCTGGCCAACGAACTGTCTCGATTCTCAGGAATGCGGATTGAGAAGAGCAAGCATTACGTCTACTTATACAACACCAGCCCAGGATTCAAGACGGCGACTCGAGGGATCCTGGAATCGATGTACAGCGGCGTCAAAGGCTATGCCAAAAATATGGGGCTGGATACACATCATCCTGAGGTTCCGTTGGTCGTCATCATGTTTAGTACTCGGGCCGAATTTCGCGCCTATCGACCGGATATCGGGTCGGGTGTGGCGGCCTTCTACGACATGGTCAGCAATCAAATTGTGTTATGTGAAGAATCGGTGCTTGCCGATACGCGACCAGATTTGGCTCGCGGGCAACTGTTGTCGACGATCGCGCACGAAGGAGCTCACCAAATCTTGCACAACATAGGTGTGCAGCAACGGTTATCGATGTGGCCAATGTGGATGAGCGAAGGGTTGGCAGAGTTCTTCGCGCCGACCAGTTTGGGAAACAGGAATCGTTGGAAGGGAGCCGGCGAGGTCAACGATTTGCGAATGTTCGAACTGGAATCTTTTTTACAGACCCGATTCCTGGAAGGATTCGACGGACGAACGATTAACGAAGCGGTCACCGCCGGTCGACTCGATTCCACCGGATACGCGAAGGCATGGAGTATCGTGCATTTCCTGGTCAAGCAACGTCGCAAGAAATTCTATGAGCTGGTGGTCCAGATGAGTGAATTAAAGCCGATGCGAGGGATGGTGGCGCGACCGGATCAACCGGTGACCGCGAACCTGGAACATTTCAGAGCCTTCTTCGGCGAAGATTCTCAACAGTTCGAAATCGATATGGTCGAATACCTGGGTGGGCTTGCGGACTACGACTCGCCAGTTGCCGGATTCTTTCACTACGTGGGGCTTGCTGAAGTCATCGACGACGGAAAGGCAAAGCGTTACGCCTGCTTTTTTCATACTCAGGAAAAAGTCGACGCCTGGAAAGCCGTGTTGGAAGAAACGCTGGCCGCTGAGGGGAAGTCGATCGCCAGATGGGACGTGCAAAGGGCCAATAATCGAGCGAACGCCAATGTGCTGATCGGTCGTTTCCTGAACTAGTCACTTGCTGTTTGCGGCGTGCGACTTTGTGACAAGAGTGGCGCAGTCTCCGACCTGTAAACGCGATTTTGTGCATCGCGTTTTTCTTTTGTTCATTTGGCTTTTTCCTTCATTGAGTTTACTGACATTGAATCCGCATCGCTCAAATCAATCCGGTCTAATACCAACCGAGATCATTCCCAGCGTCAAAGCTTCCAAACTTTCCACTCGCCAGGTCTCGGCCGAATTTGATCGCTTGCTTCATGACGGCGCAGAATTTTCCAGTTCCGGAAAAGCGGCGCGGCGACCATCGGTTTTGGTTAAACGCGGCTTGAAGCCCAAGCACAAGATCGAACTGTTCGACACGGTCTTTTACCTAACGAACGTATTACAAATTCCGGAACTGCGATTTTTCGTCGGTTATGTTTGCCAGGTCCTCAACGGCAACCCAATTATTTTCCCGCGAATCATTTACAAGGATCTGTCACTGGCCTGGCGATCGGCATCTCACTTTACGATCATCGACGGAAGTATTTGGGTCGGCAAAGGAGATGTGCGGATTGATCAGGAAGACGGATTCGAAACGTTGGAATCGATTGAAGCGACCACGGACCTGCCTGTGGAGATGCAAACGGCGGTCGAGTCGTTACTGGGTAAGACCAGCCGTGCGGCCAACGGCAGCGGGATTTTGGAATTGGTGCTGCGAAAGGGGCCAGCCGATCGCGTTGAACCCTATACGGATTTCACCAAGCCAAGACAACGGGCTCAAGCCAATACAGCCAACCTGATCAATCGGGGGCGTAGCGTCGCCCGTTTCAAACGGCCCGGAGATCCCCGATCGTTGACGATTATCAAAGGCTTCGAGCCGGACTTCGAAAACGGAATCGTTGAGCGGGGCAAATCGCGCAGCAAACTTTACGGTGGACGACTGCTTCGTTACCGGATCATTTCCACGAACCGAAAAATTCAATACTATTTCGTGTCAGGTGCCCGCCACACCTGGGTTTATCCCGCGCAGTCGACGACGACAGATCTGTCACCTTTTGGAGTCCGCACGATCGATGTCGTAGCGGATGATGATTTGTTCATTCCGGGTTACGAATACCATCACTTTGAAGAGACGAATACCGGCCAGGAATTGTACAGTCAGATTCCAGCGGGCTACGCGGGCGAAGTGTGCCCGGCGGATGACGCCAAAGCGGACGCTTCCCCGTGGCTGGATCAACTGCCGATTATCAAGGCGTTTCGGGATTTGGTTCGTTAGTCGGGCAGGTCGTATCGATTATGCCTGGGGCAACTGTAGCGATGGGACGGATATTTCGTTTCAGGTGAACGGGAAACTCTGCAATCATTCTGGCTGAATTGCGATCCGAACCTTGACCGTCGTCAGCGTAAACTAGGTTTTAGCTGACTTATCGTCTCTTTTTAGTTGGCAGAACGAACCCAATGACACGTCGGTTTCATCGATCCCGCGACACGCACCAAAAAGTGCTGGTCTCGTATGTCCTTGCATTCGGGATTACGGCGGTCTGCATTTCGACGATGTATCTGTCGATCAATTCGCTGCTGAACGATCAACGTCATTCGCCTGCCTTGGTGAACCAGAGCGGTCGCCAAAGAACGTTGACTCAAAGAATCGCATCCATCAGCAATCGTTTGCTGGTCGCCAATTCGACTGACGAACGGGAAGATGTTCGCGACGAGTTGCGGCGTGCAAAGCAACAGTTCACGCAATCGATGGACAACCTGACACGCATTGATTCGAAAAGCAAACGGGCCCGCGACCTCCGAAAACACTATCTGGATAACGACGAGGTTGCTCATTTTGCCAGAGATATTTCCAAGCGATTGGACCAATTGCTGCTGCTTCCGGAAAACGATCCACAAACGACTGAACTGGTGCAATCCATTTCGTCGATTGCGTCCAATGACCTGTTACCCGAACTGGATTCGGTAGCCCAACGGTTCGTGAGCCAAAATGAAAACTACCTGGAACAGGGCCTGCGTTGGGAAACGTTTTTATTCCTGGTCACATTGTTGATTCTTGTGATTCAGGCAGTCTACATCTTCCAGCCAATCATGCAGGCCAATGCCAAGATCGAGAAGGCCGCGAATTGCGATCCCTTGACCGGGTTGCCGAATCGACGCCGTCTGGCGGAAACGGCAAAAGAAGCCATTCTGCGGAAAGGTGCGAAAGGCCGGGCGATTGGATTTATCCATGTGGATCTCGATCGCTTCAAAGCGGTCAACGATACGATGGGACACGGCGCAGGCGACGCGTTACTGCGAAAGGTCGCGGATTTGTTGAAGCAAGAAACACGAACAAGTCAATTGGTTGCTCGAGTTGGAGGCGACGAATTCGCGATCCTGTTTACGGACGTGCTAAGCGCCAATCAGCTGGTGGGGTTGGCACAAAGACTTATCGACAGAATGAATGAACCGATTGAGATCGATGGCAAGTTCTGCACCATCGGATGTTCGATGGGAATCGCCACCTCTCAGCCAGGCGAAGTCGATTACGAACGAGTTCTGATGGACGCCGATATCGCTCTCTATGAAGCGAAGAAGAAAGGGCGTAACCGGTATCAAGTAATTACCGAGGAGCTGCGAAAACAGTTTGAAAAGCGTGAAGAGGTTTCCGAAGAATTGAAAAAGGGAATCGCCAATGGCGAATTCGAACCCTATTTCCAGCCGCAAATCGATACGGTCACGGGTGAGGTGACTGGCGTCGAGGCGCTGGCTCGCTGGATCAGGGAAGACGGCGTATTCGAAAAGAACGCTGAGTTCATCCAGGTGGCCGACGAAATTGGACTGCTCACAGAAATTGACGAACAAATTCTACACAAGTCATTGGGTGCGTTCGTTGAATGGCGAGAAAGTGGTCACCCTATCAATAACATCAGTGTAAATTTGTCGGTGCGAGAACTGGAGTCACCAGACCTGGTCAATTCGATCACAGCGACTGTTGCCAGTTTCAATTTGTTGCCATCTGATGTAAGCATCGAAATCCTGGAGTCCGTCTTTTTGGATCAGGACAATACGATTGCCGTTTCCAATATCAATCGGTTGTCGGAGCTCGGTTTTACTGTCGAGCTGGACGACTTCGGCACCGGACATGCGGCCATTATCAGTTTGCTGGATCTGGCCGTCGACAGAATCAAACTTGATCGATCCCTGATTCTGGACATCGAGCGGACGGGGCCCAGCAAGACGATCACTCGCACGCTGATTCAATTGGCTCATGAACTGGAAATAGAAACAATCGCGGAAGGCGTTGAAACCGCAGGCCAGGCAGAACAACTCATCAAACTGGGTTGCTGCAATCATCAAGGATTCTTCTACGCCAAACCGATGTCAAAAACAGAGCTGAGTGAATGGCTAAAGGCCAGAACCGGCCAACGCGATCTCTCATCGACACCAGCTTCCTGAAAAACTAACGCTTGCTTCTTGAATCGCCTGCTTTTCTTCTTCAATAGGCGGTTGCCGTGCGATTGCCCGTGCGAATCACTCAATCAAAAGCAAAGCAAAAGAAAAAGCACGCCAGCAATTTACGCTGACGTGCTTGTAGTATTTAAGAGAGTGAGCGGACGGGCCTCAGACGGCGGATAGGAGAGAGATGAGGGCCTTTTGTTGCCCGCTCACGAAACTACTTAGAGCAAGTGGTGTGCCAAACATCCAGTTCGCTTTTTTTTCGAGGCAAATGCACGAAAAACAAGAGAAAGGCGTCTAAAAAGAGCTCCAAAAATTGCATTTTGAGACAAGAAGCTAATTTCGAGACAAACATCCGGCGTTAATCTTCTGTCGCCAAGGCTTGTTGCAATGGACAGGAACTGCGATCGATATCACATCCGGATCGATAGGCCTGAAGCAGCGTTTTCGATTCCTGAGCCAACATTCGCCGCACTTCCCGTCGCTTCCCTTTGACTCGGGGAATTTTCATCGAATCGTAGGCAGTCGTTTGGTGCCGTAGCCATGCGATGACGGCCGATTCTGCTCGTCGTTCCACCGGGATTCGTTGAGTTCTAGCCACGGTGCCGCTGCCGACGGGTGTTGCGTGCTGCGTGACGGCCTTGGCCAATTGCCCGGCAAGTTGCTGGTAGCGATCGTCAAAAGCCAGAAATTTCAGGACTGCTTGCAGGAATTCATCGACGTACTGAGTCTGCTTTTTGTCTCTGCGTTTACGGGCAGCGGCTTGCCGGTTGGCATACTGGTCGGTCGACCGTTCCGCTTCCAACTCGGCCCGCACGGTCGCGATCCGCTCGGCCGGAGCCCAGACTCCCAGAGAAAACGTGCGTCGTCCCTTCTTTTGCTTGACGGTCCAGCTTGGTCCGCGCGATTTGACTCGACGCGTCATCCCTGCGTCACCCGGTGGCAATAACTGCCAGTGTGGCGGAACGACCAGGTTTTTCCCGTCGGCAGTGATTACACTACGCTCTGATGAACCGGGAGCGACAATCCTTGTTTGGTCAGGCATGCGGATTTCAAGATAAAGTAGCTGGGCTCGCCAGAGTTCAGGGTGCCCTTGTCGATTCGCCC
>CAZPOL010000021.1:0-34177 GCA_964588195.1 uncultured Pirellulaceae bacterium | reverse complement strand
CCCGAAGTCTGGCGACATCGGCTACATGGTGTTTGGATTTCAATTGTTTGGATTTTCATTTGGAATTCATAGCTCAACCATCCTCGACAAATTTGCATCTGCCAAAGCACAAAAAAAGCACGCCGCCCAGAAAATGATAGGGCGACGTGCTTGTAATTATTGAAGAGAGTGAGCGGGAGGCCTCAGACGGCGGATAGGAGAGAAGAGATGAGGGCCATTCTAGCCCGCTCACAATTAAGCCTTAAAGCAAGAGGCGTGCCAAACTTTGCGGATTAGGAAAAACAAATAGGCAACGTTGTCTATTACCGTGGTTTTGTCGTGTGTTTTGCCGTGGTTTTGGCAATCTGCCGGCGTTGAACGTCGCGCTGGCGATTCCGCGGCGAGCGTCTGTGCCTCTGGTTTTCGCTCAAAATGAGACGAAAGAACCAGCCTGAGACAGCTAGCATCAGGCTGGTGCGAAAACATTGTAGACAAGTCCGACCGCACTTACTTAATCCTTTCGAACTCTATGTTTTGACTGCCGCGGCTTTCTTACGCATCGTGGCCAATCCAAATGGCGGTGCGGTGCTCAACCTGAAAAAAAATTGAGCAAGTGAATGCAGATTCATTGACGGCTTGGCCCGAGCTTACCCGGTCACGCGTGGAAACTTGCCTTTGCTGTTTTACTGGACTAGATTGAAGGCCCCACTTTCAACAAGTCCTTGAAAATCGACGGAGTAGACTCATGCGTGAAACCGTTACAAGAATTCGAAACCTGTTTGCGATTTGTTCGGTTTGGCTTGTCTGCGCGTTAGTCAGCGGTGACTACGGATTCGGATTGCAAGCTCAGGAGACTAGCGATCTGTTACCGCCACCAATCAGCAATTCACCTTTTACGATGGCGTGCGCCGAGGCTGACGAGGACGGTAACTTGCTGATCATCAAGTCGAGTGCCACCTATTCAGTTGAAAAGACTGATGAGAAGACCGAATCGAGCGAAGGTGAGGCGAGCGACTCGGACGAAAAAGAGTCCGATGAGAGCGACGAGAGCGAAGGGGCCAAGGCCGACGATGATGAAGCCGAAGATTCCGATGCTGATGAGGCGGAGTCCGACGAAGAAGAGGTGACCATGGTCACGCAGTCGTATACCGTTCAAATTCCCTACACGGAAACTATTGAGGTCGATGGCAGAATGGTTACGGTAACACGGATGCGAACCGAGACGCGCCGGCGAATGGTTCCAGTGACAGGTAGAAGGGTTGCTGGAAAAGGTCAGAAACCAGTGCACTACACGATCACGGTTCCTTACACGGAGCAAGTGGTGGGTTCCGATGGAAGAGTTAAGTCAATTGTGCGTCGTCGTATGGAAACGAGGGTGGCAATGGTGGGCGAAGACGAGGCTTTGGTTCGGAAGTTGGTCCCGGTGGTATTTCGAGTCGATCCCGCCAAGCTGCAGTTCTTTTCACTGGATGGAGAGGCGCTGGATCCGGACGAAGTCTTGCAAAGCGTCGCGGAACGCCAGCCGATTGTTTTGATTGAGGATCCGAAGTCAATCGACGACTATTCCCGCGAAATTTTCTCTCAGGGCACGATTCTGGTCGTCGACAAGGACAATGTGATTGAAAGTTCGTTAGTTCAGCCAGACGAAGACGCAGGGGACGAATAGGATCGTCCACCCTTCATCAAAGCTTGCGTAGGTCGGAATTTGCGTGGCCAGAACTTGCGTAGGCAGTTCGGTTGGTTCCCGCTAAACTTGCGATCATGAACTCACCCGAGCCGAATAGCTCCGATAGCTCCGAAAATTCTGCAGGCTCACCCAGTGCCGCAGACAACGCACGTGAACGCGATTACGAAGTCGCGCTGTTCGCTGATGGAAAGCTGCAGAATCGGCAGGACCAGGTGGTGGTCGAAGAGCCTGTTGAGATCCGTATCGTGTTTGGTCCAACTGCGAAACGAACGATGCGAAATGTTTCTATCACGATGCGAACGCCCGGCCACGACCAGGAATTGGCGGCGGGTTTTCTGCTGACCGAAAGCATCCTGACCTCGCCCGACCAGATCGAAGGCTTCCAGATTCGAGGAGTCGATTCGACAGGCCAGGTGACTGGCAACATTGTTCGAGTCGATGTGAAACCGGATGTTGAACTTGAACTCGGTCGACTGCAACGTCACTTTTTTACGACCAGCAGCTGCGGCGTTTGCGGCAAAGCCTCGTTGGATGCCCTGGAAGTCCAGGGGCTAAAGCCGATTACAGAAGACGGCTTTCAAATCCAGACTCGGGCAATATCGATGGTGCCCGAAGCACTCCGCGCTCAACAGGCCACGTTTCAGCGCACCGGTGGTCTGCACGGGGCTGGCTTGGTTGATCGCAACGGACAACTGGTCGCTTCCCGAGAAGATGTGGGGCGACACAACGCCGTCGACAAATTGATCGGACGTTACTTTCTGGATGGTCGCACTCCGCTTGCCGAATACGCGATGGTTGTCAGTGGTCGCGTCAGTTTTGAAATCATGCAGAAAGCTCTGGTCGGCGGAGTACCGATGATCATCGCCGTCGGGGCTCCTTCCAGCCTGGCGATCGACATGGCTCGGCAATACAACATGACGTTGATCGGCTTCGCATCCGAATCGCGATTCAATGTTTATGCCGGTGCAAGTCGCGTGGTGCAAAGCTGACGAAGCAGTTTCGCGGCAATGCATAATACCAGCACGAAGCGCAAGCGAGAGGTTCGTCAGGCCACAAAACCTCTCGCTTGCGCTTCGTGCTCGTATTGCGGCCAGGCTTCGCCTCGCTCTTACTTTCGTTTAACGACAAGCCGGCAGGCGACCGTGTATCCAAAAAACGCGGTTCAGGTATCACGTTGCGAAAAACGCCGTTATTTGTAGAATGCGGACTCGATAAATCAACAGATTTGCGTGGTTGGCTCGATCCATTAGACGAGCGTTCATTCATAAACAACAGAAGATTCTTATGAAACGATACGGTGCGGACCGCGAACGGATTTTTGAGTTACTGGATCGGGAAGGTGGAGTTACCGAAGAGGCGGTTCGCAAAGTTAGCGCCGAGACGGGCGTTCCGGAGGCCGATATCTGGGGCGCCGGCATGTTCTACACGTTGATCAACAAGCCGGGTAAACGAGTCCGAATCTGTGACGGCCTAACCTGCCAAATGATGGGCGGCGATGACCTGGCGACTCGCTTGAAAGCCGAAGGCAAGGAAGTCGAACGCGTCAGTTGCCTTGGGCAATGCGATCGGGCTCCGGCGACGCTGGACGAAGGCATGAATCTGGTCACGTACGAAGGCCGACCATACTACGTGACCCCCGACGATCCACAGCTTCCCATGAATCTCGGTGGCCAGGACGACAAGTCGTACAGCACGCTGGCCAAGGCGCGTGAGATGGGCGCTGAAAAAGTGATCGAAGAATTGAAGGCTGCTGGCTTGCAAGGCCGTGGCGGTGCCGGCTTTCCCGCTCACTTCAAATGGAGCTCGGTTCGCAGCCAGGTCGACCAGGAACGATATGTCGTTTGCAACGCGGACGAAAGTGAACCCGGTACGTTCAAAGATCGTGAAGTCATCCTGCGACGTTGTCACTTGATGATCGAAGGGTTGGCCATCGCCGCATTCTGTGTCGATTCCAAAGACATCTTCATCTACATTCGCGGCGAGTACGTAAACGAGATCGAGGCGCTGGAAAAAGCGATCGAAGAATCAAAAGAGGCACTCGGTGACATCGTGGTTCACGTCGCTCACGGTCACGGTGCTTACATCTGCGGTGAAGAAACGGCATTGTTGGAGGCATTGGAGGGCAAGCGTGGCATGCCGCGTTTGAAACCGCCCTACCCGACCGAATCCGGATTTCGAAACAAGCCGACCTTGATGCACAACGTCGAAACGATCGCCTGTGTTCCGTCGATCGTGCAAAACGGTGGCGAGTGGTTCAAGGATAAAGGCAAGACGGAAGCGGGCAGCAAGTTGTTTTGCATTTCCGGACACGTCAACAAGCCGGGCGTCTACGAAGTCCCGTTGGGCTACTCGTTGGATGAATTGGTCGAAGTCGCAGGCGGCTACGACGGCACGCCAATGGCATTCTCGCCAGGTGGTGCGTCCAGCGGATTCCTGCCGATGAAGTTCCGCGACACGCCATTGGATTTCAAGAGTCTGGCCGACTTGGGATCGATGTTGGGCAGCTCCGGCGTCGTCGTCTTGAACGATACCGTGGACATGGCTCAGGCCGTCGCGTGGCAGCTGGAGTTCTTCGAACGCGAAAGCTGTGGCCAATGTGCTCCTTGCCGCATCGGAACACAGTATCTGCGTCGGCAAGTTCACAAGTACCTGGATTCCGGCGACACGGCTAGTTTGAAGATGGCCGATGATGTCAGCTGGGAGATGGAGGAAGGCTCGATCTGCGGTTTGGGCATGGTGGCATTCAAGCCACTGGAAACGGCCAAAGAGCATTTTCCTGAAGCCTTTGAAGGCCGCAACGGCAGCACCTGATTCTCTTTCACAGGTGTAATGTCCACGGCAGAGTAATTGCTGCTGCTTATTTTTCCTCGACTCCATTCATGGTGCTGAAGTCGCTGTAATTCGCTGCCGATCGCGTATGCGCACGGACGATCGAGGGTCAGGTTTCCATCCTGCGCCTTTGCCCCAATCAATCGGCCATTCTCTCAATCAAAAATTCTTCCGATTTTCTACTTGATTCCAGATAGGTGTATCGATACAGTGATACACGCACGCATGGCACGAGCCATGCTTTGAAAAACGTAGGTGTCAACCAGTTCGAGTCGTATGTTCTCAATCGAAATCAATTCCGGCGTGCCGATCTATCGTCAGGTATTTGAGCAGGTCGTTCGCCTGATCGATCGCGGACAAATTGAATCGGGTGAACTTCTGCCCTCCGTGCGGCAAATGGCCAGTGAATTAGGGGTCAATCCGATGACCATCTCGAAAGCATGGTCGATGCTGGAGGCGGAATCGGTCGTGGAACGAAAGCGTGGGGTAGGCATGGTCGTGATTCGGCGGCCTCAAAAGCCTCGCCAGTTGTTGGGGCCAGCGATCAAGCAGCTGGTCGACGATGCTCGTCAGATCGGAATCGGCGAACAAGAATTTATCGGCATGGTTCGCAAGCAATGGAAGAAAAAGGGAGCGAGATGAGTACAGTTAGCAAACCGATTTCGAAAACTCTTCCTCTTGGCGTTATAGAAGTCGAGAAAAGTTACGGTGATCAAAAGGTACTGGACGGCGTCACGCTGGAATTGGCGGCCGGATCGATTACCGGATTGTTAGGGCGTAATGGTGCCGGCAAAACGACATTGCTGAGGAGTGCCGTAGGGCTGCTGCGACCTGATGACGGCGAGATTTACCTGTTTGATTGTGAGGCCTGGGAATGTCCGGCATCGATTCGCCAGCGGATTGGCTATGTGCCGCAGTCGTTCAACGACCTTGGCTGGTTGAAGGTAAGTGAGGCGCTTGCTTTAACCGGCAGTTTTTACAAGCAGTGGGATGCTTCGCTGGTCGGGCGGTTTGCCCGCGAGTGGCAGGTCCCGGTCGGCTCGCGGATCGGAACCTTGAGTTACGGCCAGCAACAGAAGGTGGCGATCCTGTTGGCAATTGGCCACCGCCCCGATTTGTTGATTCTGGACGAGCCGGTGGCCAGCCTGGACCCGGTCGCTCGCCACGAATTCTTGCGAACGCTATTGATGCTGAATGACGAATTCAATCAAACGATACTTTTCAGTAGCCACATTACCACCGATATCGAGCGAGTCGCTGCGGACGTCGCCATTTTGCATGAAGGAAAAATTATCTACCACGGCGGTCTGGATGATTTGAAGGAGCAAGTGCAGTGTTTGTTCTTGAAATCCGAAACGCCTGTGGATTCAAGTTCAATCGATGGTTTCATCAGCGAACGAATCGACGGCAATCGACGCCAGGTTTGGGTCAGTGATTGGAACGAATCGAAATCGAGCGAGTTGTCACAGTCGCTTGGTTACACGGTTGCATCGGAAAACGTCGGGCTGGAGGAGTTGTTTATGGGGATGACATCATGATCAACAATGCCGCCGTATTTCGATCGTTGCTGCCGACTTCGTGGATCCTGTGGTTGGCGGTCGGACTGGGACTATTCCTTGCGATGATCGGGGTAAGATGCGGGGTGCCGTGGTTTTCCGGACTGATGTTGGGTTTTCTCGGCGTTTCGATGGGGCTTTCATTCTATCGCTACCGTTGCTCAGAATTAGCGAGAACGGTTCCCGGTTTGATTCCGTCACAGGCAATGGCAACGATTCAATTGTCATTGGCTTTGATGTTGATTGTCGGAGTGAGCGGGATTGATACGCAGACGCCATTCTATTCGCTGAGTTGCTGTCTTTTGTCTCTGTCGCTGGGACTTTGTGTCGGAATCGGATTGGTCTGGGTTTTCTATCTGTTGTGCGCCGTCGCGATTCTGGCCAGCACGCTGCATGTCTTTCGATTCGAAACGCTGGAAATTCTGGTGGCGGAGGTCGGCACTCCAGGTTTGGGAATAGTAGGGATCGCGATGTTGCTTAGTGGGCTTTGGTTCGGATGGTATTTCTGGGTCCGCGCAACCGCGAATGTCGAATACGAAAAGCCGGGTGCGGGCTTTGGGGCCGGCAGCGTGGCCAAGGCGAGCACCGCGCAAAAGTCGGGCGCTTTGTACGACGGCGCATCCGAAAACGATTTGTCTTTGCAGCTTGATACCAAACGTCTTCGTGCTGGGCGCCGGCCCGTGGTTGGTCGGTTGCGAAAGTTGTTGGTTGCCAGAGCATGCCTTGGTCCGCGCGACTATGTTTGGTCGATTCTGTTCTTGCTGGCCGTGTTCGGGTTGTTGCTTTATTCGCGAGGTCGCGACGAATTGGTGACTCTTTACCAGTACATTTATTCCATGATGGTCGTTTGTATCCCGGTAACGTTTTTCTTTAGCAGGTTCCAGACGTCGTTTGAGCGAATGTGGTTGGCTGGTGTCGCGGATACGCGAATCCAGGTCGTCCGTCGCAAGATTCAAATGTCGGCGATTGGGTGTGTACTGGTGATCGTTGTCGGGATGTTGCTGTTGGCAATACACACGCCGGTCACTTCAGTGACTTACGCAGCGACTGGTTTCTTGATGCTGCTTGCACTGGGCATGGGCGGGTTGTTAATTTTGCTGGCGTCGAGAACGTATCGCTGGTGGATCCGCCACATGACCGGCGTCGTGTTGATAATGAGTATTCTAATCGTGACGACCACCTTCTTGACGCTGCTGCTTACCGAAGGCAATACCGAGTTGCTTAACTCGTTTGTGTCGAAGTTTGGTATCGGATATTGCCTGGTAGTCGGCGTTGCCTTTGCGACCAGCTGCTGGGGCTTGTGCTGGGTCGAAGGCGGACGCAGATTGGCCCAGGATTCGGTACTGATGGAAACTCGCTGGCAGCCTTAGGCTCGAATGTCTTCAATCCCGATCCTGGGCGAAATCGGATCCAGAATCACTTGAGTGCTCGGACGTGTTCCAGAGTCACAGATGGTTCGGGGCGTGCGGTGTAGTTTGAATCGACGTGTGTGTTTTGCACGACGCCACTTCCATCGATGACAAAGCGAGACGGGATTGGCAGTTCCCATTTGGTGTTTCCGTTGGCGTTGTCCAGGTTGATGCCGAACTGGCCATAAACAGCCTTCAGGTCATCCGGGAATCCGTGCACCAGGTCCAGCGAGCGTGCGTATTGGTTGTCTTCGTCATACAGTACATCGAAATTCAGGCCGAACTTGCTGACCAACTCGCTGTTTAGCGATTGGACTTGCGGCGTGACGGCAACGATGTTGGCCGAGCAGGATTTCAGGTCGTCGACGATTTCGTTAAGAGCTTCCAGCTCTATGTTGCAGTACGGTCACCACATGCCTCGAAAAAACGTGACCACCAAAGGGCCGCCAGCCAGCAATTGATCGGAAGTGACCGATCCTCCTGCGGAACCTGTCAAGGAAAAGGCAGGCATTTTGTCGCCGACTTTGGGCGTGTTTCGGCTGGGCACGGTTTCGGCCAGAGCCGCGCCGGCGGCGCCCACGACCGAAAGGATTTCATCGTTGACTTTGGTCAGGAACACTTTCTTGTGTTCGTCGAGTCTCGCTTTCAGGGTTTCCATCTGTTTTCCTTTTCTTAATTTGCCCGGGCACTGATCTTGGCAGGCTGATTTGACGTATGGAGGTCCTGCATTCTAGGAAACGATAGCGATTGCGGTAGCCGATGATCAACGACAAGACTCAATCCGTGGTACGGGTTACTAAATGTCGCCAATGTTGCTGAATATTCGAAATACCTGTCGCCCGTTCAGGGCTTTTATAGCACAGGCGATTTTTCTCAAGGCTGACGCCATGGGCTACAGCCTGTCACCCCATTCGGGGTTAGAGTCAGCGCCGGCTGCGGATTTCACAAAAACGCTCAAAACTACCTTGTAAAACCGTGCATCTGCGATGTCGACGTGGGAATTATCGAGCAAAAACGGTATGATGTCCGTATCGATGAACGGTCGATGAATAGAATGGATTGCCCGCAATTCCCGTTGAAGCATTGAAAAAGTATGAACGAAATTATCGGAACAGGCACGTTCGAAATCGAGTTGAACGGAAAGAAGGTAAAGGCTCGCGTTGGCGAGACGGTGGTAGAGGTCGCGGCCCGCGAAGGCGTCGACATCCCAACGCTTTGTCATGACCCGCGACTGGATCCTGCCGGAGCATGTCGAGTCTGCCTGGTTGAAGTCGAAGGCCAGCGGCGGATGCAGCCCGGTTGTGCCTGGCGAGTTGCCGACGGGATGAAGATCACGACCGAATCAGATCGCATTCAAAGACATCGCGAAGTGCTGTACGGATTGTACGAGGCGGATCACAAGCTGGACGAAAACGGTCTACCCGTTCCGTCGCCCAACGAGAACGAGCTGCGAACGCTCTGCGAAAAAACCGACGTCGTGAAGTTGGAGCCCGTTCATGCCCCGCGTCGCGGTCGCGATCACGATGTAAACCCGTACATTCAATTCAATCCGGATCTGTGTATTCTCTGTGCCCGTTGCACACGCTATTGCGACGAGGTGGAAGCCGTCAGTGCGATTACTCTTGCCTGGCGAGGCGGCGAGACAACGATTTCGACGGCCGGCGAGCGTGGTTTGCTGGACACCAGTTGCGAACTCTGTGGCGGTTGCATCGATACGTGCCCAACCGGCGCTCTGATCGAAAAGAAGGCTCCGCCTCTGGTCCAGTTGCAAGCCAGTCCGGTGAAGTCGACTCGCTCGACCTGCAATTTTTGCGGCGTCGGTTGTCAACTGAATTTGCATACGCAAGACGGCAAGGTCGTGAAGGTGACCAGCCCGCCGCAAGGCGAAACGTTGAACGATGGAAACCTCTGTGTGAAAGGTCGATTCGCTTACGACTTCATCCATCACGAAGATCGAATTACGGAGCCGCTGATTCGCGGCGAAGACGGCGAACTGCATGAGACGACATGGGAAAATGCCCTGAAGGTCGCTTCGGAAGGTTTGTTGAAGGTGAAACAGGAGCATGGCGCGGACGCACTCGGCTTCATCAGTTCCAGTCGCTGCACGGGCGAGGAAAACTACCTGATGCAGAAGCTCTCGCGAGCTGCCTTCGGCACGAACAATATTCATCAGTGTGCCGCCACATGACACGCTCCTACCGTCGCCGGTCTGGTGACAATGTTTGGTGCGGGCGCCATGACGAACTCAATCGATGAGATTCGTGAAACCGAGATGATGTTCGTGATTGGGTCGAATACCAGCGAAGCACACCCCATCATTGCTATGGAAATGAAGCGAGCGGTCAAGAATGGCTCGCGTTTGGTCGTGGCGGATCCACGTGAAATCTGGATGGCCGAGATCGCCGAAAAGCACTTGCAGCTAAAACCTGGAACTGACGTCTGGCTGTTGAATGCCATGGCTCATGTGATCATCAAGGAAGACCTGATCGATCACGACTTCGTCGAAAATCACTGCGAGAATTTTCAGGATGTGATCGATGCAGTAAAGGATTACACGCCCGAGGAAGCCGAGAAAGTCACAGGCGTCCCCGCCGAAGATATCGTGGCGGTTGCGCGTTTGTACGCGACGACCGAGAAGGCCGGGATTTATTACACGCTGGGAATCACCGAGCATACTCACGGCACCGACAACGTTTATTGCCTGGCCAACCTGGTCGCCATGACCGGGCACCTTGGTAAACGTTCGGCCGGTATGAATCCGCTGCGTGGCCAAAACAATGTTCAAGGCGCCAACGATGCCGGCGCCACGCCAATTTACTACCCCGGCTATCAACCAGTAACTGACAGCGAAGTTCGCGAGAAGTTCGAGAAGGCCTGGGGCGTTCCACTTTCACCGAATGACGGTTTGAATCTGAACGTGATGATGAAGGCGATTCAAAAAGGGACGATGCGAGGCCTGTATGTGATGGGCGAGGACATCGTGATCTCTGAGCCGAACGTTGGCAAAGTCGAACAAGGGCTGAATGAGAATTGTGACTTCCTGATCTGCCAGGAAATTTTCCATAACGTGACGACCAGTTTTGCGGATGTCGTTTTCCCCGCCGCTTGCTTCGCGGAGAAGGACGGCGTGTTTACCAATAGTGATCGGCGAGTCCAGCGAGTGCGCAAGGCGGTTGATCCGCCGGGTAACGCCAGAGCGGACTGGCAAATCCTGTGCGACTTTGCACGGGTCTCCGGATACGACATGCCAGAATATTCCGGGCCGGCCGAAATCTATGACGAGATGGCTGCGCTGACGCCGAAGGTAGCCGGGATTTCGCACAAACGATTGGAAGAGAATGTCAAAGGCCTGCACTGGCCGTGCCTGGACGAGAATCATCCGGGTTCGCCGACACTGCACACCGACGGGCCGTTGATCGGCAAGGTTCAATTCCAGGGCGTCTCGTATCGGCCAAGTGCCGAGCTGCCCGACGTTGAGTACCCGCTTGTGCTGTCGACTGGTCGAACGTTGTATCATTACAACGCAGCCACGCAGACTCGTCGTGATCCCGGCCCGGTTGCCAAGCAGCGGCAGAACTTTATCGAGGTGCATCGTTACGATGCGAAGCAGTTGGGCATCAAGCACGGGGAAATGGTGAAAGTCGTTTCGCGCCGCGGAGAAGTGGAATGTGAAGTCTGGGTTTCGCCACGCGTCAGGCCCGGTTGTACATGGATGCCAATGCACTTTGCCGAATCCCGTGCCAACATGTTGACGAACGACGCCGGCGACGCGGTGACTCAAACCGGTGAATACAAAGTGTGTGCCGTGCGAATCGAACAGTTGTAGCCACGGCGAGTGAAGCCTGCGACTATTTCATCGTCAACTCAACCAACGACACATCATCGGCAAATGGTTTGTTGCCGTTCCATGTTTGTACTTGTTTCAGGATGGCCGACAGATCGCAATTGCCGATTTCACAACGATTTCGATAAGCGGTTTCAAGTCGCTGTCGCCCAAATTGCTGGTCGTCATCGTTCATTTCTTCCAGGATGCCGTCGCTGAACAGGATTAATCGCGAATCGGCAGCGTATTCGATCTGCATGTCTGTGTAGACCGCGTGAGGTACCACGCCGATCATCAAGCTGTCCTGGCTAAGTGCCGTGGCTTGGTGAGTGCTGTCGAACAGGATCGGTGCCGGGTGACCCGCGTTGGCAAATTGAATTTGGTGTTCGGCCAAATCGACTACTCCACACCAAATTGTGAAAAACTTGTCCTGATTCGATTCCATTTGAAAATGAGAATTCAGGTTCTGCAACACAGCGGCGGGGCTGATGGTCGGTTGAGTTCCAGACGAGGAATCGGCTTTCGTTTGCAGTTCGGTCAAGATTTGTTGCATCGTGTTTTGAACTGCGGAAGCCATCAGTGAGGCCCCGATACCGTGGCCGGCAACGTCCAGCAAGTAGATCAGGTAACG
This sequence comes from uncultured Pirellulaceae bacterium, assembly GCA_964588195.1. Lineage (GTDB taxonomy): Bacteria > Planctomycetota > Planctomycetia > Pirellulales > Pirellulaceae > CAJQPP01. The sequence goes on along the minus strand of CAZPOL010000021.1, from coordinate 22,263 downwards.
GTCGTCGGAAAGTCTGTCCATGCCGAACATGTCGCCGCCCAATTGGCTGGATGCGAGAAACGCCCAGTCCAGTTTGAACTTTTCATCTTCGAATCGTGGCGGCAGTTTCTGATGCACAAAGTCAGCGGCCTCGCCCAGTTCGCGATGCAGGTTTCGCTGTACCTTTTCCAGCTCGATTTGCGTTTCCAGTAACTTGCCTTGTGACTCAATGACATCCAGCAAGTTCAATTCACGTTGCACCAGCGAGGCGTACTCAATCAACAATTCTTGCTGCTCGGCATTCAGATTTCGCGGCTCCCCGTCAGCGATACAGAACGTTCCAATGTTCATGCCGTTGGGGCCCTTCAATGGATAGCCCGCATAGAATCGAATGTATGGGTCGTTGGTGACCAGTGGATTGTCGCGAAATCGCTCGTCTTGCAACGCGTCAGGCACAATCATGATGGCGTCTTCGGCAATCGTATGCGCGCAGAATGAAACATTCCTGTGAGTCTCGTCGATCGAAACGCCACACTTCGACTTTAGCCATTGACGATTTTCATCAACCAAAGCCAGGTAGCATATCTCGACGTTCATTGCTCGCTGGGCAAGACGAGTCAAACGATCAAAACGCTCTTCCTTGTTCGTGTCCAGCAGATTCAGTGAATACAGATCACTGAGACGGTCGAGTTCGTTTTCAAGGACGGGGATTTGAACCATGGGGAGTTGCACCTGACGTTTCGATGATGTCACGGCCGTTACGCATCCAGAGTCACCTCAATGTCTGGAAACGCAATTGGACAATATTAGTAGAGTTTGCCCGCATGCATTTTGGAATGGGTAATCTGATGGTGAATGCAAACGCGCCGTCTACTTCACACAGTCTGTGCAGTTTGAGCGTGGCAAACGCCATAACGGCTGGCTTTTTGCCAAAGCATCACAGAATGCCGCAACTTGACAAAATACCAGCACGAAGCGCAAGCGAGTGGTTTCTCCATCCTGAATACAATACAAGCACGAAGCGCAAGAGCGCAAGCGAGTGGTTCCACCACCCACCTAAATTCCGACCAAACCAACCAGGCATGCGCACACACCCGGTTAACCTCACATCAAAGAATCAACGACTAACTATCGTCGTCCATATCCAGGCTTGGTTGCTTGTCCCCACCTCCGTCAGCTGGTTCGCTGGCCTCGTCGGTCTGCGCATCCTCTTCGTCTGCTTTGGCTTGTTCGTAGATTGACAAGTCGGTCCAGATGGCCGGAGTGTTCGTCAGATATCCCGAGTAATTTCCGGGTGCGTAATTCCAGCCGATGGTCAGCCACCCGTTGTCGGAGGAGAATTCGACAAGTTTCAGATTCGCCAGTTGTTTCTTGAGATTTTCGTCATCAAGGAATTGGACGAAGAACATCAGTTCCGCTGGCAGCGGAAGCGCGTCCTCTGGTTGCTCGATATCGCCAACCGCTTCCTCCAGGTTGTCTTGCAAGAAGGAGCGGAATGTGACGTCCCAGTTTTTGTCTTCCGGTGCACTGTAGGTAAACTCGGTGCTTACATTGGAAGAACGTGATAGTTTCAGTTTTCCATCGTGTCGGATGATTCTGGCCCGAACCTTGATACTCAACGGATCATCATACGCATTGCGACCCTGACGAAACTCCTTGCCAAAAATTGTCAGTCCAATTTCCTGGCCGTCGAATTCAATCTGGAGCGGTCGTCCATCTTCAAAGCGAATTGCGAAGGGGCGGTCTTCGTCCTCTTCCGGCAACTCTATCGCGCCGCTAGCCAGCGACTCAATCGTGTTGCGGAATTGCCAGTTTGCGATCAGTCGGTCCTGGATGACTGGTGCAATCAGATTCGAAACCATTGACTCATGCAGTTGGATTCGAACATCGCAAGGGATCGTTGGCATGGGCGGTTCCGTATTAGCAGCCAGGCGATTGTTGGCCTCCAGCAAAGCACCGACTTGCATCGTCGTGTCTGATGTCGTTACGAATACTCGTGGCAGGTGAAACGTGTCTACCAGATCGAAAGGCTCTTTAAGCTCGCCGGTTTCGTCTTGAGCCAGCAGTTCCGAAATGTCTTGCCGGAGTTGATTGGCCAGTGAGATCAAGTCGACCTCGCGAGAACGGACTTGTTCCAATTGGGCGGCGCCCGCATCCAATACTTCATCGGTCTGTGTTGTGAATTGATCAAGCACCCGATCTCGGGCACGTTCCGATGCAATCTCTTCCGCACGTTGTTGACGCTCGTTGAAACGATTTGAAGCAATTCGAGTAACCAAAGGGATACAATCGGTCCCTTGAAACTGTGATGAGATGGTGGCTGTCGCTTGTGGCGAACTGACCGTCAGATTTCCGACGTTGGCGATGACTTCCCGGCTGGCGGAAAGGTTTCCGGTGCTGGAGGTGTACGCGGTGACCGGCCCTTCTTTCGTATACGCCGATGATTGAACCGATCCCGCCAGGTTGATACGAATGACGGCACTGTGTGGCGAGTCGACGAAGTCCAGACTGACCAGGCCCGACGTGTAGTTCCAACCCAATGCTCGGCTGCCAACGATGACTTCGTCCAGATGTTCAATTTGCGAAATGGGTTGCGAGGCGAGTCGGTTGATCAACGATTCCTGAACGGTGACGACAAAGTTGGGTCGACTGTATTCGCGACGGGCGGCGGCATCCAAGCCCGGCTGTTGTCCGCGTTGATTCAACAGGTGCAGCCAGCGTCCCAGTTCGGCTTGATAGAGTCGATCGTTTGAGTTGACGAGGATATTTTCCTGAGTCACGAAAGCTTGCTTGCGGATGGCGAGTTGCTCTTCAAAGCGGGCTTTGCGTCTGGACTGGAACAAAAGGTAGGCGCCAAGTTTGTCTTCGAATGCTGAGATCTGACGTTCGGCTTCTGCCATTTCGAATTGCTGGTACGAAAAGGTCGCCAAGCCAAATCGTTGACGAGCCGCTGCGATTTCACGTCGCAATTCATTGATCTTGATATTGAAATTGTTTTGCTTCGTTGCTTCCAACTCTTCGAGCCGTTTTTCATAGTCTTCGTCTGATTCGTCGTCTTTCCGTAATTGATCTTCGACGTTGCCGTCTTCGATCTGGAACTCAAATTTTTTCAGTTGCTTGGTCAAATCCCTCGTCTTCAGGCGTTTGTTGATATAGTGACGTCCGAACGAGGAGAGTTCTTCGTCGTTGTATTCCTTGAGCGCCTTCAGGGCCGCCAGCAACTGATTGCGAGATTGGTCCAGCACGTTGACGTCAACCAATTCAAGTTCAGTTGAGAACGCAGCAATTTCACTCATCAGGTCAATCGAGCCAGCTGCCTGGATGTTTTCCAGGTGATTGCCAAGTGCGGCTTGGACCAATTTTAACTCTCTCGAAAGATCTTCGGCAAACTGGAACCGGTTAACCGCGTCTTGCAGGACATTTACATCCGCCGAAAAACCTTTGGCTGACTCGGTTTCCAACTCGCGGATCAGCAGCGTGTCGCGGACCGCGTCAGCCTGCTCGCCGCTGCCCAGCGCGGCCTGAGCGCGCTTGACGTAATGGTATAAGTCGTCGGCCGAAGTCTGCGCAAATAGATTGGTTGCGGGCAAGGCGGCGAAGGCCAGGATGATAAACGCCAATTTTCGAATTAACGCCGACTTCTGAAATCGGTTCGCAGTCCTGAATACGAATTCAGGCAGGCAAAATATATTGAACACAGGTGACTCGCTCATATGCGGTAAGGATCTTGATGCCCTAAAACTTTACAATTAATGAGGCACATTTTCGTTAGGGCACTGAGGATTCCCAGCAAAAAAAGGCAGGATTTTTCGGCTTTTAAGGAATTTCCGAGCAAACTTTGCCAAGGAACGGCGGACTGCCGCACATGCCCGCGTTTCCCTTGCGTCTTGTGTACCCGGAGTACGATCAGCCTCGGCGACTCCTTGCGACTAACACCTGTAGCTTGGGCACTCTTGCCCGAGAACTGCATGACGGGCAAGAGCGCCCATTCTGCGAGCTTCCCGACATGCTAGGTAAATCTATTTATTCAGGACTTCGCAACCTAATTCGAAAGTCCAGCGGGCTCGTTCCAGGTCGTCGGTTAGCTTCTGTATTCGTTCCAATGCAGCCTCGAAATCTCCAGAATTCATATCTGCCTGAATTCTGGCAAACTTAATCGGCTTTGCCGCCAACTCACTATCGACGATCCGTTCCAGTTCGTCCACGGACGACTGTCCCGATGACTTGATTCGAGACTCGACCAGCCTTTGAAACTCATTCTTGAACCGGGTTTCTGTAGCATCACGACGAAAACCAGAATCACATACTTTCTTTACTGACGGCCAATCCTCTAACTCCATGAAATGTCTGCCCAATTCGAGATGCATCTCGATTCGGCTTCCTTTTGCAGGAAGACTATCCACGGCTTGCCGGAACACTCTGTCTTTTTGGTTGGCGTCCAATTGCGGCAAGAGTTGCAAAACGGCGACGTCCAGGACCATGGGATCCAGTTTTTTGAAGAACTTTAGAGACTCCTCAAAACCCCTGGATTGAAAAAAAGGAGAGACAAACTTTCCCAGACGGTCTCGATTCCAATTGCTATTGAGATCGATTCGTAGAATCGTGTCGGCAGCCTTGCTCCATTCTTTGCGCAGGCGATACCCATCGACGATATATTGCAAATGCGAGCGTGAGCTTGCCTCGATAGATCCGATAGCTTCCTCAATCTCGGCTTCCGAGATTTGCTCAATTGACATTAGATGCTGCACCAGGGGTGCCAGAATTCGCGCTCGTTTTTTTGGGGTTTCGATTACCTTTAACAGCTCCATCGCGCCGCGAAAACCTAGTTGGCCGGTCTCAACTTGCCCGCGTACAATTCGGGCAATCGCAGAGTCCTTTTCGCTCATGTTGTCGATCGTCGCTACTAATTCAATTGAATACTGAAGCAACTCGGTTTTCAAAGTTTGCTCTTCCGCATCAAGCACATTTGCAATGGCGCAATACGTTAACACACGCCAATAGGTGTCGTCGATTTGGTCGGCAATTTCTAACGCTTGATCAACATCCGTACGCGAGAGTCCAATAGCGATTGAATACAGAGGATGGTCCCGGAGTGATCCCGTAGGATTTTTTTGAATATCTTGCCGTTTAAGCAGAGCTGCCAAACGTGTTGCTGTTTCCTTTTCTCCGATCAAGTCCAGTTGCTCTACCAGTTTGCGAAATCCATGAACATTCCTTTCGTCTTCTTCCGATTCGTCAATTGAATTTGCACATTGAAGCAGCAATTCACGAGCCGTCTCTACGCGATTGGCACGTCGTAACATCTCTCCTATCGCCGCATACGTAGCTAAGTCCTTGATGTCGGAAACTCGCTCGAGTTCTTTCAACGCCTGCAGCCCAACATCCACATGGCTACCACCTTTCGCGACCGCGAACTCAATTTTTGCTTTGTGCCACAAAGACACAGAGCTGTCCGGAAGTGAAAATGATTCCTCAATACGCTCCAAATTTACTCTGTAATCAAGTGCCACTGACCCAATCAAAGCGGCGGCCCTGGCTCGCAGCATCGGATCATCGAACTTCGTGATATATGCAAGCCCGGCATCTACTTTTCCATCCCGAATATGCGTTGAGGCAATTTTGGTCGCCGACTCGACCAATTGGCTTTCAGTACGGCGCTCATTAATACCAAGACTCCAGCGTTGAAATCTCAAGAATTGATGATCGGCTTCTGCAAGGCGTCCTTGATCGGCTAAAACGCTAATCGACCGTTTGTTGAGGTACGCAAGACCAATACGTTGGCCAGGGGATAGCTCCTGAACAATTGATAATTCGTCAACTATATCGACCACTGTCGGCGTAACCGATGCCAACTCATCAGCCTTGGCCAAGCGTATCAACAACGACATGGCTGACGGTCTACCCGCAATACGTATCCGCGTTTCTTCCAAAAAGAGTTTCAGCGACGCTCTCGCGTTTTTTTTGTCACCGCACTTGACCTGTTCCGCCGAGATATCCAGCAACAGAGTAGCATCGATCCGATCAGAGCGTTGCATTATTTGAACAGATTCGCGCAACAGCTCTTTCCCATCTAAATTTTCAGAAGGCAAAAGTAAGGCCAATGCAGCAAGGAACGTAAGCACAGCAAAGAAATCCATATTCAGAACAAGATTCAACTCACCATGATACTCGCTGAATTACCCGATGATTGTAACGCATCATCACTTGAGCTCAAAAGGTTCACGGAGTACCAGTCGTGCCTGCTACCTCTACGTGGCGGAACTTGCGACCGAACTCCTTCACCCGTAGCTTGGGCACTCTTGCCCGAGAACTATATGACGGGCAGGAGTGCCCATCCTACGAGTCTTCCCGAACACCAAGTACAAGGGGCATCAATTTGTGCGTGTCATCAACTGGGCCACACAATGTTGGGAATCGTTGTCAGGACCTAGGCCATCACCACCTGCTCGAAGTAACCCAACGTACGCGGTTAGAGGCTAATCCCATGGACGAATCGCGTTCGGTTTTCTATTATTAACACCGCACACGCGAGTCAGTGGTTTATTGCCGTTTTGACTCGCTGCAACAGTTTTTCACCATCCCTTTCTGACTGAACTTCAGGATTTTTTTGATGACCAATGACTCCCTTCAGGATCGCGGCAAGGCGATGGAAGATATGTTTTTTCACGACCGCGATGCTCAGCTGATCGAAAAAATGAAGGCGGAGTTGTCGGCCGAAGAGGATCGTACTTCGTTGATCGCCGCGACAGGTATTCAGGACGCCTCGGTCATCAACAAGTTGATGGAACAAGGAATCTCATGCGAGACCCTGGCTGGGGTGGGATTGATTCCATTGGTGGTCGTCGCCTGGGCTGACGGCAAAATGGAAGACAAGGAACGTGAGGCGATTTTGCAAGCCGCTTGCGAATCGGGCATCAACAAGGAACATGGCAGTTACCAATTGGTTTCCAGTTGGCTGGAGAAAAAGCCAGCGGACGGCTTGTTCAACAGCTGGAAAGATTACGTCGCCGCGTTGAAGCAGAACCTGGACGAAGCCTCGGTCAATCAAATTAAACGCAGCGTCATCGACCGAGCCCAGCGCGTGGCCGATTCCGCTGGTGGTTTCCTGGGTATTGCCGCAACATCTGGCGTTGAGAAAAAAGCGATTGAGGAGCTGGAAGCCGCATTCGGCTAAAGGCTAGGTCGCTGGCTGAATCGCTGGGACCGACCAGGTTTTCAGCGATCAAAAATTTTCAGCGGCCAAATCGCGGATGTAGTCCAGGGCTCCTTCGAGCTCAGAAGTTTCGACGCCCTGTTTGCGGCCCGCCCGATCGCATTCGCCTAGCAAAACGAGTTCGTGGTAACTTTCGTTGGCTTCCAGTCGCTTGCGAGCCCGCGCGCCAATTGTTCGATCATTCAGTTTGTGGGCATCCATGTGATGCTCGATCAACCAGTGGGTTCGCTCGGTAATGAACCCGTCTAACGCATCCAATCCGGACTGCACATGGTCGTAGGGGTCGATGCCCTTTCCAACATCATGCAACAACGCTGCCAGCAAGAATTCCTCGTCGTATGGCAGTTCATCACAGGCCAAGTCAAACACTTGTAAACTGTGATAGAGCGCATCGCCTTCGGGATGGTATTTCGGATTTTGCTTAACGTTTTCCAGTGGCAACAATAACGAGAAGTATACCTGGTACGGGTCAGCCTTGTCTTGAAATTCAGCGATCTCATTCTCCAGGTTGATATCGGGGTACTCGGTTTCCAGGAATTGCCTTAGCTGTGCCGTGCTGGCCCGTTCGATCGCCTTGCCAGTAATGGAGCTCTTGAAAACATGATGCGATTTGTTCGTTGGATAAACAGTTAACTCGAAAGGATAGTTGTCCTTGATGTGGATGTGGCGATAGACGTTGGTCTCGCCCTGTTTGGTTACCTGTTTCTTTTGCGTCTCGTATTCGAGTCCCAGGTAATCGAGGATTCCGGTGACGGCGTCCAGACCATCGGAAAAGACGTGCAAGTCGATGTCCGAGCCGCGTCGAATGTGACCAGTCAGAACGCTGCCGATTAACCTCGGTCGGAATTCCGCCAACTGGATCATCAGGTAGAGTGCAGCGACGCGCATGTCTTTCAGTTTATTGGCGACTTCCAGGTCACCGTCAAACATCCGCGACATGTTCTGGACTTCATCACGAATTTCAGCATTGCTGGGTAAGTCGGCGGGCTTGACCCAACCTTTGCAAACGCGGCGAGCGGCCTTCATTTTCGCTCGGTAGTATTCAGATTCGCGGCGATCGAACATCAATCTTGCCGCTTCCCATGCGATTTGTCGTCGCAATCTGGATCGATTCATTAGAGGGCCCTTTTTGAGTCGGGCCTTGGGGTTAAACAGTTTCTTTTTAGCCACATTGGTTCGCCGGAAAATATCTGCCAAATACCGAGTTAAGAACCGATAAGTGGTCGTTCCAACAGATTTAGCCAACCAGTGTCAATGATACAGGACGTCCATTCGACCGGTAAGTTCACCATGAAATGCAGGTGAAACCCGGTTTAAGCGACTGAATCCCGAACAGTGAACGATTTATCATTCAAATCTGAGAGAATCCCTTATAATTCAGATGGCAAACGACAATCCGGCCTTTCTCTTAAACGGTCGTTTAATTAGGTTTTGACTTGGGGAAACTTAGGTACCAAATGGCAGACGAATCAACCAAAACGAGAATCATCGAGGCCGCTGGTCCGCTTTTTGCGCGGTCAGGATTCGAACATGCAACGGTTCGTGACATTTGTCGCGAGGCGGACGTCAATGTGGCGAGTATCAAATATTACTTTGGTGACAAAAAGAATCTCTATTTGGAAACGGTAAAGTACGCGCGACAATCGCGGGCTGATCGATATCCGTTTCCTCAGTGGCAAAATGAAACTTCCCCAGAAGAAAAGTTGTATGACTTTGTGTCCGCACTGTTGCGGCGGCTGGTGGTGATGAGTGATGCACCCTGGCAAGTCAATTTGTTGATGCGCGAGCTGATGAAACCGGACGAGGCGTGCCGCATGATTGTGCGAGAACATTTTCAACCGATGTTTCGCGCTTTGTTGTTTGTGATCGATCAATTGGTTGACGAGCCTTTGCAGGAGGACGATCGCTTGAAGGTCGGATTCAGCATCATTGGCCAATGCCTGCATTACCGTTACGGCACAGAGGTCATGGACATGATGGTGCCAGAAAACCAAAAGCCGTTGTTTCAGATTGAACAGATTGCCGACCACATCACGAGATTTTGTCTGTCGGGGTTGGCTGGATACACCAAATCGTCCAAGGCCAAGGCGAGCGATGCAGAGTCCGCGAAAAGTGAATCCGTGGCGTTGCGGCCCGCGAATACACACGCAGAAAGACTTGATTCGTCAGATGCCGATAAGGAAATCGAAGACTCGGACGCTGCGGGCAGCGATCATTGAAATTGTAAACACCACCGAAGATAGCATTTGACGGATTCATGGCGAAGAAGAAAAAATTCAATCATTTGGGACGATACCTCACTTCGGCATTGATACTTGGCTCGGCAATCGGATTGTTGGTCGCCATGACGTATATGTCGAAGGCTCCCGAGGAATCCGACAACGATAATTCCGTACAAATCGTTTCGGTTTTTGCGGCGCAGGAATTTACCGGGCAACTGGAAATTGAGGTGTCGGGCCTGGTTGAGCCGCACCGCGAGATCGAAATGGCTTCGCAGGTTGCCGGCGATGTTCAGGAGAAGAGCGAAGCGTGTTGCGCGGGTAACTTCGTCAGAGCAGGCACGCCGTTGCTGACGATCGATTCCACATCTTATGACCTTGCTCTGCAACGCACTCAAGCAGAGAAGGCTCAAGCGGAAGCCAGCATTGTCGAGTTGGAACAGGAATTGTCGAACCTCAACACTTCGATTCAACTCGTGCAAAACGAATACGATTTGCAGCTGAAGGAATTCGAACGAAAGATGCGAGCTGGTGCTGCCTTGTCGGCCAGCGAACGCGACCAGGCAAAGCGTTCATTAAATACCGCCGAGCGGCAATTGACGGAATTGAAAAACAACCGTCAACTTTCCGAATCGCGACGAGCCCGCTTGCAAACGGCGATCGACCTGTCAATCGTTCGGCTTAAGGAGGCTCAGCTAAACAAGGATCGCTGCGTGTTCAAGGCTCCGTTTGACGGGGTCGTTGTTTCCGATCCGGTCGAACGAGGTGACTACGTTTCGATGGGCGAAACGGTACTGGTTTTCGAAGACACGGACAAAGTCGATGTGACTTGCAATCTGCGGTTCGAGCAATTGCAACAGATCGTCAAATACCAGATTCCGGATTCGCGATTCACACGTGAACCACATGCTGCGTACCAGTTACCGCCTACGGCTGTGGACATTTTGCGAAATACTGAGGACGGGCGGACGACGACCTGGTCCGGAATGCTCAGTCGGTTTGACGGAATCGGTGTGGATGTTCAAACCAAGATGATTCCGTGTCGAGTAATCGTCGACGACCCCGTTTCTATGGAAGGTGACCGTGGCAATGCTCTTGTCCGCGGCATGTTCGTGACGGTGAACATTCCGTTGGATGTATTCGTCGCGGAAGGTGAGTCGCTGTTGACGTTTCCGGCGATCGCTTTGCGACCGGGTAATCGAGTTTGGACGGTGGTCGACGGCAAACTGGTTCCGCGAAAAGTCGAAATCCTGGACCGAAAGAATACGGATGCCGCAGATCCCAGACAGCGAATGGTGGTGGCGCGAATCAGCAGCGACTTGATCAAAGCTGGCGACATGATCGTCACTTCGCCACTGGCTCAACCGACCCCTGGCACCGATGTCACCATCCAGGAAAAGACTAAGGAAGAGATGGACCAACAGGAGACTATGGAAGACGGTGACGACGAGACAACGACGGGTTCCGGCAAGTCTGATGAGGCGGTCGATTCCGTTCACCGAAAGTCAGCGGACGAAGCATCCGACTTGAACGTTGGCCTTGGCGCTCCTTCGGTCGACGTTTCCGCCGATGAAGAGGCTGCCGACTCAATTAATGCAGGACAGGACAAGGGTGCCATCCGATGAAGTCCGTGATCCACTGGGCGATTCGAAACTCGCCAGCCATGAACATGATCCTGATTGCCTCACTTTTGGTGGGTGCAATCAGCATGATCGTGATGCGACGCGAGGTGTTCCCCGAATTCGCGCTGGAGATCTTGCTGGTCTCGGTCCCCTACCCCGGTGCGACGCCTGAAGAATGCGAAGACGCGATTTGCGAAAAGGTCGAAGCTGCCGTGTCGGGTGTCGACGGAATCAAGAAGTACACCTCCGTGGCGCGTGAAGGGTCCGGTTTTCTGGTTATCGAATTGAACGCCGATGTCAAAGATGTGCAAAAGGTGTTGAATGATATCCGTTCGCAAATCGACCAGATTCAAAGCTTCCCGGATTCAGTGGAAGACCCCGAGGTCAGGCAGATTGTCTTCAAGATTCCGGCAATCAGTATCGGAATTATTGGTCCACCCGGAAATGAACTCGATCCCCTGGTGCGGCAAACTCAGTTAAGGGAACTTGCCGAGTCGACACGCGATGACATTCTGCAACTGGAACCGACCAAGCCGACGAACCTGTTCCGTCGCATGTTTCACGTGCTGATTGCTCCGCCTGGTCGCAACGCCATCAGCACGGCGGATATTATCGCCGCCCGTGATTACCAGGTGGACGTCGAGATTGCGGAAAATCGCATGCGGAATTTCGGCTTGTCCCTGGAACAGATCGCTCAGCTAATCCGTGTTCAAAACATGGAGAGCCCGGGTGGCAAGTTGGAAACTGCCAGTCAGGAGATGTTGTTGCGTGGTAAACCACGTGGAGAATACGGCGAAGAGATTGCCAGGATTCCAGTGATTTCGCTGCCCAATGGTGACGTGGTCCGTGTCAGAGATATCGGGAACGTGGTCGATGGCTTCGCAGATTCAACTTCGATTCATCGTGTCGACGGTGCGCCCTCTCTGGTAATCAATGTGGCCAGAACATCCGACGAGGACTTGTTCACGGTTGTCGACACCGTCAAAGAGTATATCTCGACCAAAAAATTGCCGCCTGGCTATCGGTTGAAAGTCTGGAGCGACATTTCGAATGATGTTCGCGACCGAATCGAATTGCTGACGCGAAACGGTTTGCAGGGTTTGTTGTTGGTGTTCCTGGTTCTGGCAATCTTTCTGGAATTGCGACTGGCGTTCTGGGTGGCGATGGGGATTCCAATTTGTATCCTTGCCGCCGGTTTCATTTTGCTGATGACCGGTCAGACGTTGAATATGTTAAGCATGTTCGCATTTTTGATGGCGTTGGGAATCGTTGTCGACGATGCGATTGTGATTGGTGAAAACATTTATCAGAAGCGTCAGGACGGGATGGGGCCAGTGCGCGCCGCGGTTGAGGGAACCTGCGAAGTGTTGCCCAGCGTTTGTGCTTCCGTCACGACCACGATTGTCGCATTCGCTCCGTTGATGTTTATTACCGGTGTGATGGGCAAGTTCCTGGCTGTGATGCCGGCCGCCGTGATTGCCATGTTGGTGGTTTCGCTGGTGGAGAGCATGTTGGTGCTGCCTTGTCACCTGGCTCACGACAACAACCTGTTCCTGCGAATGTTGGGGCGGATTTTCTACATGTTCAAGCCGTTGTTGGTGCCCTTCGAGAAACTCAACAAGATCGCCTCCAGCGGGATGGATTGGACGATTGACAAATTCTACACGCCGCTGTTGGCATGGTCGTTGCAAAACAAGTTGCTGGTGATTTCCAGTTGCTCGTCGATGATCATCTTGTCGGTCGGAGTCCTGTTGGCTGGCTGGGTCCCGTTCGAACCGTTCCCCCGTCTGGATGCTCGAAATGTTTCCGGTACGGTCGTATTTCCTGACGGAACGGCTTCGTTTGAAGCGAAGGAAGCCACGTTAGCGTTGCAAGATGCGCTCTATGAAGTTTGCGAAGAGATCAATGAAGAGACCGGCGACAATGTGCTGCAAGTGGTTTACCAACGCGTCGGCGAGGTGGGCAACGCTTTGGGCGGTCCCACGGGCGTCACGGCCGGAAGTCATGTCGGGACGGTCGAGGCAGAATTGGTGCAGCCTGATGCACGGTCCATAACCAGTCAAGAAATTATCGAACGTTGGCGGAAGAAGTTGCCAAAGATCCCCGGAACCGATGTGGTCAAGTTCGGGTCAGACAGCATGGGGCCAGGTGGAAACAAAATCGAGTTCAAATTGTTGGCTACCAGCGACAGCGTGGACTGGCTGGAATCTGCCGCTGAGGATGCGAAAAAATGGCTGGGCTCGATCAAGGGTGTCACGGATATCGAAGACGATATGCGACTCGGCAAGTACGAGATGATTATCAGCTTGAACGAAAAGGGACGCTCATTAAATCTGGACGAGTCGCGTTTGACTCGTACGGTAAGGGCGGCCTACTTCGGCGAAGAGGTGATGCGATTGCAACGCGGTCGGCACGAAGTGAAGTTGATGGTTCGCTTCCCTGAAAAAGACCGAAAGTCGATGGAGAGTTTTGAAGAAATCCGTGTGCGAGACGCCAATGGTGTTGAGCGACCGTTGACCGCGGTCGCTGATATCGATTTTCGACGAGCTAGTTCCGAAATTAATCGCTTGAACGGAAAACGATCGATCACAGTAACCGCAGATGTCGACAAGTCAGAGGGTGCCAACGCATTCAAAATTATTCAGGAGATGCGTACCAAATTCGTTCCGGAAATGCTGGACGAATACAAAGAGAAGCACGGCGCCAATCTTTACGTAAGTTGGGAAGGCGAACAGCAGCAGACGATGGAGTCGTTTTCCAGTATGGGCGTCGGTTTTATCATCGCCCTGATGGTGATTTTCGTTCTGTTAACGCTTGAGTTTCAATCGTACATACAGCCGGCGATCATTCTGTCGATCATTCCATTCGGATTTATTGGCGCCGTCATCGGTCACGTTGTGTTGGGCCTTGAGATGACGATGTTCAGTATGTTCGGGTTGATTGCGCTGACCGGTGTGGTGATTAATGACTCGATTGTGCTGGTTGATTTTATAAACCATCGAGTCAGAAATGGTGTGCCGTTAACCGATGCGCTGATCGATGCCGGTCGCCGCCGTTTCCGTCCCATCATGTTGACTTCTATCACGACCGTGGCCGGATTGTTTCCAATGTTGCTGGAAACTTCCTTGCAAGCTCAGGTGCTGATTCCAATGGCGGCAAGTTTGGTGTTTGGGCTGATGGCCGGAACGTTGCTGATTTTGATTCTTGTTCCAGTCTTCTATCAGATTTACGGGATCGTCAGCCAAATCGAACACCGCGAACACCACGACGACTACCAGGATTCCATTCTAGCCGGCAAATCGAATATGGGTGTTGATGCTGGCCAATAGGTTGGCACGCAGTTGATGTCTCGGTGAAAGAAGCTTATCCGTTCCACGAGTCCCGATTCGGGTTGGGCTCTTGCTCTTCTTCGCCTTCCACCGTGGGAGGTTCGGGCGTCCGCCACTCGGCTTTCGCACCCTCACGAAACAATCGGAATACTTCCAGCACGGAGGTTTGATAGAGCTTGCCGATTTTCCTTGCCTGGACAAAGGTCAATGTGTAGGTGACCGAGTCTTCATTCTTTCTGCCGCTAAGTGCAGCGATCTCCCACCAGATTTTGTTCTTCTCTTCCGGAGCCAGTTCACTCAAGGAAACAATTTCGTCAGAGATGCGTGCCTTCTTTTTATCGTTCCTGGATTCGATGAAGCGTTCGGTTTCTTCGCGAAAGCGTCGCTTGCGTTGCTCTTCGTCCAATTGCGCCTGACGGAATTCTTCTTCATCTACCGAAATGATGACAGCCTTATGATGCCTGTTTCTTAAGATGGGAGGCTGGGCTTTAACGGGTGGTTGATTTTTGTTGTTGTCCACTCTTTTGTTGTCCACTTCCCCCGCAGCGGCGACATTCGTCGAGTCATCAGCAGAAGCACTGCTGGCTTCCACCGCAGTGGCAGGGGCCAGAATGATGCGAAGACAGACAACTGTGACTGTAACCGTGACGGATATGGCGATCACAGCCATACAAACACGAATGATACCTTGATTGGAACTTGGCATTTATTTCGATTTCAGGTCGGGAAGTTCAGAATGAAACTGCAGGTAGTCTTGTCAGGCGGGATTCCATTGGACGGCTTGAATGGACTTTCCATTCTACAGCAACGTCTGATCAAGAGCACTGCTTTATTCGCGGAAACCGAATTGTCCTTTGTTCGTCGTTTGGTGTGAACCCAAAGGCTCTGTACCCGAAACGAGTTCAATGGCTGGAAGATTCTGGAAGGTTTTCGAAAAAACATGTTTCCAGGGAGACATCGAATACCGATGAAGCTGATTCATCGACTTGATGCTGGTTTGATTCAGTCTCGGGGTGTGCCACGAAAATTGAAAGATCGGTGACGTTGCCGGCTACATGTGCATAACGCGATCGGGTCGAGTGGTCGTTGGAGCGGTTGGCGACCACCGTTTGGCTTGTCAGGTAACTCACGTTTGGACGGATCCATGACGCCGAGTTTAACTCTGAGTTTGAGTCCGACTGAAGCATTGGCGAAACCATGTTGATGATCGCCACAGTCAATCCAAAGCCGCAAGCTACAAAGAAAAATCGCATGTTGGTTTTCCACGTTCAGTTCTACCCCCTTCAATCTTCCAGTCAGCGAGAAAATGCCAGGATCGTCTCGGTTCGTCTACAGAGAAGTTTTCAATTGCGAGTGAAGTTTTTTCACGATGCAGCCGATGCGGTTGTTTTTTGGTAGATTGCTCGTAAAACCGTGCTTGATTTTCGTTCGATTCTTGCGGATCGGTTTTTTCCCGCAAATTTCGCTGGCGTACTTTCACAGCAGACAAGTGCCAGTGCTACCACGAGTAAACAGGATTTAATATGCCAGAACATCTTGACGTGCTAGTCGTTGCGCCTCACCCGGACGATGCAGAATTGGGTATGGGCGGGGCGATCCTGAAGATGATTTCCAATGGATTGAAAGTCGGCATTCTGGATTTGACAAATGGCGAACCGACTCCGCATGGCAGCCTGGAAATTCGTGCTGCGGAAACAAAGGCGGCCAGCGAAGTTCTTGGCATCACCTGGCGGCAAAATCTGGGCCTGCCGAATCGCAGTCTGGAAGCCAGTTTGGAAAACCGTAGGAAGCTGGCGGAAGTTTTTCGATTGACCAAAGTCAAACATATTTACGCGCCGTTCTGGATTGACGCTCACCCGGATCACGTCGCGGCGACTCAGTTGACGGAGGCGGCGCGGTTTTGGTCGAAGCTGTCGAAAACGGATATGCAAGGCGAGCCGCATCACCCCGACCGTATCTACAACTATTACTGTGTGCATTTGAAGATGGCTGCCAACCCGGCCTTTGTGCTGGATATCTCTGAGCAGTGGCCGACGAAGCGCAGAGCGATTGAGTGTTTTCACAGTCAGTTCATCAAGGGACGCGAGCATCTGAATCCAGGTTTCATTGAGCAGTTGGAAACCGAAGCGGCTTATTGGGGCAAGACGATTGGTGTGGCCTACGGCGAACCGTTCAATAGCCGCGAGCCGATTGGGCTGAGTGACATTTCGAGCCTGGTTTAGAGGCGTTTTGGTAGCTGGACTCGCCAGAGTTCAGGCTGCATTGGCAATTCGCCCGAAGTCTGGCGACATCGGCTACGTGGTTCGCTGTCGCCCGTTGATGTGATGATATTTTGCAGCATTGAGATTTATTCCTGCAAGAAAAACTGGCGTCATGCCACTCATCAGTAAATCAGCTTGCCTAATTCACTTCTGGCATCGCCATTGTCCGCGCCGGGCATGAAATCCTGGTATTTTGGTCTATGATTAGATGTAACAAATAAATGATCGCACTCGCTACCGAACCGGCTTTACTCGCGCTCAGCAAGTCGTAGCGTAGCACCTGGATTAACATCTCGTTTAAGGAAGTATCGATGATCGTTCGAATCATCAACACGCTATCCGTTAGCTTGTTGGCCGTTTGCGTTTTCTGCTCGCCACTATTCGCCCAAGAGGGAAGCACTCGCCACGAAGAAGGCTTGCAGCAGAATGTGCCTGACTCGTTTGTGTTAAAGGGCGCGACGGTGGTCGTGCGTCCTGGTACCGAAATCGAAGATGCGAATGTGGTGATCCGGGACGGCAGGATCGTCAGCGTACGCGGCTCGGATAATTGGCCGGCCGACCATCGCGTTATCGATATGAGCGGAAAGAAAATCTATGCAGGTTTTATTGACGGCTACAGTGAACAGGAGGTGATGATCTCCGAGGCACCGGAACACGCCCGATACTGGAATGCGAATATTCGACCCGGTCGTGACGTTACCAGACTGTTTGCCTGGGACGATGGAGCGACAGACGATTTCAAATCAAACGGAATCACTGCAGTTCTCGTTTCGCCAGGCGAAGGGATCTTCAAAGGACAAGCGGCACTGTTGCTGGCCGATGAAGTCGGTATGGAACGCGGTGTTATTGTTCCTAACGTGGCAGTCGCTGCGGAATTGACCGTGCAGCGTCGATTTGGCGGACCACGTATCTACCCATCCTCGCCGATGGGAGCGGTTGCTTTGGCCCGGCAAGCGATGTTGGATGCCAAGTGGTATCAACAAGCGTGGCAGGTTGTATCCGATAAGTCGGATGTGAACCGGCCAGAGATCAACGCTTCTCTAGAGGCGCTTGCGAAGGTGGTGTCGGGCGATCAACCGTTGATGGTTTCTGCATCGAACGAGTTGATGGCTTTGCGAGCGCACCGGTTCGCCAGCGAATTCGAATTAGAGTTGATGATTGTCGGCAGCGGCAACGAGTATCGTCGGCTGGACGAGATTTCCAAATTGGAACGCCCGTTGATCTTGCCCGTGAATTTTCCGGCGCCTCCAGCCGTAGCAACAGCCGAGGACGCGATGAATGTGACGCTGGAATCGCTGATGCACTGGGATCTGGCTCCTGAGAATCCGGCAATGCTGGCCGACGCAGGAGTTGAGTTCGCGTTTACGACCAGTGGCCTCGACCGCAAGGGTGACTTTCTGAAGCGAATCCGCCAGGCGGTTGCTCGTGGCCTGGACAAGGAAACGGCTTTGGCGGCACTGACCACAGTGCCAGCGAGCTATTTCGGAGCGGAAGAACAAATCGGCTCGATTGAAACTGGCAAACTCGCCAACCTGGTTGTCACTGATGGCGACCTATTCGACGAGAAGACCAAGATCGTGGAAACGTGGGTGGCTGGTTCAAGAACGGAACATGAAACATCACCAGTTCGCGAAGTCGGCGGCACATGGGCGCTGGCGATCGGCGACATGGAAACTTCGTTCAAGGTTACTCAAAACGGTAACTCGTTGAGCGGCAAGTTCCTAATGGCAGGCGACGACGAAACCGACGACGAGTCCGATGACTCGGCAAACTTATTGGGTGATCAGGAAGCAGAGCAAGAAGCAGAACAAGAAGCGGAGCAAGAAGAAGCAAAGGAAGAGTCCGGAAAAGACGAAACGCAGGAACTCGCGGCCAAGTCGCTTGTGCTGGTGGGTTCCCGATTGAGCGGGTCGTTCAAGTCCGACAGTTTTGGTAAGAACGGAACAGCGCAGTTTTCGATGATCGTTGATCCGGGTAACGAAAAAGCACTTGGCTACATCGTTTGGCCTGACGGAAAAAGAGATTCCGTGACGGCTGAATTGACCGAGCGGCAAACGGAGTCGTCTGAATCGGAAGGTGCAGGCGCATCGCGTGGCGGTGATTCCGGTCCTGGTCGCCGAGCGGGTCGGCGTGGTCGTGGTGCCCGTGGCCAAGGCGGTGGTGGACGTGGAGCAAGACGTGGCCGACGCGGTGGCGGCGGTGGCGGCGGAGGTCGACCAGGTGGTGGTGGCGGATCAGGAAGTGATGCGGCAAAGTTCTCAAAACAAGCCTCGACCTATCCAGTCAATTATCCGTTGGGCGCTTATGGCGTAACTGAGTTGCCGGAAACGGAAACCGTGCTATTCGATAACTTGACCGTTTGGACCTGTGGCGAAGACGGAATATTGGAAGGTGCTGCGGTTCTGATCGAGGATGGAAAAATTGCAGGCGTCTACAAGGACGGTGCTGAACGACCAGCCGTTGACAAAGTAATCGATTGTGAAGGTAAGCACTTGACGCCAGGTATCATCGATTGCCACTCGCACTTTGCATCCGACAGTGGAATCAACGAAGGCTCTCAGGCGATTACTGCCGAGGTCCGAATTGGCGACTTCATCGATTGCGACGACGTGACGATTTACCGGCAGCTGGCCGGTGGTGTGACAGGTTCGAACATTCTTCACGGTTCGGCCAATCCGATCGGCGGACAAAACCAGGTGGTGAAGTTGCGTTGGGGGATGAATGACGAGGCAATGAAAATGCCCGAGGCCCCGCAGGGTATCAAGTTCGCTCTGGGTGAAAACGTCAAGCGCAGCAGTGCCGGGCGTCCCAGACCAGATGACCCGCCGCGCCGCTACCCGACGACACGAATGGGCGTTGAGCAGCTGATGCACAACACTTTTCGATCAGCCAAACAATACAAGGCGAAGCATGAAGCCTGGAATTCCAACCGCGAAGGTTTGCCGCCGCGTCGCGATCTGGAGTTGGAGGCGATTGTCGAAATTCTGGATGGTGAACGCTGGATTCATTGCCACAGTTATCGGCAAGACGAAATTCTGGCGCTGATTCGAGTGCTGGACGAGTACGAAATCACGATTGGAACTTTCCAGCACATTCTGGAAGGTTACAAAGTCGCCGAAAAGATGAAGGAGCACGGGGCGATGGCCAGTGGCTTCTCCGATTGGTGGGCGTACAAATTCGAAGTTTACGATGCGATTCCGTATGCCGGAAAATTGATGCATGATCAGGGCATCGTGGTCTCTTTCAATTCGGATGACGGCGAACTGGCGACTCACTTGAATCAGGAAGCTGCCAAGGCGGTGAAGTACGGCGGTGTTCCAGAAGAAGAGGCCCTGAAGTTTGTGACTCTGAATCCTGCCAAACAACTTCGCATCGACCAGTACACAGGCTCGATCGAAAAGGGTAAGCAGGCGGATCTGGCACTCTGGAATGCTCCGCCCTTGAGTGCCTACGCACGCTGCGAACAGACTTGGGTCGACGGTCGCAAGCATTTTGATATTGAAGAGGATGCGGCTAATCGAGTGGTCGTTTCCGATATGCGACAAACATTGATTCAGAAAATTCTGAACTCAGGCGAGAAGATGCGAACTGACGACAGTCGCAACGACGATCAAGCGAATCTTTGGCCTCGCTACGACGAGTACTGCGGTTCGCACCTGAACAAGAATGACGACTCGGACATGTTGCAACAGTTGCAGCAAGCCTGGTTGGAAGAAGAGGAACAAGACTAGAAGTCGGCTGTTTTCCTTGGCTACCTGCCAACCCAACTTTGAAACATATTCGACAGAACAACGCGTTCAATTCAATTATTGAGACACGACCATGAATATTAGAATACTCATATCCCGGATTGCGTTTTGTGGCATGGTAATAATTGCCTGTGCCACGACAGTGAATGCGGCAACGTTGTTAAACGACGACACGCCGGCTACTCAGCAAGCGAAAGTAATCGCGCTTGTCGGTGGAACGGTTCATCCGGTGACCTCCGAGCCGATCGAAGACGCCACGATCATATTTCAGGATGGCAAGATCACAGCAATGGGAGCGGATGTCCAGGTCCCTGATGGCGCAGAGATCGTCGATGTCTCTGGCAAGCACGTCTACCCTTCCCTGTTCGAAACTTATTCGCAGATGGGGCTGACCGAAATTGGAGCGGTCCCGGCAACGGTCGACACATCAGAAACCGGTCAGCTGAATCCGAACGTCTGCGCTCTGGTCGCTGTGAATCCCGATTCCGAGTTGATCCCGGTGACTCGCAGCAACGGTGTTCTACTTTGTGTTTCAGCACCCACGGGTGGCTTCGTTTCCGGAATGTCCTCTGTTTTGCAGATGGACGGTTGGACGTATGAGGACATGTCTTTGGTCGACAAGGCGACGATGCAAGTCAGTTGGCCATCATTGCGAAGACGTCGCTTTCGACGCGGAGGCAACCAGGACGAAAGCGAATTGGTGCGACGATATGAAGAGCAAGTCAACCAGCTGCGAGACTTGTTCCAGCAAACTCGCGCGTACCAGGCCGGTAAGGAAAACGCCGGTGACAATCAACCACTGGACTTGCGACTGGAGGCGATGATTCCGGTGGTGGAAGGCAAAATGCCGATGATGGTACGTGCCGATGCCTTGAATCAAATCCAATCGGCCGTTGCTTTCGCTGTCGAACAAAAGGCGAAGATCGTGATCATCGGCGGCTACGATGCTCCGTTGTGTGCTGAGCTTTTGAATCAGCACGATGTCCCGGTAATCGTTTCGGCCGTTCAACGTCGGCCACTTCGTCGCAGCGATCCTTATGACGCTCCGTACACTCTACCCAAACGATTGTCCGACGCGGGTGTGAAGTATTGTATTTCGGCCAGTGAACGCAGCAGTACCTGGAACACGCGGATTCTGCCGTTTCAAGCTGCGATGGCTGCCGGCTACGGGTTGGATGGCGACGAGGCTTTGAAGGCGGTCACTCTTTATCCCGCCGAGATTATGGGCGTCAGCGACAAAGTTGGTTCACTTGAGGTTGGCAAGCACGCCACGTTGTTCGTTAGCGATGGTGATCCATTGGAAATTGCGACTCAGGTGACGCACGCGTGGGTTCAAGGCCGCGAAGTCGATCTGTCCGATAAGCACAAACGGTTGTATCGCAAGTACCAACGCAAGTACAAGGAATTGAGCAAGACAATTATTCCGTAGAGAAGACTCCTATCGGAACTCGAATCTCACAGCCACCGTGTCCGTTTGCTTTTGAAACGGAATGCGAGTGGCTGTTTTTTTGGCTGGGTGTTTTGTTTCTCGCCGAAATCATGCTGTGACGGACAACTGCATTGAATCAATTCTTACGTTCCGTCAGTCGTTGGCTCGACAACGGGTCGCTCCGTGCTTAAATTGCGATAACAAGGACCGAGTGAATCAATTTCAAAATCCGGAGCACTTTGATGACCAAGCCAAACAAAAATACATCGCGAAGAAAGTTCTTGGCCGCAGGTGCCGCTGGCGCTGTCGCCTTGCCAACGCTCGGACTTGGTTCCGCCAAGGCCACTGCAAACACGGTGACCAAAAAGATGACTGGTCGTCGTGATGATTTCCCCGTGAAAGTTATCGCCTCGGGCAACGGACTTGAGGCCACGAAAAAAGCATACGAGATGATTACGTCCG
>CAZPOL010000020.1:46330-58063 GCA_964588195.1 uncultured Pirellulaceae bacterium | reverse complement strand
GCATCAGGATCACGGCAACAGTGTCGACACTTGCATGAGCGCCATCGACAACGGATTCACCTCGGTGATGATGGATGGATCTTTGGAAGAGGACGGCAAGACCCCCGCCGACTTTGATTACAACGTGGGCGTCACCAAGGCAGTTGTCGAAAAAGCGCATGCCAAAGGAGTTTCCGTTGAAGGCGAACTCGGTTGTCTGGGCTCGCTGGAAACCGGCGAAGGCGAAAAAGAAGACGGTCATGGCGCCGAAGGCAAGCTCAGCATGGAACAATTGCTGACCGATCCGGAAGAAGCCGAACGCTTTGTCGCCGAAACCAACGTGGACGCGTTGGCCGTTGCCATCGGCACCAGTCACGGCGCCTACAAATTCACTCGCAAACCAGACGGCGAAGTACTGGCGATGGAACGCATCGAAGCGATTCACAAACGACTGCCGAATACTCACCTGGTCATGCACGGCAGCAGCAGCGTGCCACAGGAATTGCAGGACATCATCAACCAGTTTGGTGGAGCGATTCGTCAGACCTGGGGCGTGCCCGTCGAGGAAATTCAACGAGGCATCAAGCACGGCGTTCGCAAAATCAACGTCGACACCGACAACCGCTTGGCGATCACCGGTGCCATCCGCAAGGTCTTCACCGAGACTCCCGAAAAATTCGACCCTCGCGATTACCTGAAGCCCGCTCGCGCCGCCATGCGAAAGGTCTGCGAATCCCGTATGACCTCCTTCGGCCAGGCCGGTTGGGGCGCCAAGTTGCGAGAAAAGTGTCCCGGGTAACCGATCACTTGGACGGTTCACGTAGACCGATCGTGCAGGCATCACGGTGCCGGCAAGCCCGGCACCGAATCAAATTGCTGTGTACTGGAAAAGACTTGACTGACTTGGCCAACAATCAGGAACTGGCAAACTTGCTGGCCTCGTCGGCTGAGCGAGAGGGGATGCTGTTGGCTCCCTTTGCCATGCACAGCGCGGATTCCAGGGGACGTCAATTCGACGAGCCGCCTCATCCGTATCGCGGTCCCTTTCAAAGAGATCGCGATCGGATCCTGCACAGTTCCGCTTACCGGCGGCTTAGCGGAAAGATGCAAGTCTTCACTGGTGGCATGGGTGACTACCATCGAACACGATTGACCCACACTCAGGAAGTCGCCACGACAGCACGCACCATCGGTCGCGCCTTGCGTCTGAACGAGGATCTGATCGAAGCACTGGCGCTGATGCATGACATCGGCCATCCGCCCTACGGTCACGCTGGCGAAGATAAATTGAATGAGATCGCCCGCGACGTCGGCGGGTTCTCTCACAATCAATTTGCCTTGACGATTGTGCAGGTGCTGGAAGTCCGCTACACCGAAACACCAGGTCTGAATTTGACACGCGAAGTGCTGCAGGGCCAAACCGCTCGTGTCGACAAAAACGCCAAAGGGCCACGGCCGCTACTGGAAGTCCAACTGGTGGATGCCTCGGACAGCACCACCTACGACGCCCATGACACTGATGATGCCGTCAAACTGGGCCTGGTGACGCTGGAAGAGATGTCGGAAGTTCCGTTGATCGCCGAGTGCCTGAAGTTTGTGCACCAAAAATTCAGCAACCTCAGTCCCAAGCAACTTCGCAAAGCAGTCGTCCACCGGCTCATTGATTCGCAAGTCAGCGATATGCTGCGGCATTGCAGCACCGAACTGGCCCGACATGACTTTCAGTCCGCCGAGGAAGCGATGCAAAGCGAATTCCTTATCGGTCCGGGAAGCGAACTGGCCGAACAAAAAAGCGAACTCGAAAAGTTCCTGCACCAAAGAGTCTACCGACATCCGCAACTGGTGAAGATTCGGGAAGATGCCCAACAACGGATCGGTTTGATGTACGAAGGGTTCGCCGAACGTCCCGATTTGATGGCGACAAAATACCAGGGCCGCGCCGAAATCGTTGGGGTCCG
Source organism: uncultured Pirellulaceae bacterium (assembly GCA_964588195.1). Classification (GTDB taxonomy): domain Bacteria; phylum Planctomycetota; class Planctomycetia; order Pirellulales; family Pirellulaceae; genus CAJQPP01. The sequence goes on along the minus strand of CAZPOL010000020.1, from coordinate 56,126 downwards.
CCGAGCGGCTGTCGAGTTCATCGCCGGAATGACGGATCATTATTGCGAGCAATTGTTTCAAAAACACTTCGCTTGATCACATCATATTGGGGCTTCCACACACCCTCGAACCACTGGATCACGACCCTGGCCGATTGACCGATTAACCGTCCGATTATCGGTATTGCCGGTTCGTTATGGCGTTTCGGTTATGCCGGGCGGGGCTGTATCGCACAGAGTTCTCTTATCCGGATAACAATGGGGGCGCCCATGAATTCTGTCGGCAATGTGGGAACTGAAGAATTCGTCACTAGTCTCTAATGGTGATGCAAAATACAATCGGACAGTCGCTTGAGGATTCGATTGTGGACGGCAAGGGCGTCTTATTATTCGGCATAGGCACATTATTTCCGCTGATTGCCACCGGCACCTTTTACTCTCCTGATTGTTAAGTCTTTCTCCGACTCTGATTCGGTGGAACGACAATCCGTAGCGAAATACATACCCAATTATTCGTATACCAATTCATTTGCGGCCGATCGTTTATTTTTGATCGAGTCCCACAACAATCTGAGAAACAATGGCACTCTGGATTCTACGCGCGTGCTTTGCGGTGGTTGCCCTCGGTATTGGCGCCTCTCTGGCTAACTATTCCCAACTGTCTGGCAGTACCGGCATTGCCCTGGTTTTGCTTTTTCTATTCGCTGTCATCGCGACGATCGGTCTGGATGTCGCCTTCAAAAAGAAGCGAATCGACCTGATCACCAGCGTCTACTTTGGCATTCTGATCGGGTTATTCCTCACCTACATTGTGGGGCTGGCATTCGAACCGATGCTGGAGAGCTATCGACAAGCATTCGAATCTGCGACCCCAGATTCCCGCCCCTCGGTTCCGCCCGAGGCCATGCGTTGGGTGATTACTTCGTTGTCCGGCCTGATCATTTGCTACGTCTGTATCAGCGTGCTTTGGCAGACCAAGGACGATTTTCGATTCATCATCCCGTATGTGGAGTTCAGTAAAGAAGCCAAGGGCGTCAAACCATATGTGCTGGACACCAGCGTTATTATCGACGGTCGCATCGCTGACATTGTCGAAACCGGAATTATCGACAGCCCCTTGATCATGCCGCGATTCGTGCTGGCCGAGCTGCAAGGGATCGCCGACAGCAGCGACAAACTGCGTCGCGCCCGTGGCCGACGAGGGCTGGATGTGCTGAACCGACTAAGAAACGACACGGATGTCGACCTGAAGATTTTCGAGCGCGAGCTACCTGAAATGGAAGGCGAGGCAGTCGACAGCAAGTTACTGATCCTGGCGAAACACCTGAACGGTAAAGTCGTCACCGGCGACTTCAATCTGAATAAGGTCGCCAAGTTACAAAACGTACCCGTGATCAACCTCAATGAGATCGCAAACTCGATCAAGCCCGTCTTTCTGCCCGGTGAGGGTATTCACGTCAAGATCGTCAAGGCTGGCGAAGAAGCCGGACAAGGGATCGGCTACCTGGACGATGGCACAATGGTGGTCGTGGAAGACGGTCGAGGCCACATTGGATCGACAATCGAGATTACCGTGACTAGCATGCTGCAAACCAGCGCCGGGCGGATGGTGTTTGGCAAGTTGAAAAAGGGTTAGCTCAGCCAGAGTCACACGGCAAACGGCGATTCAATCGACCGCCGCTCGCTACTGATTTTTCTACTGATTAATCAACCTATTTCTGGTCCGCTGCTTGTTCTGTTGCTTGGTCCGCCGAACGCAGGTAGGCCACCAAGTCCAGAATCTCCTCCTGAGTAAACGAGTCCAGCAAGTTCGCGGGCATCGGCGAAACCGTGCTGGGCTTGCTATCAAAAATCGTGTTTCGATTGATCGTGGTCAACTTGCCTGGCGTGATCATGTCTTCCTGAATCATGTAATTTTCGCGACTCAGGTTGGCGACACGACCGGTAATCATCCGCCCATTTTCCAATTCGAATCGAGTCGCCTGGTACTGACTGGAAATTTCCTTGTTCGGATCGATCAATGTCTCCAACAGATACTGGTTGGTAAAGCGTCGTGACAGTCCCGTAAGATCTGGACCGACGATTCCTCCACTGCCCGCAAACTGGTGACACTTGTAGCACTGAGCGGTTGCAAAAATACGTTTTCCGTTGGCTAAATCGCGAGTCGAAAGATCCGCGCCCTCGACCGCTGGCAGCAAGTCCGCCACCTTCCACTGCTTGACGACCTCGCGTGACTTCAATTCGGCGTAGGGGTCCTGCTCGACCATTTCGACTTCGATCACCGCTGCCAGTTCGGTCTTTTCTTCGTCCGACAAACTGGCAACAAACTCGTTACGAGCATTCTTAAGGTAGCCGGCAAACGACTTGCCGCCCTGGAAGACTGCCGATTTGACGAACCAATTCAGATATCGCTCGCGTAGTGGATTGGTCCAACCATTGTTGGCCTTTCGCAAACACATGACGTAAACGATTTGTTCTTCCTGAGTCACAGCGTTGTCGATCAAATCGAGCGTCTTGGAAATCGTCGATGGCGAATCACTGGCGACCAACAAACGGCAGAGCTCGTGGTTCATCGCTACCGAGTCGGCTGGATAATGCTCTTCGAACAATCCCCGAAACAATTCCTGCGTCGCAGGTTTAACGTCCTCGTTGCACAACCTGGTATAAATCAGTCCGCAGACTCGCAGCAAATGCAAACGCTGCATTTCAGTCAACCGATCCCATTCCGAAACCGTTTTGACGATCGGCAAGATCAGGCTGTCTGCCGACGTCGCAACATTTGATTCGATGTGTCGCACGGCTGCCAACAGAGCCTCCAGGCGTTCAGGAACAGGCGTTTCGTCAGTTAACTTGCCCAACCAGTCGTCCAGCGAGGCGCGTTCCAGATGCAATCTCGCGGCGAAGCGAATCGCGCGGTCTTCATGACCGAGGTGCTGCCATGCCATATCGACATCCGTTTCGCTGGACTCAATCTGACGTCGCAAGAGTTGCGTTTCGGTCAGCTCCGTTTTCGAAGCTTTGGCATTGTCAGACACATCCGACTTGATTCGATAAAGCGCCGACTGAGTCCGCCGACCACCGATCGCGAAGTAGAGATCACCTTCGTGAATAATCATGTCAGTGACCTGCAAGGCGGCTGCGGAACAGAATAGTTCTTTCTCAGCCGTATAAGTTCCACCGTCTGGCTGCATATGAATCGCATAGATGAACCCGAAGCTCCAGTCTGCAATAAACAGAGCCTTCTGATACTTCTCCGGAAAATCGGCGCCTGTTCCAAACACGATGCCGGTCGGCGATCCCGGCCCAATATCGATCACCGGCGGCACACCATCGGGATAGTAGGTCGGCCACTTGGCGTCTCCGCCTCGCCACCCGAATTCGCTACCCGGCATGGCGTGGCAAACCCGTGTCGGACGGTACCACGGCGTTCCGATATCCCATTCCATATCGGCGTCGTAGGTAAACAACTCACCATTAGTATCAAACGCAATATCGTATTGATTGCGGTACCCAATACTGATCAATTCCCATTGCTGACCTTCGGGATCCGTTTTGCAGATCCAGCCACCGGGCGCCATTTTGCCGACTGCGTGCCCGCCTGGATCCCACATCCGCTCGATCACATTGTCTTCTTGCCAGTTGCGAGGAACCTGTGACGTCTGCACGCTGGTCAAATTCGTATGGTTGCCAGCACAAATGTACAACGAGTTTCCATCTGGCGACAACACGATGGCATGCGGCCCATGTTCACCACCACCTTCAATCTTCCTCAGCAATGTCGCCTTGTCCAATTGACCGTCGTTGTCTGAGTCAGTGACTCGGTACAAGCCGCCAGCGCGTTCCTTTATTGGATGCGCCATTACGTACAAAGAATCAAAAGCCCAAAGCAGTCCCTGAGCGCTGCCAACCTGAACATCGATCGGTTGAACGCTCGTATCACTAGTAGAATCTCCGACCTTGATGTTGTAGAGCTTGCCGTATTGGTCACTGGCAATTAGTCCCATTGGCGAGGTAGTCAAGCTGACCCACGAACCAAACTCTGAAGCCACCGGGTAAACCAATTCGGCGTTGAAGCCTTCGGCCAGTTGGAAAGTGTCAGGCGAAATATACGACGGACCTTCCTTTGTTTCCTGGGCCTGCAGGTCGTTGACCGCCATTGCAGCTGTCAAAAACATGATCGCAACCACGACGTAACGGAGTGCGTTCGTATAACGGGACTTGATTATTGCGCCGATTTTGTTCGGATACTTCATTGCGAACTCGAAAATACACGGTTTAAACAGGGATTCCTTGCCCCTATCTTAAATCAACCCACATCGCATTGAAAGTAAACATAGATTCTCTGCCATCTTCTGCCAAAAACAGCGACATGTCCGATAACCAAATCAACACCATTGAACGATTCTTCGAAATGATCTCCCAGCCAGCACAAACGGCGGCGATCAATACCGCATTGCGATTGGGAATCATCGACGCCTTGCAAGAGGGACAAAAAACGGTTCCTGAGCTGGCCAGGCAATGTGAGATCAACGAAGTGGGAACCCAGGCATTGTTGCAGGTCCTGATTAGTTCCGGATTGGTAGAGCAATTTGACGAGCACTTCGCTCTGTCACAGGCCTCGCGTCTGACATCCAAAAAACTGTGGGCCATCATGTTCGATCAGTGGACCGGACTGGAATCGGCGTTGATGAACAATCCTCCCGAGTCAGATGACCCTGAATATGAACGACAGCGGCTGGAACAAAAACGACTGGAACAATTTATGGTCGTGCATTCACAGATCCAGTGGGCCGCAACGGGCGTGGCCTTGAAAGCCACCGAGGCACTCGGCATCGGCACCGAGCGTCGGGGGCTCAGTATCCTGGATCTCGGTTGTGGCTCAGCCATTTTCAGCATGGCGATTGCTCATCGCGATCCCGGCACCAATGTCCAGTTGGTTGATGATGCCATCGGACTTGCTCGAGCCAGAGCAACGATTGAGAGTCTCGACGTTGCCCAACGGGTCGAGATGTCAGAATCCAGCGAACTGGTTTTTGCCGGTCACAACAGCTCATTCGACATGGTTTTGGCCGCCGACAAGATTCATATCTGGGACGAACCACTGCGCCAGCGAATCCTGACAACCGCCTTTCGTACTCTGAAGCCCGGCGGCGAAATTGCGATTATTGATGTGTTCCCTGGGCAAGAACGTGGCAAGATGAATTGCAATCTGTTTGAACTGCAATTGCTGACGGGAACAAGGCAAAACACGGTCCCGCTAAAACATTTGAAAGACTTGTTGGACAAGGCCGGCTTTACGAACATCCAATACACCGACCTGCCCGTCGCACCGTACACTCACGGTCTGGTGCTGGCCGCCAAACCAGCCGATGCGGAAGATTAAACGTTGAGCCACCAGGACCGGCGATCCCTGGTGGACCGATTGTCAATTGAGTTCCGGATTAATTTGGTCCTCTTCATCGATCAATCCTTGCACCATCGCATGGGTATCGTTTTGAACCTGGTCCATCTGCATCATCATGATTGACTTGGGAATGCCGTGAGTATCAAAACGATCGCCCGGAAAACAGGCTAGAACTCCGGCAGCGATTTCGCGATTCAGATCCGGGTTGGCAGTCCATTGTTTAACGCCATTTTTCAAGCTGGAAGTCAACGAAGCCAGCAACAATTTCTGCACCTGATCGCGGCGTTGAGAATCTTCCATGTGTCGATCCGCAGCAAAGTCGCGAACACGGTGCTCGTCGAAACCGAACTGGATCGCCAACTCAAGGTCTGAAATTCGACTCAATAGCAAATCGACCCAACGTTCCATCCGTCTGCGAAGCTCTTCCAGTCGATCGTAGGCTTTCTGATTGGACGCACGGTTCTTGATCATCAATCGCATCGCCCGGTTGCGGGTTTCCAGATGGCCAATAAACACACTTTGACCGATCGATTGCATTTCGTTGTGTTCGATGTAGCGATCGTGCTGAATCAAAACGACAGTCCAGACACGAGTCAGTAACTCGGAGATAAGAATTTCCTGGATGACGACCTCAATGGCATGCCAGGGATCGTGCATTTCGCAGGGATTTTGAAAGTCGTTTTCGAACACCTTCAGTGCAGCTTGCCATCGCTGTAATCGGCATTTTGATGCAGACCAGTATCTCATCGCTTGATTCGCATTGGCCGGGTGACCGCCGCGTGTAAAGACTTCCGAGCAGATCGAAAGCCAACCACCAATTTCCGCCATTTGAGTCGCGTGCATGACGCCGTTTCTTTCACGTAGACAATTTTCGTTTCTAACCAATGGGCATTTCACACACAGATTGCACGCGGGGTGCCACTCAGTGCCAAACTGTGAAACTTTCAGAAACACACGTAAAACCGACAAAAAACCGCCCGAGTCGCTTGGGTGATTTACGGGAGGTGAAGGAAAAAAAGCACGTGTGTTTTCGGTGCGCCACTGAAATGCATCATTGTGGCGAACAGGCATCATGGCTAGGGACAAAAAATGCTCTTCGGGAATTAACCCGAAGAGCATGTGGGATACTGGGATTCGTATCGGTCAGGCGAACATGACCAACCTTGACGGTACAGGACTAGAAGTCTGCGCCGCCACCGTTCATTTCCATCAATCGCTTGATCGCACCGTCAAAACCGTCAGGCTTTGGAATTGAGATATCGACGTTAGTACCATCGCGAGTCGATTCAAGTGAATTGATGATCTTTGACAAAACATCGGCGGCCTCTGCGTCTGCGTTGCGAAGATTTTCCACGGCGCCACCGCCACTAAACTTGGCCAGAGCCAACAATCCATTCAATCCAGAGTTAAGTTTTTCGGCGTCTTCTTCATTGGTTCCCGCCATGCCGACTTTCAGGATGTTACCACCATCTTTCAGGTCGATGGCAATTCGCATGTCATTGGTGAACGTGAACAGGTCCAGCATCCCTGCCGGGATTCCCGGGGATGCCTGTTTGGCCATTTCCAGGCCTTCATCGATCAAACCGCGAGCGTTATCCAGGTCAAAAGCAATTCGAATCGGCTCTTCTCCAAAAGATCCCCAAGCAGTCGTCAGGCCACTTGAAAATACACCCTCGCCTGCGCCACCCGTCAGATAGCCTTCGGTTCCAAATTCAATGGTGTTTTCATCCAACATGTGACCAAACACGTTGGACGGCGAGTCATCACCTTTGGGGACATAATACGTTTTGCCATCCTTGGTCACTTCCTTGCTCTCTTCAATAATCTGATTCATGGCTTCCTTGGCGGCCATGCTGTCTTGGAAGACCATTCGGGCGAACAATTCCATGGGCAACTCGGAACCCGGTTCCATGTTACCCAAGCCTGCCATCTCCGCGGCCGTTTCGGGAAGCTGTACCGCACCCCAAACTCGATTCACCTTTTCCATGTCGATGTCGGGGCCAGAGGCCTGAGCCATGTTCATGTTTCCCTTGATCATGTCGTACAACGGGGTACCGCGTAGCGTATCCAGGCGAATATCAAAAGCGACCTCAGCCTGCTTCTCTTTTGGCATCGACTGCCCGTGAACCGGACTCCATACAAAGAGACAGGTCAAAAGTGCGGCAATTGCCAACGGGAATTTACTTCGCATGAAAATTCAGCTCCAAAAAGTGGGGGTAAAAGAAGGCGTCAAAAAACCGGCTCGCATCGCCGCGTCGTCGCTTGCCTTTGAGTGTATAAAATTTCGGCATGACGGACTATCCAGCAAATTTCTGAATGAGGGCCTGTCGATCGATTATCGATCGATTTTCTCCGACCTGCCGGATTCAACATGTCTCGCAAATTGGATAGATTCAGCGGGCTGGAATCGCCGTAAAGGATTACACCACCAACGGCTTACGAGTTTCAGAATTCATCTGTCTTTTGCGAACGACCCGAAAATATTCATGAACGCCAAAGCTCGAACCGTATCCCAATGGATGGAACACCATTTCCGACACTTCAACGCCCGGGAGACGCTGGACACGGCCAAGGCCTATCAGACTTTCGTAAATGGCGACGGGAAAATGCTGGTTTCACTGGCCGGCGCAATGAGTACCGCGGAACTGGGCGTCTCGTTGGCCGAGATGATCCGTCAGGACAAAGTCCACGCCATCTCCTGCACGGCCGCCAATCTGGAAGAGGACATTTTCAATCTGGTCGCTCGCAACGAATACGAATCGGTCCCCAATTATCGAGACCTCTCTCCGACTGAGGAACTGGCTTTGCGAGATCGAGGCTTCAACCGCGTCACCGATACCTGCATCCCGGAATCTGTTTTTCGACATGTCGAAGATCACTTTGTTTCCATTTGTAAAAACCTGGCCGATACCGGGAACAGCATGTTTCCGTACGAGATCTTTTATTCACTGTTCGAAAACCAGACGATTGATCAATACTTCCAGGTCCCGGTCCAGGATTCCTGGTTGTACGCGGCATGGCAAAAACAGATTCCGGTTTTCTCACCAGGCTTCGAAGATTCCACGATCGGCAATATTTTTGCAGCACGTGTCATCGATGGCACCGTCGCCAGTCACTCGGCGATCCGCTCGGGCACCGAACAAATGGCAAAGCTGGTGGATTGGTATCTGGAACACGATCAAGCTGGCTCGAAAATCGGGTTCTTTCAAATCGGTGGCGGGATTGCAGGGGACTTTGCGATCTGTGCCGTTCCGTTGATTCTGCAGGACTTGCAAAAGGAAATCCGGTTTTGGCAATTCTTCGCACAGATATCAGACTCAACGACTTCTTACGGGTCCTATTCGGGCGCGGTTCCTAACGAAAAAATCACCTGGTACAAACTGGATGTCGACACGCCACGATTCATGATCAACTCGGACGCCTCCATCGTGGCCCCGCTAATCTTCTCTTATGTACTGGACTGGTAGAATCTGCCATCACATGATCTCCGTAAAGATTACCAGATCCGTGCAACGCGTTTTTGAGTGAGTCGATTTTCCGTTTTCCAAACGCGTCACCAGGAATTCACTGAAGTATCTGATGTCGTGTGATAGGTTTGTGGTGTCAGAGAATAATTTTTCTCTGACAGGTTTCTCTTAACGAATCGGAGGTGCAGTCAGATGCAAGATCCACCAAAGACTTGTGCTGGAAACTAGACCGACGTCCCCACCCGGCCTGGCTTCCACGAAGCGTTTTCACAGAACTCTTCCTCCAAGGCGTCCGTTTTTGCGGACGCCATTTTTTATGCGCTACGCACCTTCGCCGGCTGGCACATCTTCTGGTTTATACATGGGTGGATTGCCCAGTCCACGATGACACACCGTCATTTGGCCAGTATGAATTCCTTCGTGGTAGGCGGCAAAATGAAATGCCTGTGCCATCGACGGAGCACCCGCCAATGGACCACCCGCATCGGCTGGCGGACCGGCCGCAGCCAGTTCCTCATCCGACAATCCTTCCAGAACGTTCAGCAGATTTTCTCGTCGCTCACGAAAGTAACTCAACACTTCGGAAACCGCAGGATACCTGGATTGGTCCGCGGTCGGTTCAGATCCGAACCAGAACATTTCCTTATAGCCCTCGGGCTCATTCGAAGTCTCTTCGCGAAATTTCGAGGCGAACATATTGTCGGCGAGTGCCAGGTGGCCGATCACCCACATCGCATGGTTCGTTTTCTCGGCTGGTTGATAGAACCAATCACTGTCTGATTTGAGGCCTTGAATCACGCCTTCGATCATTTTGCGAGATTGAATCAAACCATGCTTTGCTGTCTCTTTAGTCGACATTGCGATCCTTTGTTACTGTTCCAGTTTGTCATTGATTGAATTCGGGCTCATTCTAGCGAAGGCAATGGCTGGCACACAACGAGGCAGC
>CAZPOL010000020.1:28967-46230 GCA_964588195.1 uncultured Pirellulaceae bacterium | reverse complement strand
GCACACAACGAGGCAGCAAAGTAACCAGGCAGCAAAGTCGAAACGTTGAGCAATCACCCAACTAGCTAGCAACAGCCCGATTGATCTCGCGGCATGATCCCGCTACAAGTCGCAGCTGTTAAATCTCGTTTTCAGAAAATGCCGAATTCGCATGAGTCGATTGCCAACAGGAATTTGGATCTTCTTCGGGCTGGCTCTCCTTTCGCTCACCCTGGCCAGCGGATGCCGACCATTGCAAGTCAACAATCTTGCCGACCGCTTGAAAGCTTCCAATGAACGCGATTGGTCACGCGAGTATTCGACGCTTCCTTACGCGACAGGAAATTCGGATGGAACGATCGAGTTAAGAAACATCCGGAACAACCTTTACCTGTCGTCGGATGACTTCGTTCCACAATACTACGACCGCACGTTTCACATCTCGGACATTCGCTCCGTTGACTTTATTGTCTGTCCGTTTCGGGGGATGGAGTACATCGCGCATACCATGCTTAGCTTTCGTCTGGCCGACGACACGTACATCGGCGTCTCGGCAGAAATTCGCACTGAAAAGGCGGAAGAGTATTCGCCGTACCAGGGATTCGTGCGGCAATACGAGTTGACTTATGTCGTGGCGGATGAGCGTGACATCATTCGTTTACGAACCCGGCATCGGGACTCGGACGTCTACCTGTATCGCACCGTGGCTAACGCTGAGCAAGCGCAGGCATTGTTCGTTGACATGATGGAACGCGCCAACAAACTTGCTCAAAAACCGGAATTCTATAACACGCTGGCCAACAACTGCACGACCAACATCCTGGACCATGTCAATCGAATCAAACCGGGCCGGTTGTTTTACAATTGGAAAGTCTTCCTGCCAGGCTATTCCGCCAAATACGCTTACGACGAAGGGATTCTGGATCAATCGCGTTCATTCGAACAGCTAAAGCAGGAGGCATGGATCAATGATCTGGCCGCCCGTCATTTCGAAGACCCTGACTTTTCCAGAAAACTGCGTGAGGACCTGAATCGCCGCCGCCAGCCGTCGCGCTAAGCTTGCGCGTTCGTATGCCGCCCGGCGCTATTCGCGTTTTCCGACCAGCGATTCAACGACGCCGGCGAATTCTTCGGAAGTCAGCTGCATGCCGGCCGAAGCGGTTGCGCACAGTCGTTTTTCCGCCTCAGCCAATTCACCATCGACGGCCATCACCAGGATCATCTCGCGCATCATATGCAATCGGTCTTCCTTGCTTTCGGGAATTTCCAATTCGATTTCACCGTGCCCCAGCGAGGCCAGTGAGGTTTCGAATTCTTCCGTCGGAATATTCCACTCTTCCGCGCGGGCAACCAGCAACTGGATCTCTTCTTCGGTAAACTTTCCGTCGATCGCAGCCAATTGGACAAGATTGTGAAAGAGTTTTTGCTTGTCCATGGTGAGGCTATCCAGTTTTGAAATCAGTTTCGTTTGGATGGAAGATCAACGCTTGTCGGAATCGTCATCGCCAAAGTCCATCAGGTCGCGTTTTGGTCGCGGCTTTTTGGGTTCTTTTTTTGGTTCGCCAGTTGCGACCGCGTCATCGATGTTCAAGTCTGCCAGTTCGAGCCCGCTAATATCGATCTCGCCCTGCGGTTTTTCGGGCAACTCAAACACGTACTCATCGAATTGATCCGACTTGAACGTGATGGACTTGGGAGTTTCACCGGAGATTCCACAAATAGCGACTTGACCGGGCTTCATGATTTTTGCCAGAGCAATCCAGTCGCCATCAAAGTAGCGAACCGAACAATTTGTGATCCGCTCCTGGGAATTGTTGGCCACCACAAAGTCCAGCGCGCCTTCATCCTCGCCTTTGACGACCTGAATCTTCAGCATAGGATCGGCCGGCTTCGAATTGCTGGAAGACGCTTGCTTTGTCGGCGCAGTCGATTTATTGGAAGGCTGTGCGTCCGCCAACGAAGTCGATTCACCGCCGGTTCCGTTGGCTCCATCGGTTGACTGGGAGTCAGTCTTCTTTTGGTTACTGCAGGCCGTACCGAACAACAAGGTCGCCATCAACATGGCGAACAAACAGGTTTTGAATTTGTCACTCATCGTTACTGTTGATCAATTCCCATTTCGGAAAGCAAATGATTCGCTTGGTAGACCTTGCCAGTAATCCACAATGCGTATCTTATGTCAACGCCAATCGAGCGGCTATAGCTTTGGTTCCACGCGAAATCGTTGATTGTGGCCTCAAACGCACGATCAAAATTCACCCCGACCAGGTGACCTTTGGCGTTCAGGATCGGGCTACCAGAATTACCGCCCGTCGTATCCGTGCTGTACAGAATCGCCACTGGAATGTCATCACGGGTCGTTCCATCAGCCTGCTTGAATGGTGTCGCGAATGATCCAAATTCTCTTCCAGCATACATCTCCTGTACTTTCTCAGGAGTCACAAAGGGCTCAACCCCGGTCGTCTTGTCGATCACGCCACCCAGTGAAGTGATCGGCGTCTTGATAACAGCGTCTTCCGGCGAATATCCCTCGACCCGCCCAAACGTCATGCGCAACGTCGCGTTGGCATCGGGAACGAAACTGGTCTTCAGGAACTGTTGCTTGACCTCAATCAACGATCCGTACAACCTGTCCATTCGACCACTTCGTTGCTTGCCCAACTCACGCAGCCTAATGAACTCCGGATAGTTGCGCGCGATGACTTGCAGAAACGGATCTTGAACATTCACTAATTCAGCGATTGGCATCGCCAGGCATTTTTTTACAAATTCAGGATCGCCAATTTGAGACTTCTCAAACATCGCCTCGATCTCTTTTTGATCACCCTTCATCGCCAGCAGTGGACCGAGTGAACCCAGTTGTTGTACCTGGGGGATTTCGCTCAGTCGATCAATCATGCCGACGAGTATTTTCTGGTCAGTCGCCGAGTCCCAATCCTGGATACTCAACAACAACCGCTGGACGGTGCGATCGTAGTTGCGATCCATAAAGGCAGACTCGCGTTCCAGGTCCGCCTTCTGACGCTCGTTGACGGAATCGAAGATCGTCCAGGCGAAAGACATCGCCCGGCAAGCGTTTGGTAAATTCGAAAAAGTCAATTCGTACTCGGCCGTCTTTTCCAGTTCTTCGTAACCTTGTGCGATTTCAGCCAACACGGTGCCGTACTTTTCCTTGAGTACAGGATCGGCATCGATGAACGATTGCAATTCAGCCTCTTTGGCGGCGCGACCGGCGCGGATTTGAGCCCGCCGCAGTCCCTTCAACTGGCCACGTGAACGCTTCTCCACATTGGCCAGCGACTTGCTTCTGGAAGAGTGCTTCAATGCGACCGCGCGATCGTTCTTGCCCATCTCTTCCATCAAATTGATTTGCCATTGATACAAGTCGACGATGAACGGCAAACGCGTCTCCTCTTCGTACTTCAGAAACGCCGATGTCTTGTGACGCGCCGTGCGACCCGGGTAGCCCAACAGAAACACGAAGTCCCCTTCCCCGACACCGTTCGGTTCAACCTGAATAAACTTCTTCGGTTTATACGGCACGTTGTCAGTAGAATACTCGGCAGACGAACCGTCGGGCGCGACGTAGGCTCGCATGAAACTGAAGTCACCCGTGTGACGGGGCCATTCCCAGTTGTCGACATCGCCACCAAAGGCACCGACCGATGAAGGAGGCGCGAAGACCAATCGGACATCCCGAATGAATGTGTATTCGAAAAGCACGTAGGTCTTACCTTCGAACATCTCGGCTACCTCGGCACGAATCGCCGGGTTGGCAGCCTCCGCTTTTTTCTCGATCTCTTTCTGCCGGATTTCGATCGCTTTAGTGCGTTCGCTGGGTGTCATCGTTTCCACGACCGCCGCCAGGACCTCGTCCGATACATCCTTGTACGATTCAGTGATCCGCACGGTATAGCCAGGCGAGGGGATTTCAGTGCCTCGATCAGCCGCCGAAAAACCGTTTTTCAAAAGATCGTTCTCGGTCGAACTGGCACTTTGAATCGCCCGGTAGGCACAGTGATGATTGGTGATGATCAAACCGTCTTCGGAAACAAACGAACCGGTACAGCCGTTGACGCGACAAATACCATCGACCAGGCAATCGCCATCGGGATTGAAGATCTCATCCGGCGTGATCTCCAGCCCCTTTTCCATCAAACCCAAACTGGCGAGTTCGCTGACCGGATACATTCCTTCATGCGACTGCAACAAATGGACCGGCAAAAATACCGCTACCACCAACAGAAGGACCAAGGCGGACAAAAGGGTTTGAATTCGTTTCATCAATAGTCACCACAGATTGCAGGGTCATGATTGGGTTGTATTGCTGCGATTATCTACGATTGAGCGTTGAATTGAAAGAACGTGTTTTTCTGACTGGATTCCAGGAAAACACGAGGTCGTCGCTTTTTTCTGCTCCGTTCCAGCAACCCCGGTACTAAGATCTCCCTCTGTCTTCCAGTTTTCCAACCAGCCAATCTGCTCAACAGTCCCTCTTCCGACAACCATGAAAAAGTCTTTCCGCCTTTCCAAAGGCAAGCACGCACCGGCCAGAGTCATCGATGGCATCAAAGCAAAGCTCAACAAGCACATTAAGCAGGAACGCCAGAGAGAGCTGCCCGAAGATTTTGATTTCTGGGACTTCGACTGCAAGATTGGAGTCGACGAACAAAACGCGACAGATGTTCATGTTTCAGCGATTGGCAAAGCGGTTGATGCAGCCGCGGCCGCCAGTCAAACCGACTCGATTTACGTTGCAATCGAATCGGTCGCGAAACTCCGCCACCCGGATAAACTGAAAGCCGTTGCAAAAGAGTCGGCTGACAAGAAAGAGGACCCTGAATCGACAACGAACCCGCCAGCGGCAGAAGAACCAAAAGTGGCCAAGGCCGCCAAGCCCTCGATATGGCCCGACTTGACGTAAGGTTTGCGTCAGCGTTTTCGGTTGATGATTCGATTTCTAATTCGTGAACAGCAGCAATCCGCTGAGCATCGAAACACCATTCAGCACCAGGCTAAGCAACAGAGCCGCGCGAAACGAAACGTTCGCTAACTGCTTGATCGCAACGGACTCAAGCAAGAAGACCAGCAATTCGGTCAGCCAAAAATTCACTCCGCCATACGTTAACGCCATCCAGGCCATCGGATGAGACACCAGATTCATCCCAACCATTCCCATTGCCAGCCATCCAAATTCCGCCCGCGACTTGATACACCCTGACGCCCACAGGCACGCCATCCCGATCACGACTTCGATCAGAACGGTTGTTAACAACGCGGTGAAGTAGGTAAACAAGAAGACTGGCCCGGAATGGCGCGCGTTGACTTAAGTGGAAGCGGAGACCTGATTGTCCGAGGTAGCATTCTGTTTCTCACCTGCAACCGCATCAATGGCAGCCGCCTCACTTAGCCTTCTGGCTTTCTTCATCCGACGAATCGCGATCAAACAAAACGCTAACCCGGCGGCAATCGCCAATCCAAAAATCAGGATCGACTTGGTCGGGCTGGCGACGTTGCCAAATCGATTCAGTTCGACATGCTCCACTTCCTCAATCACCGGTCCTGATTCACCGACGCTGGCGAATCGCAGAGTGGTCAATGCGGAAGCGGTCGGGCTGGTGACCGGCAGTGAATGGATCTCTTCACGAGGTGGCAAACAGTTTGGCCACTGGCCGTAGACTTCTTCGTGGAATGGAGGCAGTTCGGTGACTGAATCCGGCACCAGATAAAATCGCGTGCCGTACTTTTGCGAAAACAGAAACCGCTCGCCCGGCTTGATCTCGGCCACGCCGCCAAATCCACGAATCGGTGCAGCGACCAAACGATGTTGCTTGAATAGATCAGAGTCCTCAAATACCAATTCGTGCTTGACGCTTTTGTAGCCCGGCAACAGGACGTCCGCGTGCGATTCGGATACCCCCGCAGTCCCGGACATGACGATCGCCAAAAAGAAACAAACCACGATCTTTGTTGTTGAAGACATCATTAATCAAACCTTTGGTTTTCCATGATTGGGTGCGACGTTTGTCACAGCCACTTTGCAGGATCGATTATCCGAAAAGAGACCCACATCTGGCAAGCTCGATTTCCAACGTCACAAAGCCTTACGCTCAGGGCATAAAAAGGGAGCAGCGCATGAAGAAAGGCCGACCCATGTGGATCGACCCTTGAATTCGTCTGGATTCCGGAAGCAGGCTGATCAAGCGTCTTCCAGGTCACGCGTGATCGGTTCCATCACCTTGGTGTTGCGTTCGACGGCAACGACTGTGGTGCGTTGTTCGGTACCATCCCGGCTGCAAGCGACCACGGGCAGAACTTGCCGGCGATCAGGCATCGACATGCGTACTTCGAATGTGCCATCGCTTCGCAACTTGACTGGCTCGCCCGCCAAAGTCACGGTGGCGTTGGGATCGGCTGTACCGTAAATGATCATTTCGGCATCGACCGCAAATTCGAAACCTCGCACACCACCTAATGTCGATGCAGAGATCTGCGCGAACATTGGTGTTGTCATCGGGCGTCGCAACTTTTCCTCAAACACCTCACGCAGGTCAACGTTTGACGCGTTGTCCCCGTATCCGCCGCTGAGTGCAAAGAACTTCTGATGATTCATGGCGATGTCGGTCCAACTGTTGTCGACCGTTTCGCTGGAATTTGGAATGGGCGTTGTCACCTTGTTGCTTTTGGCAATCAGGTAAAACTTCTTGTCTTTCAATAAGTAGCCGATCGCAATGCGATAAGTCTTGGGTGGTTCGGGGACATCGATGAACCAATTCTTGACCCCGCCATGGACAGGGATATCGCGAATCGGTTGTTCGACGGCATGCGTGTTCTGCTGATCGGTCACTTCAAACAGCCGGATCACCGGCTGAACATCATGCCAATGGTCACTGAAAGCCACGCTGGCTCGTTGCACGGTCGCTCGAGTGATTTCCCAATACGCCTGGATCCAGTAGGGATCACGGACCAGCAAGACGACGCGATCCTTTTCCGGATCGGCCTTGCAATCGCCGGAGGTCACACGGGCCAGGTCCTTCAATTGCTCGCGACGCTGATTCTCTTCGCGGATCATACTGACAATCCGTTCGTCGGGAACGTGTGCCTTGCGACGAGGCTTCTTCCTGGCTGGTTCGCTTTTGGCCTTACCGTTTGGCGATTTGCTGGTCTTGGCGGCCAAGCGTGCGGTCTTGGTCAATTTACCGCTCGGTGATTTGCCGTTCGTCGACTTGCCGTTTGTCGTTTTGGTCGAGCCGTTTTTGGGTGACTTGGCTGAACCGTTCTTCACCATTTTTTGGCGAGTCAATTTCAACAGGGCCGTAACCAGTTGTTCTTTCCGCATGGAATGCCAGCCGGGAACGCCCTTTTGCTTGGCCATTTCAGCCAACTTTTTGGCTGTTTGAGAACGGAGTGATGATGCTGTAGTCAAAAATTCCACCTGGCAATAACGCCTGTTAGTACTGGCGAGTTTCCGGACGCAACTAGTGCGCCGGATGCCCCTGGGAATTCCCTTTCACACACGAGGTATGTCGTATCCAACCAATCTTCCCGATCAGTTCCACCTTTTGCGATTCGGGTCTCAATCGCACGAAGCAAGTTGGGTCGAAATCGAATGCGATCTCGAAACAAAGTCAAATTCCAAACAGCTGATTGGAATAGCCTGGAAAACGCCCTTCGGCTGCTCTCAATGGCTCCGCTGCGACCCATACTACTTAAAAAGCTGCGAAATTGCAAACAATTTGACGCGAAAACAGGCCCAAACGATCAACTCAACACGTTACTCTCAAATGGCTTACGCGAATAACCGAGCTTTCATCTGGAGCCAGGTTTGATGGGGAAGAAAAACAACCCCGTTGGACATTGGCCAAACCGCCGACAACGATCGGATGCTGGCGGGACAAACTGTCACCGACCGCTGTAACCCAAATAACAACAGCGGTTTGCGTCGGCCAAATACTTTGTGAAAATTTTCCCAATGTCGGTTGACCCCTAAAAACACGACAGTTAGATTGGGCGGCGTTGAAACTGACGAGACGCCACGAAATTGCCGGGGCCGCGCTGTGACTGGATCGAACTCACCCGAATCGGATGATCGAAGCCCAATGGCAAAAGCGATTGGCAAGGCGACGGAAGTCACAACAATCGCCTTCATGATGGTGCTGCCAGTCCTGTTTGGGTATTGGTTGGACGTCTACCTGAACACTCTGCCACTGTTTGCCATTATCGGTTTGGTGTTGGGGATGGCCTGCGGAATCTCGCAGTTGATCAAGTTGGTGAATCGCAAGCCGGAAATCGGCGCTGTGACTTCACCGGATGATCTTGAGTGAAGGCTTGTTGGTCGCGTCTCCGGAATTGATGGGTTTGCAGACCGCTTCGGTCAAAACGACGAAGTGGCAAAAAGGAACAAAGGGGCGTTGGCCCTGAATCTGCAAACATGACGGACTGCTCCCGATGTGCCGCTAACGGCAAGCATCGCTTCCGTGAAAGAAGCAATGGTGTTAGTCATCACGAATTAGAATTTTTAGTCCTTGTCCTTGTAATGATAACGCCAGCACGGCGTGAAATATGAATTCCGAAACTGGCAATTTGGAAGTCGCGAAAACGGTCCCCGCCGATGAGCATGCGGGCGGACTGAGTCGTTTGCTGCTGATCTTTCTGGTCAGCACAGTCGTGGTATTTGTGGTAACCCTGTTGGTATGGGACATGCCCACAGCATGGGTCGCCTTGATGTCTGCTGGCGTTTGCTGTCTGGCGGCGATCGCAGGCCACTTTCTTTCGATCTTTCCACGTGGCGAGGTTTATCGCGTCGCTCGTTTATATCAATCCATGGCCGTGCGGATTGGCCCGCCGGTACTGTACCTGTTCGTCTGCAAGAATTCGTTTCAGGAACTGTTCTCGCGGGGCATGGTCTACTTCGTTTTTTTGTTTTACCTTGTGGGCTTGCTGACTGAAGTGATGGTCCAGGCAAACCGCTTCAAGGTGTTGAAATCGTCTGCTGGATCGGTGTTGGGGCACCCGACCAACGGAGAATCTCAAACAGGATAATCATGTCGAAGATCGTTTCCACTCAACTCGAAACTCCGAACCTGCGAGCAAGCGGACTGCGCTGGTTGTTGGCGGCCATTGTTGTATCGGCCTGGATGCTGACTGGCATGGCGTCGACGATCCAGGCGATGCCGTTGCTGCAAGAGAAAGAACAAACTGAGGAAGAGCATTCCCACGAAGGCGAAGGCGAACACTCCAACGAAGATGGCGATCACTCGCACGACGATGATCATCACGGCGACGGCCATCACTACGACGACCACAGTAAAGACCCGATGGATTACTTCCTGTCTGCGAATCATCTGGTAGGACACACACAAGATAAACCATATTTTGAAATCCCGTCGTTTCGCGATCGTGATGGTGGCTTCGCATTTTTTGGTGACGTTTCCAAAGGCGTGAATGTTGAGCGGAAACATATCAACATCCCCCAGGTTTCACCCTGGTCCGAAAAGAAGCCTTTAATGAAGCAGCCGGAAGGAAAGCTCGGTGAATTCCTGGGCCCGATTACTTTCCAGCCAACCAAGTTCATCATTCTGCAACTGTTGGCGGGCCTGTTCGTCGGTGGCGCCTTCATTATGTTGGGCAAGAAAATACAAAACGGTGATCCCGCCAAAGGTCGCTTCTGGAACATGCTGGAAGCCGGCGTTGTTTACATTCGCGACGAGGTGGCCAAGCCAGCCATTGGATCGCATGACTACAAACACTTCGTGCCACTACTGTGGACGATCTTCTTTTTCATCCTGACGATGAACCTGATGGGAATGTTTCCGCTTTTGGGAACTGCCACGGGCAACATCAGTGTTACCTCAGCATTGGCACTTGCGGTCTTTGCGGTGGTCTTGTTCACGGGTATGAAAAAACTGGGCGTCGTGGGATTCTGGAAAGCCCAGGCACCTCACATGGATTTGCCCGGACCGTTGAAGATTCCAATGACGGTCGGCATTTGGTGCATCGAAGTTTTTGGATTGTTCATCAAGCATATGGTGTTGGCCGTTCGTCTGTTCGCCAACATGTTTGCTGGTCACCTTGTGTTGGCCGTGTTTGTCGGATTTATCGGCGTGACATGGGGCACCGGAATGGGCTGGATCGTTACTCCGGCTTCGCTGGGTGGTTCGGTGGCAATCGGCTTGCTGGAAATCCTGGTGGCTTTCATTCAGGCTTACGTATTTACATTTTTGACCGCGTTGTTTATCGGAGCCGCCGTTCATCCTCACTAAGGAAGTCTGCTGGCCTCGCTTAATCATAAAGACAACTCAACCAACGATCTTCGGATCAAATTTTTTGTGGAGATTAATTAGATGTTCAAAGTTTTGCCAATCGTTTTGGTAGTGCTGGGCTCGTTGATGTTTTGCACGACTGCAGAAGCTCAAGGTCCAACTGACGGCGCCGTAATCCTGGCTCAGGACGATTACAACGGCCCCATGATTCCTGGTCTGGCTGCCATTGGTGCTGGTCTGGCTGTGATTGGTGCCGGTATCGGTATTGGTCGTATCGGTGGTTCGGCATGCGAAAGCATCGCTCGCCAACCCGACATGGCTGGTCCAATTCAAACTGCGATGATTATCGCTGCGGCGTTGATCGAAGGTGCTGCGTTCGCTGCGATCCTGTTGGGTCTGTTCATTACGTAGTCGGTGTTCGGGGTGTGCCGGAATTTGCCGTTGCACCCTTCGCCTGGACATTGACCGGACTTGTGAAAGTGCGGTACGCACAAAGGATCAATGATGACAACCAACCTATTCGAGCTGGAGATGCTGTTGCTGGCCGCTGGCGACGCCGCGCCTCCATTGCAGTTCCGTCTCGATACGCTGATCTTCAGCTTGCTGATTTTTGGCATCCTGTGTTTGTTGCTTGCGAAGTTCGCGTGGAAGCCGATCATGACTGGTCTGGAAACTCGCGAAAACAACATCGCCAGCAACATCAATGATGCCAAGTCCGCCAACGAAAAGGCTCAGGCCTTGTTGGCTCAGTACGAGCAAAAGTTGCAGTCCGCTCAGGACGAAGCAGCCAACATGGTTGCCGAAGCCAAACAGGACGCGCAAAAGGCTCGCGAGAAAATTCTGGCCGATGCCAATGAAGAAGCTCAACGTCAACGAGACAAAGCCGTTGCCGAAATCAAGGCTGCCAAGGATCAAGCCGTTCGCGAACTCGCCGAACGGTCCGTCGATTCTGCAGTCAGTCTGGCAGGCAGTCTGGTCGGCAAGGAGCTGAAAGCATCGGACCACCAAAAACTGATCGAGCAATCTCTGGAGCGTTTTGGTCAATCCAGCTAACTGGATCGACCACCCGTAATCATGGCAGACGATAACAAACAACAAAAATCCGTGTTCGATACGGATCGCCAATACCTGGGTGATGTTTACGCCAAGGCCCTGATGGGCATGGCCGGCAAGTCCGGTGATGTCGATCAAATCCTTGGCGAATTGCATTCGTTCGTGGACGTATTGGATCGGCTGCCCAAGTTGCGTGACTCTCTGGAATCGCCTCGCATCGGTTTTGCCGACAAGGAAAAAATTATCGACAAGGCTTTCAAAGGGAAAGCCAGCGCGACGTTCCTGAATTTCGCCAAAGTCGTTTGCCGCAAGGGTCGGGCCGATTGCTTCGCTGCGATCGCTGATTCCGCACAAACGATGCACGACGACATGTCGGGCAGTGTTCAGGCAACCATGGTCACTGCGGTGGCGGTGGAAAAAGCTGTCGAGGATAAAGTGGCCGCTCGCCTGGCGAAAGTGCTCGGCAAGAAAGTTACTCTCTCGTCCAGTGTCGATCCAGACATTATTGGTGGCCTGGTCGTGCGAGTCGGTGACACTGTCTACGACGGCAGTTTGACTAACCAGTTAAATCAAGTTCGCTCGTCCGCCATCGGCCGCGCGAATCAACAAATACGACAAGCCCTGGATCGCTTTGCTTCCGAAGGTTAACCAACCATCGGACCAGGCTTTCAGGCAACATCAAGTTACGAGGAAATCGATGAAGTTTAGTGCTGACGAAATCGCTTCGGTCATCCAGCAGGAGATCGACCAGTACGATAGCCAGATTGACGTTCGCGAAGTTGGAACGGTTCTCGAAGTTGGCGATGGTATCGCTCGAGTTCACGGTCTGACAGGCGTGGCCGCCGGTGAAATGGTTGAGTTCCCCGGTGGAATTATCGGGCTGGCGTTTAACCTGGAAGAAAACAGTGTCGGTATCATCATTCTTGGTGACTACCTGAAAATTAAAGAAGGCGACGAGGTCAAAGCCCTCGGCACCCTGCTTTCCGTGCCCGTTGGAGATGCCGTGGTCGGTCGAGTCATCGATCCGCTGGGCAACCCGCTGGACGGCAAAGGGCCAATTGATTCTTCACAGACTCGTCCGGTCGAAATCATTGCTCCTGGTGTTTCCGAGCGAAAGCCGGTGACCGAGCCAATGCAGACGGGTATCAAAGCGGTCGACGCGATGACGCCTGTTGGACGTGGCCAGCGTGAATTGATCATTGGTGACCGAAAAACGGGTAAGACCGCCATCGCCATCGATGCGATCATCAATCAAAAAGGAACTGGCGTTAAGTGTTTCTACGTCGCGGTCGGTCAGAAGGATAGTTCGGTCGCTGGTGTGATCGGTGTTCTGGAAGAAGCCGGCGCGATGGAATTCACGACCGTCGTTGTTTCCGGTGCCAGTGCCCCTGCCCCGCTGCAGTACATTGCACCTTATGCCGGGACTGCGATGGCCGAGCACTTCATGTGGGACGGGCAGCACTGCTTGATCGTCTACGATGATTTGTCCAAGCAAGCCGTCGCCTATCGCGAACTGTCGTTGCTGATGCGTCGTCCTCCGGGTCGTGAAGCGTATCCTGGTGACGTGTTCTATTGTCACAGCCGTTTGCTGGAACGATCTTCCAAGTTGAACGATGAACTAGGCGGCGGATCCATTACCGCTCTGCCAATCATCGAGACGCTGGAAGGTGAAGTTTCCGCTTACATTCCGACCAACGTAATTTCGATTACCGATGGCCAGATCTACGTCCAGCCTGACTTGTTCTTCCGTGGTGTTCGTCCGGCGATGAATGCGGGTATTTCCGTTTCACGTGTGGGTGGTGCTGCTCAGGTGAAAGCGATGAAGAACGTCGCCGGTGGTTTGCGTCTTGACCTTGCCGCCTTCCGCGAATTGGAAGCTTTCGCCCAACTCGGTACCGACCTGGACGCGGCCACCCAGTCGCAACTGGATCGTGGTTACCGCATGGTGGAATTGCTGAAACAAGGTCAGTACAAACCGCTGAACGTGGTCGATCAGATCATGGTGATCTTCGCCGGTGGTGCCGGTCACCTGGATAAAGTACCCGTTGAGGAAGTATCGCGTTGGGAAGATGAGTTCCTGACATTTATCCACGACAAGAAAAAAGACGTTTGGGATTTGGTTGACGAAACCAAAAACGAAGGCGACTGCATGAAGAAGGCAGACCACAAAGCAACGCAAGCCGTTGTCGCCGCCCTGGACGAGTTCAACTCAACGTTCCGTTAAATCGCCGAACCGATTTTCAAACCTCACTTACAACCTCAAATTTGAAATTTCAAATCTGAAATCCTGAAAAATGGCCAATCCTCGAGAACTCGATAAACGACGCAAATCGATTCGCAATATCAAAAAGATTACGCGAACGATGGAGTTGATCGCCACCGCGCGATTCAAGAAAGCAATGGACCGTGCTGCGGCCGCCACTGCTTACACCGAGCGTATTACTCAGGTTGTCGCGGACCTTGCCAATGCAGGTTTGGAAGTGTCGCATCCCCTGTTGGAAGAACACGCCGAAACCAAAGCCGCGACCTTGTTGGTACTTACCGCCAATCGAGGACTGTGTGGTGGTTACAACGGCAACGTGATTCGCGCCGGGACCAAGCGACGCGATGAACTGACCTCAGAAGTTTCCGATTTCACGCTGGATGTGTCCGGGAAACGAGGCATCTCGGGATACAAGTTCCGCGACATCCCGATGGACCAGACTTTCCTGCAGTTCGATGACCAACCCGCTTTCGACGAAGTCGAAAAGATCGCCAACGTTTACTTGCAGAAGTATATCGCGGGTGAACTGGATCGTCTGGATGTCGTCTACACGCAGTTCCATTCGATCGCTCGCCAAACGGCCGTGATCGAAACGTTGCTGCCGATGGGCTCGCTGGTTGATACTCCCGAACAGAAACCAGGCGAAACGAAAGAGAAAAACAAGGAATCGGTTTACGGTTTTGTTCCGTCTGCCAAGAGTATTCTGGAAGAGGTCGTGCCGACCAGCTTCAAGACGAAACTATTCAAGTGTTTCCTTGACGCTGCGGTCAGCGAACAGATCGCTCGTATGGTCGCCATGAAGAGCGCGACCGAGAACGCGAACGAAATGATCAAGGAACTCTCGATGACCTACAACCGCGCTCGCCAATCAAAGATTACCGGCGAGATCATGGAAGTCATCGGCGGTGTCGAGGCACTCGAAGGCTAAAACAAAACACCTGCCCACCGCGACAGCGAAGGGCCAAACAAAAACAAAGCTAACCCTTTATTTGAATAAGAAGAACAATGGCAAACACTGGTCAAATCACTCAGGTTATCGGATCGACATTCGATGCCGAGTTCCCCGAAGATAACTTGCCCGCCATTTACAATGCGGTAACTGTTTCAGTTAAGGAAGGCGACAAGACTCGCACCTTGACTGGTGAAATCTCCAAGCACCTTGGTGGCGGTCGTGTCCGTTGCGTTGCTTTGGGTTCCACCGAAGGAATGGTTCGTGGACAAGATTGTGTTGACACTGGCGGTCCCGTTTCCGTGCCGGTTGGCGAAGAGACTCTCGGCCGTGTGTTCAACATGCTGGGTGATCCTGTCGATGGCCGGGGCGAAGTCAAAACCAAGACTCGCATGGCGATTCACCGCCCTGCCCCGAAGGTCGAAGAACTAACCACCAGTACCGAGGTCTTCCCGACCGGTATCAAGGTGATTGACCTGCTGACCCCGTTTGTTCGTGGTGGTAAGGCTGGTCTGTTCGGTGGTGCTGGTCTTGGCAAGACAGTTATTCTGACTGAGTTGATCGCTCGTATCGCCAGTAGCCACGGTGGTTACTCCGTGTTCGCGGGTGTGGGTGAGCGTACTCGTGAGGGTACCGACCTTTGGTTGGAGATGCAGGAAACAGAGATCGGTCAAACCGGTCGCAAGGTGATCGAGCAAACCTGCATGGTGTTCGGTCAGATGAACGAGCCACCTGGGTCTCGTCTACGTGTGGCTCTGTCGGCACTGACAATGGCCGAGCACTTCCGCGATTCAACCGGTAAAGACACACTGTTGTTCGTCGATAACATTTTCCGCTTCTCGCAAGCGGGCTCGGAAGTATCTGCTCTTCTCGGACGGATGCCTTCTGCGGTGGGTTACCAGCCAACACTGGCCACCGAAATGGGTGCTCTTCAAGAACGTATCGCGTCGACCACCAAGGGTGCGATCACGTCGGTACAAGCGGTTTACGTTCCTGCGGATGACCCGACTGACCCTGCTCCTGCCACGGCGTTTGGTCAGCTGGACGCGTTTATCTATCTTGAGCGTTCGATTTCGGAAAAAGGTATCTACCCTGCGGTGGATCCACTCGCTTCGTCATCTCGTATTCTTGATCCTCAGTACGTTGGCGATCGTCACTACAACATCGCTCGTCGAGTTCAAACGACTCTGCAACGTTACCGCGAATTGCAGGATATCATCGCGATTCTCGGTGTTGACGAATTGGCCGAAGAGGACAAGTTGATCGTACATCGTGCTCGACGAATCGAGCGATTCCTGTCCCAGCCGTTCTTCGTGGCCGAGGTGTTCACCGGAAAAGCCGGTCAGGATACTCCGATCGAAGACACGATTCGCAGCTTCGAAGAAATCTGCGACGGCAAATGGGATCACTTGCCCGAGCAAGCGTTCATGTACGTCGGTGCGGTCGAGCAAGCGGAAGAACAAGCCAAGGAAATGGCCGCCAAGGCGTAAGGTTAACGGCGACCCGGAAAGAATATCATGCAAGTTGTCATTGTTACTCCCGAAGCAACCGCACTGGATGTGAAGGCAGAATTCGTCGCGCTCCCATTGATCGATGGCGAGATCGGTGTGCTGGCCGGACACGCTCCAACGATCGGTCGTTTGGGATTCGGCGAAATGCGAGTCCGTACGGGCAGCGATACCACCAGCTACTACGTAGACGGTGGCTTCGTGCAAATTGCCGACGATATGGTTTCGGTTCTGACCGGCAAAGCGATGCTAACTTCAGAGCTGAACGCCAGTGAAATCCGCCAACGGCTAACCGAGGCGGAATCCAAATCAGACGCCACCGGATCAGAAGCAGCCCTCCGCCGCACAACGATCAACCAGGCAAAAGCCCAATTGCGGATACTTGAAAAGGCGTAGGCGGAGTTTCGGGATCCTACCCTTCAGGATCCCATACGCTTCAGGATCCCATACGCTTCAGAATCATTTACGCTTTCAAGATCCCTACGCTCGCTTCAGGATCCCTACGCATCGGAATCCTTTACGCCAAAGGCGTTAAATTCCTCAGCCCAGGGTCGCGTAGCGCACCCTGGGTTTCATCGAACGGCACCCGTTACGCCAAAGGCGTTACACACAAATGCGTTGCTACCGGGATTCCCGCAAACAATCAATCCCACACATATCGTTCATCGATCTCGAGCTTGTATTTCTGACACAAGCGCCGGAACTCGTCTTGAAATGACTCGCGTTTGTGATGTTCTTCCTGATTGGCGATGTATTCCACCAATGGGTCAACGTGCGATGGGCTGATGGAAAACGCCCCATAACCGGATTGCCAATAGAAATCGCCAAGCAACTCGTTTTGTGTCTTCACCCATTTCGAAGATTCACGTTTAAGCTCGCCAATCATCTTCGAAATCGTCAGCTCTCTGGACATTCGACAACAAAGGTGGACATGGTCTTCGACTCCGCCGATTCGGATGGCGTCAACGCCAAGGTTACTGCAAGCTCCAACGAGATAGGCGTGAGTCTTTTCGCGGATGTTGTCTTTCAGAAACGGTTTCCGACTTTTGGTGGAAAAAACGATGTGGAGGTATACCTGAGCAAGGGATTGCGGCATTACTGGACTTTGCGTTTGACCTTTGGCGGTTTTTCGATTGGATTGTATAACGCCTTCGGCGTAATCCGGTAATCTTCATTCATTCCCAGGGTGCGCTACGCGACCCTGGGCTGGGGAATTTAACGCCTTTGGCGTAGGGAACAAAGCGTAAGG
>CAZPOL010000020.1:27765-28867 GCA_964588195.1 uncultured Pirellulaceae bacterium | reverse complement strand
AAAGCGTAAGGGAACGACAGCACGGCCGCGATCGAGACGACCGATCAGCACTATGACAAACTCGTCGCACGTGCTTGCCGAAATGCCTGCCCTGGCTGCCAAAAACGCAGGCCGAAATCGGGTCGTTGCCAGCGAATAGTCGGTCCGCGATAACGACTTGGAAATTCTGAGTTCACCGACCATGGTCATCGCTTGCACTTCTCTAAAAAAATTTTCCATAATCAACCCTCGACAACTCTTACAAATGTACAAGAAACCGTTGCCGGCGCTGAGTCCGGCGGAGACGGAGATTCTGCGACTGGTGTGGCAACTGGAAGCGGCTAGGGTCCAGCAGATGTGTGATGCCCTACCTGCCGATCGCGCCTACGCAACCGTGCAAACCTTGCTAAGGAGGCTGGAACAGAAGGGGTACGTCAAGCCTGCCGATCGCGAAACCAGTCAAGGGCGACGGTCAGACCCACGCACTCTGCGGTGCGCTACCTCTCCGGCAATCACTAATTAGTGACAACTAGTGTTCTGCTTTCCACGCTACCCCGAGGTCGCAAAACCCCGCGTTTTTTGGGTGTTTCATGCCTGTCTCCTTCAACCAGCGGGTTGATAACACGAATTTTCGCGCCATTCTTCGGCGCAACTCCAGATTAATTTTCGAGAATTTCTCCATTCTGCATCTGATTCCTGGTTGGAGTGGCTTCTAAAGACGGGAGCAAAGATCGCTTGGCAAAAGCCATCCGAAAACCGACACGTCAACCCTGGGAGCCAACATGCCTGCCGTAAATCAACACCAATTCAGACACCAGCAAACGCCGGTCAAACCGCACCGCTGGTACCGCAGTTCATGTTGCCTCGTAGCCGCTCTTTTGATTCTTGGGCTGACGTCTGAGTCATTGAATGCTCAGAATAACAATCGGAGAAAGGACAACAACCAGAACTCTCAACAATCAAAGCAAAGAAGCCAACAACAAAGCTCGTCGCGGCAACAGCAACAGCGCAAGCCACCTCAAAACCAGAGGTCGAGTAATCAAAGTTCCTCCCGCACGCAACAACGTGGGACTCAACAGCGAAGTACTCAACAGCGAAGTACTCAACAGCGAAGTACTCAACA
>CAZPOL010000020.1:14641-27665 GCA_964588195.1 uncultured Pirellulaceae bacterium | reverse complement strand
AAACCGGGCGTTGTAAAGCCGGGCGTCGTTACAAAACCGGGGGTCGTGAAGCCAGGTGTTGTAAAGCCAGGTGTTGTAAAGCCGGGCGTCGTGAAACCAGGCGTCGTGACCAAGCCGGGTGTCGTAAAGCCGGGCGTCGTGAAACCAGGTGTTGTGAAGCCGACCAAGCCTGGTGTCGTCGTCAAGCCGACACTTGAAAAGCCATTGGGCAAGCCAACTCTGCAAACGCCGCCTGAAGAGCTAACCACTTTGGGACAGCCTCCGATAGTTGAAGATGAAATCGTGATCGCACGACCAGATGGTTACCAATACGATCCACCTTTTCACACCGGTCACGACGGAGATGGTTACGATGACCACTACCATGACGACGGAGGCTACGATCATGGTTACCACTTCCCAGGATACAACCATCACATCCAATGTGGTGGCGGGTATCGATGGGACTCAGCCGCATTGATCATTTATGACGCTTTTGGACACGGCTACGACAACTACCACCAGCAGTGTTTCTACGACGATTCGATTTTTATCGTTCCGCATTACGACGATCAATTTCATGGCACGTATCATTGCCACGGCGGTGTTTACTACTACCACCCACAGACCTATGCAACCGTTGGAGTAGACTACGTTGCCCTGGAGCCAGTCGTTTGTGAATTCGGCGGATACGCACATTGCGTCGACCTGGCCTCGCGACTTGAGGTTCATTGCAATCTGCTGTGTCTGGATTTGTATTACAACTACCGTCACATCGATGGATTCCAGGAATACTACACGTCTTGTTTCCAGCTATTGGATGCGGCTCGATTTATCTCAGACAATCAAGGCGCTGAGTACCACGAACAATACGCTGAGTATCTGCAAGACATGGACTACATCATCTGGGAACTGCAAGAACTGTCGCTTGCCTGGGAACCTCAAGAGGTCCGACAAGTTTCCGAATTGAACGTCGAGTCGCAAGTCAGTCAGGCCAACGCCATGCTCCAGCACCTTTTGTATGACGTCGGTATCGAATCGACTCTCGCAGAAGCACCTGAATACGAAGAGCCGGAAATCGAGGAACTCGACTTCGCTCCCAGCCCGGACGTGCTTTTCGAACAAGACACCGACGGCTAACGCAATCGTGTCAGCTCAAAGAGTTAGCGGGTGAAAAACCCAGCCAGGGACGAACCAAATTTGGTTCGTCCCTTTTTTTGCGCTACCCACATTAACCACTCGATGACGCTTCCTGCCGGTATTTGAAGTTTTCCGCTCGCTCGAAATATTTCTCCCTTGACAACTCTTACAAATGTACAAGAATACTGCTTGTACGTTTGTAAGAGGAGTTTTGATGGCCAAGAAGAAAACGTTGCCGGCGTTGAGTCCGGCAGAGACTGAGATTCTGCGTCTGGTTTGGCAACTGGAGGCGGCGACAGTCCAGCAAATGTGTGATGCTCTGCCTGCCGATCGCGCTTACGCGACCGTGCAAACCTTGTTAAGGAGGCTGGAACAGAAGGGGTACGTCAAGCATGACGTGCAAGGCAAGGCACATGTCTTTTCTGCGGCGGTCAAACGGGACGATGTCGTCAAACGAACGGTCGGCGATTTCGTGGAACGTTTGTTTGGCGGCGATCCCTTGCCATTGATGATGCATCTGGCGGACGAAAGCGAGCTGGATTCGGCGGATATCGAGCGGCTTAAGAAACTGATCAAGAAAAAGTCCGGGAAATAGTTGGAGGGTGTCATGAGTTGGATGTCAGAATATTTGTTGCAACAAAGTTTGCAAATATCGGTCCTGTTTGCCGCTGTCTTGTTGGCAACCTGGATTCTTCGCAACGCCAGCGCTCATTGGCGCTACTTGTTGTGGCTACTGGTGGTGGCCAAGTGTTTGGTGCCTGCTTGTTTCTGTTTGCAACTGGACGTTTGGCCAGCGGATGTTGCTGATACGGACTCTGTAATCGATCGGAACTCTGTTGCGGCCGATGCAATTCCTGCGCAGCAATCAATCGAGCAGCCAGCGATCGCCTCGTCAGAGACCCAAAACCGGGCGAAACAAATTCCTGCCGAGTCAGACAAAATAACAAGTGCCCTGCCCTCACCGCAACGTTCGACCTCGACGCCACCGGAACACCAAGGTAACCTGCAATCCGAAAGCGCAGTTTCACCGATCGTGGCTGGCGGACCTGGTGACTTACCACGGTGGTTGGCTTTACTTTGGCTATTACCAGTATGCATATTGACTGGTTTCGTTGGTGGAAAAGCCTGGACGACTCACCAACGACTTGTTCGCAGACGAGCACTGGCCGATCGAGCGACTACCGAACGTGTTGCAGAACTTGCCAAACGGTTGGGCTTGAACAAATGCCCAAGAGTTTTCGTTGGTGAAACGATCGCTCAACCATTTGTATGGGGATTCTTGCGAGGCGACATCTATTTGCCCGTTCGCTTCGTGAAAACCTGCAGCGAGGAACAACAAACTGCGGTGTTAACGCACGAACTGGCTCACGTCGCTCGCTATGACGCAGCTTTCAACTTGCTGCAAATCGCGGCGCAGATCCTGTTCTTCTTTCACCCGCTGGTTTGGTGGGCCAACAAAAGAATTCGCGAAGAGCGTGAGAAGTGTTGCGACGAGATTGTGATCGCCGGGATTGGGACCAAGCCACAACAATATTGCGAGGCGATCGTTGAAATGCTGGCTCGTGAAGTTCAGTCCCGACAAGCGACGCCCGGTTTGACCATGGCCGGTTCGACAAGAAAGATCGAGGACCGAATCAATACGCTGCTGACTCCTGACCGAAAATTTCGCCGTCGACCAGCGAGACTCGGTTTGGTCTGCCTGGGAATGTTAGGTATCGCGACGTTGTCGACTTCGTTTGCGTTGACGCATCGCAGTATGGCGCAAGAAACGACCAATGACCAAAAGTCTAACGATCAAGAGTCCAACCAAGAACTCGCGCAAGAAACGCCTGAAGCAACAGCCGGCTCCAATTGGGAACCTGGCAAACTGGTTGAAGTAAAAGTCGTCAACGAAGAGACTGGAAAACCGCTCGCGGGTGTCAAGTTGCATACACAAAACGCGGGCCCCGGAATCGACTTTGGTGAATCCGATGTCTTTGAGACAGACAAAGACGGAATGGCCAAAGTTCCAATGACCGAGTTGCCTGCAAATGCTGTCCGGATCTACCCAGTCAAGGCAGGTTTTGTTCCGCTGCGAATTTATTGGGAAAGCAAACCTTGTGCTGTGATTCCTGATTCACTGACGATTCCAATGCAAACCGCCAAGAGAGTTGGCGGGACAATCGTCGACGAATCTGGTGAACCGATTCCTGAAGTTGCGTTGCAAGTTCAATACTGGGGACCAGGCAAAGGCAAAGCTGCCGGTGACGATCCGCACATTCGGCCTAACATTGTCGCCAGTACAACGACTGACATGTCCGGGAACTGGAAACTCGATACCTTCCCGGATGGACTGGTTGACGAAACCCAACTGTATATCCACGTGTATCACCCGGACTTCGTCAGCGACCACCATCGTCGTGGTTTTCTGGAAAACCCCGTCTTGCCGCGACCACTGATTGCGAATCTGTACGACCAAACAGCGATCATGACCATGCGAAAGGGTGAGTCGTTTACTGGCCGCGTGGTGGATGAAGATGATCGTCCCATCGTGGACGCGTCGATTCACCTCCGCGAGAACTATTGGAATGAGACTAATGGCGCAAGGGCAAAAACTGACGAAGATGGTCAATTCCGGATTTCCGGTATTGAAACCTCACCACCAGGAGAACCACGAAGGATACCGGGGTTTGACGAAAGTTTGTTGACGCTGACTATTGAGGCTGCCGGCTACGCTCCGGAACTGGTCAAGGTCAACGACCTGTCGAAGCCGGCCTTAACCAGGTTGAGTCCCGGCAATACAACAACCATTCGAATCGTTGATGACACCGGCAAACCACTGGAGGGAGCTTACATTCAAGCTCGCAAGTGGCG
Source organism: uncultured Pirellulaceae bacterium (assembly GCA_964588195.1). Taxonomy (GTDB): domain Bacteria; phylum Planctomycetota; class Planctomycetia; order Pirellulales; family Pirellulaceae; genus CAJQPP01. Next base: position 23,693 of record CAZPOL010000020.1, on the reverse strand, counting down.
AGACCAAAACCATCGGATTCACGTTGTTGCCAAGTCAGACCAGGAAGGGCGAATTGAGTTGACCGACTTGCCGCTCGACGAAGTTCTGTGCGACTTTGGCAAGCAAGGATTCATGAATATCGACCATTATTCACTTAAACCGCAAGATGAAGAAATTTTAATTACCTTGCGAGACCCGGTGAAAGTGATCGGTTCGGTGGTCGACAAAGTTACCGGAAAGCCACTGGACATGTTCACGATGACCCAGGGAATCGATTACGAGGACGGTCGTAATACTCATTGGCTGAACTACCGCGAAGGCAAATTCACAAACGGTCGTTACGAAACGGAATTCAACCAGGTGTTCGCCTATCGAGTCCGGGTCGAGGCTGAAGGCTATATGCCTGCCGAGTCAAGAATATTCAAGCCGCACGATCCAGACGCTGGTGTTTTGACCTGGGATTTTGAACTGGAAAAAGCTGACCCGGTTGTCGGAATCGTGCACGGGCTGGATGGTAAACCTTTGGCTAACGCGACCGTTTATCAGGCGACTCAATTGATCCAGATTTCACAAGGCAAAATCAGTTACGTTGATCACACAGAACTTTCGGTCAAGACGGACGAAGAGGGCCGCTTCGAATTGCCTCCAGAAAACCAACCATACTGTTTGGTAGTTGAGCATGAAGATGGAGTGGCAATGCTAAAGGATGTTGACCATGTTGAATCGACTCCCGTCACCATCAAGGAATGGGCGAGCATCACCGAGGGGCTTTTCAATATCAACCGTCGCCCGTCAAAAGATGGACAAAAAGCCAACTTCCCTCCGCCAGACGATGGGGAAGAGTAATCCCGACGAGCGACTGCCATGCGTCAGCGACTACCACGTTCGTTCTTCCCTCCGAATTCCCGACAGCGCTTTCGTCGCGTAGCGACCGATCATGGGTAGCCACGGGTTTTCAACCCGTGGAATCGGGATTCTAAAAACCATTCGTCGCGTAGCGACCGATCACCGATGACGTACAATACCGGACCGCATTGATTGTTACGCGCCTACCGAGCTATCGAGCGTGATCGGTCGCTACGCGACGAGTAAACCAAATGTCTCCAAACCACGGGTTGAAAACCCGTGGCTACCCGTAAACAGTCGCTACGCGACGAAGTTGGTATTGAAAACTCAAACTTTGGCGAGCAGACAAAACACGACCAACCTTCGGAATCTAAATGAAAACAAAAAAACTGAAATTTGTCGCCCACGAATCGAAGGACAGGGTCTCGGGCTTCTTGATGATGCCAGCCAAAGCGAAAGCCGTCGTCGTGCTCGGTCATGGTGCTGGTGCGGGCATGCATCATGCCAATATGGAAAACATCGCAAATGAGTTGGCTGAAAAAAAGGTCGGAACGTTCCGATATCAGTTTCCCTTTATGGAACGAGGTGGAGGCAGGGATTCCGAGACGGTTTCGATCGCCACTGTGATCAATGCGATTGCCCAAACCAAAAAACTAACTCGCAAGCCAATCCTTGCAGGCGGTCATTCCTTTGGCGGACGAATGACTTCACTGGCTGCCGCAACCGCCGACTTTCCCGGTTACGTTTCCGGTCTGATCTTCTTTGGTTTTCCGTTACATGCGCCCAACAAACCCTCTGACCATCGTGCGGAACATCTGAAAGATATCAAGCTGCCGATGTTGTTCCTGACCGGGACACGTGACGCCTTGAACTCTCTGGATCTATTCAAACCGATCGTCAAGAAACTGAAACGCAAGGCCACGTTGCACCTGCTGGATACCGCCAATCACGGGTACAAGATCCTGAAGCGCACACGAAAATCAGAAGAAGACGTGTTTGTCGAGATGGCCAGAGTTGCTGACGAGTGGATAGATCGTCATTTCTCAAATCCTGGGTAGTGGATGAGGCAACGAATCCTTTCACGAACAGGACTCGTTGCCTCGTCCACTACAGCAGCTGACCGAAAGGACTCGTTGCCTCGTTGCCTCGTCCACTACGTTAAACCCAAGGGCTTGACGGAATCCTAACCCTTCATCAGTTCCTGAATCTGTTGCTGATCCGCAGCGCACGGCATTCGACTCTCGAACGGCAACTCAAACAGCTCATTCATGGTCTGGCTTCTGTCGCCTGGATTCAGAATTTCAAAGTGCTCCGTATTGATCAGCGCCGGGTGTACCACTCCGCAGGCACGCGACAATTGCTTGATTTCCTTGCGCAACGTCAGAACGTAGTTGGCGAAATTGTGAGACTTAACGCCCGGCTTTAATCCACGCATCAACCATTTGCGTTGAGTCGCCACACCCGTAGGGCAAAAACCTGTATGGCATTCCTGAGCCTGAATACATCCCACGGCCATCATCGCTTCCCGTCCGACAGCAATCATGTCGCAACCCAGAGCGAAGGCGAACAAGGCGTTTTCGGGGAAGCCCAACTTGCCGGCTCCGCAAAAAACGATTTTGTCATGCAGTCCGGCTTCGTAGAAAATTTTGTGGACTCGCGAAAAGGCTTGCACGAAAGGGAGTGCAACATGATCGGAAAAGACCAAAGGCGCTGCACCGGTTCCACCCTCGCCTCCATCAATCGCAATAAAGTCGACGGCCCGATTCGTGTCGGCGATCTGTTTTGCCAGGTCGTACCAGAATTCGATCTGCCCGACTGCCGACTTGATTCCAACTGGCAGCCCGGTTCGATCGGCCAGCATTTCGACGAAGTCCAGCATACTGTCGACGTCTGAAAATGCTTTGTGATACGAAGGACTCAAGCAATCTTTGCCCATTGGGATTCCGCGGATTTTCGAGATCTCGGCGGTGATCTTGGCTGCCGGCAGGACCCCGCCCTTACCTGGCTTGGCTCCCTGGCTCAATTTGATCTCGATCACTCGTACGTCGTATTGTTCAACGGTCTTCAGAAACCGCTCGATCGAAAAACCACCGTCTTCGGCACGAGCTCCGTAGTAACCTGTTCCCAATTGGTAGATCAGGCCGGAACCATGATCGTGATACGGCGCAATACCACCTTCACCCGTATTTTGAAGACAGCCCGCCAAATGACATCCGCGACTGATCGACTCTACCGCCGGAGCGCTCAAGGAACCGAAACTCATTGCCGACGTATTGACGATTGATTCGGGACGAAACGCTTTCTTCCGCCCACGATATCCACCCAGAATCTTGGCGACCGGAATCTTGTAGTCCTTGTCGTAATCGGGGTCGCCGGGGTAGGCCTCGGGCAACGGAAAGGCAGCGTGTTTGATAATCAGGTAATTGGATTTAGTCTCCATATCGTTGTCGGAGCCGAATCCAAAATAGTTGTTCTTTTTGGCAGACGAATATTCGATCCAGTGCCGCTGGTCACGTGTGAATGGTTGCTCTTCGTCGTTACCGGCAACGATGTATTGTCGCAGTTTGGGCCCGAGTGACACCAGCAAGCCACGCCCATGTCCCAGCAATGGAAAATTGCGCAGGATCGCATCGTTCTTGTGAAACAGGTCCAACAGAAAACGGGTCAGCAGTATGAGCCCAACAATGGCTCCGGCAATGATCCAAAACACGAGGCAATCCTTTGTTGATCGATTAGTTCGTTGAAGTTGGAGAGTCGTTCATTGTCGTGCAAAGTTTCATGATTAAAAAGCCCACTCGACAGAGTCAGGAATTGCAGCGTGCACCATTGCCGATCACAATCGACAGGATGGGTATTGAAGCGGGCCAAAATTTCTCGTTGTGGACGATCCGCGCGGCGGTGCTGTGCTGGTTCGTGTTTGCCTGGTTGATGCTATCCCGATCATCAACAAAAAAACGGTCCGAAAAGACACACTCAGCCGCCCCCATTGAGTCAGCCGATCGACGATTCCAGGTACATCCGATGGCAGGTTGGCTCTGGATCGTTGCCACGCTGTTATTGGCGATTCACATTGCCAGCGCCTTTGCCTTTTTTCATCAAGGCAGCCACTCCGTCGCCGCCGAACACACGGCCCAGCGCACTGAGGAATTTATCGGGCTGTATTGGTCAGGTGGAATCTGGTTCAACTATCTCTTCCTTTTCATCTGTCTCGTCGAGGCTGCGTGTTGGTTCAGAAATCCAGAATTGACGACCACTCGAAAATCAGTATTCAATTGGTTCGTCTACGGGATGGCTGGTTTCATGATCTTCAATGCGGGGGTCGTATTTGTTCACGGAGCCGCTCGCTGGATCAATCTGGCGGGCTTTGTGATACTCGGTTGGCGATATTGGTTTGTGTTCAGGAGTGATTTTGAATAGCCCGCCAGTCCCATCTCGATTGTGGAATCGAGCGATGACTCTTTTGGCAATTGGATATTGTCTGTTTCTGTTTTGGCCAGTTCTTATCGGGCATGCCGAGATCGGCTTTCGAGACTCAGCCTCCTTTTATCAACCGCTGTTTGAGTGGACACGAGACCAGTGGTTCTCCGGGCAAGTTCCACTGTGGTGTTCCTTGGACAACTGGGGCGGACCGGTCGTCGCAGACGCAACCTCCAGCGTGTTTTATCCGGCCAAGTTGATATTCCTGATCAAGCCCGTTCCATTTTCGATTTTGTTCGGCGTCTACCTGGCCGGGCACGTCTTGTGGGCCGTCTTTGGAACTCGGTGGTGTGCCAAGGTGATGGAAATCAGTCAACCCGGCCAGTGGCTGGCGGCATGCGGATTCGGATTTGGGGGCTACGTGTTATTCCAAACCTGCAACGTGGTTTTTTTGGTTGGTGCGGCGTGGCTACCATGGGCCTTGGGCTGCATCTGGTCGCTTCACAAGTCGATCAACAATGTTAGTGATTCAGATCGTCCTGGATGTTTTTTGCCATCGATCTGCCTGGCGATCACCTTATCGATGATGGTACTGGCAGGTGACCCACAAATTGCCATGCATACCGTGATGGTCGCCGTGCTATGTCTGGTACTGGGAAGTTTCCACAGCACGCCTCATCATTCGATCGGGCGTTCGATTGCCAAAGCATCGATATTGATTGTGTTGGTGACGGGATTGGCCGTCGCCATGTCTGCCATACAGGTTTGGCCCAGCATAGAGTGGGCCGCCCAAAGTGAACGGTCAGCTCAGTTTGATGACGAGTCGGGTTCGTTGATCGAGCGACCGGCTGCCGATTCGCCGCGAAGTGATGTTTATCAATTCAGCCAGGCACCGTGGACTATCGTTGATATGTTTTGGCCAAACGTATTGGGCAAGCTGGATTTTGCCACAAATTTGCGGTGGTCCAGTTCGCTGGCCGGGGCGGATCGAATTTGGAGCGGCAGCATCTACATGGGATTGATCGTGGTGCTGTTGAGTGCTGCGATGATTCGGTGTGGCCCTTGGAAGCGTTTGGAAATCACGCTGATGTTGATCGCGGCGTTTTTTCTTTTCAGTTCGTTTGGCTGGTATGGTTTCGGCTGGCTAATCAATGAACTACAGCTGATGCGTGGTGGAGGCGGTATTTCGCAAACGTTTGGCGAACCGACGGGTGGACTCTACTGGATATTGGAAAACGTCGTTCCAGGTTATGACCGGTTTCGATATCCGGCCAAGCTGGTTGTCGTCTTTGCACTTGCCATGTGTTTGGTGGCAGGTCGAGGCCTGGACCGACTCGCCCATCCTGACGGCGATTCCATTCGTCGGTGGGTTCGCAGGACATCGACCGTCTTCGCAGTGTTTTCGATCGTCACGGTCCTGTTTCTATCCGCACAGAATTTTCAGTATCGTTGGTTACCACAAATCAACCCTGCGATCGCAGAATCAGTATTCGGATCTGCGTTGCACTGCTCGATCGTATCCGGCTTGCTAGTGGCGATAGTGACTTGGCATAAGAACGCCCCGAGTCGATCCGAGATGATGGCACGATTACTGGTCATGCTTGGAGTGATTGAGTTGATGATTGCTGTGACCTGGACGGTGTGTCTGGTCGAGAAACCGAATGAACCTGTCGCGTTCGATCGGCTGGAGAATTCCTCAGCGATATGGCGAAGCCCGGATTTGGAAAACATCCATCAATTTGAGGACTGGGATCAGTTGGCAACCCAATTGCAGATCGATCGGCAAACGCTCTATCCAAAGTACCACCTGTTGCGGCGGCAACGGCTGATCGGTTCCTGGCATTCGATCCAGCCGCTGGACACGACGGTATTGCTGGACGAAGTCGCACGATTGAGTCCGGAATCACAACAGAGAGTGCTTACGGCCTTGGGCGCAACATCGAGTATTCAAGTTGCTGACACCAAGCGAAACGCACTGAAAAAAACCCGCCTGATTCACTGGGATGGGCGACCACGCTTCTATTTGGCGTCGGACATCAGAAGGCTTCCTGTGGTTGATGCACAAAATCGGGAAGCTGTCGTCGAGCGAACGCGTGAAGTGATTTCGATGCTGGATTCCAACTGGCTCGTCGATAACCTTTTTACGGTTACCGTTGAAGGCGATTCCCCCGGCCTGCCAGAAATCAAAAAGGACGATCGTGCTTCGCTTGAACTTCTGAACGAATCAGAAAACAGAATCCGCCTGGAATTTTCATCCGATCAAGATCAATTCATCGTGGTCGGCGACTACTTCGACAAGAATTGGCGAGCCTGGCAGGTTGAACCGGATGGCCGACGAAGTGAGCTGGCATCGTTTCGTACCAACCGAATTCTACGAGGCTATCTGGCGACCCCTGGAAACTACGAAATCGAACTGACTTACCAACCGATGAGTTTTCGTGTAGGTGGGTGGATCAGTTGCCTGGCGTGGTCGTTGGTTGTTGCCAGCCTTGTCTGGAGACTGCGCCGCCGTCGACTTCCTTGACTTCTCTTTACGAGAAACTGCTTTACATCTCCGACTTCGATGGCTGCGCCATCGTTCGCATTTCATTGTCCGAGGAATTATTTTCGTTACTGAGCGTGCCATCCGCATCTTCATTGGCACCTTCATCGGATTGACCGATCGGTTTTGGTGGCCGGAAGTTGTGGTGACGGCGACTGCATAGATCACGAAATTCTTGCAACCGGTTCGCTTTTTCGTCATCGGATTGGAAAGTACGACGCAGCGTTTCGTTCAGGAATTTGTTTGCCAAGTCCCAAACGGGTTGATCCTTGGTCAGGTAACTGGCAGCAAACTGAAGATCTTCCGGATCAATCGCTGTGTCCTTTTTCGATACGTTGGCCATCACGTACGAAAGATCCTTGAATGACTCAGGGAACAGTTTCTCAAGACAGATGCAGGCCTCGTCGAATCGTTCGATCGGAAACAGGTAGGCTTGCCCGGACTCGATCGCTCTCTCGACAAGTGTTAAATCGTCGAAAGACGTTCCACCATTCAGAAAGTAGATCTGGCTGTTGGTTTGCGGGTGAGCGTTTCCATTGACCAGTTCTTCGACTGCGAATTCCTTGAAAGACATTCGCTGAGCGATACAGGCGACCTCTTCGAAATTTCGATGGAAGAAGTATCGAGAGACGTATCGCTCCAGCGGGTCACGAACGAACCCAATCGCCATCACCTTGGTGTCCGGATGGTCGTAAGGTAGATCGATTGAAACCTTATGGTCAGAGAAACACTTCAGCCAAGGATGGCAGCGAACAATCTCACTGACCTCTTCGGACGTGTATTGGCGAGTCTCCAACAACGAATTGGAATTGTAAAAGCCGTCGCCGAAATTCCGGTTAAATAACTGTCGCAGCGTACTGCCCCCGGCCTTGGGCACGTGCACGTGGATCCAGGTCGTTCGCATTTCTGCAGCCGATTCGTCATTCGGCTTTGTTTCGTTTGGTGACTCGGTCATGTCAGCTATTATCGCTTGCGATGCCAGAACCGGCAATATTGATAGTTCGATTGCCGTAAGCCGTTTCGCGTAGTTCGCCAAATTCATGTCGAATTACGACGTTCGCAGTGCCCGGTCGTCGCATACCGATTGAATCTGATGATCCATGGTGGCGGCACGTACCGACCAATTCAGCTGATCAGCAAGTTCTTCCTGTACCCGGCGATGCAATTCGTATTCGTGTCCCTTGTCAGCGTCCCGGAGATGCGTAAAGTACTCGATCTTTTCCGCAAGCTGGCTTGGCGATCCATCGTACAAGAACAGTTTTTCTCGTTCCTTTCCTTTGGACGCGCCGATCAATTCAGGATAGGCCAGGCGATTCGGCAACACTGGAAACGCTCCGGCAATAATCGCTTCTGCAGCGGAGATCCCGAAAAATTCGTGATCGGCGGTCGAGATAAATACGTCGCTTTGCTTCAGCAAACAACGGTAGTCTTCAGCAGACTGAAAACCCCAGCGATCGATTTGCGAATCAAATTCGCTCTGGATCAACTCAAAGGCCTCGGGCACCCTGCGAAAAGACTCACCGACCACGCTGATACGAAAATCAAGATCTCGTTTTTTTAGTTCGCGAAGTGAATCGAGTAACAACTGCGGGTTCTTGTCGTGTTCCCAGCGAGCCGCCCAGGCAATCGAAACTGGCTTGCTCTCAGTCACTGACTCCGCCTGCTGCCGTCCGTCGCTTTTGTTACATCTGCGGCGTTTGGCAAAAAACTGTTCGACCGCGATTCCGGGAGATTCGATGCGACACTTTGGCAGAATTGAATCGAGCGAGTCATTTGGCGGAAAGTCGGGCCACTTCTTACAGGCCGCTCGCACGCCTTCAAAAAACGAGTCGCGATTGAATGCTGAATTGAACCAAACCTGATCAGCGGCAAGGCAACTTGTGAAATTGGTGAATCCAAAATGCAAGTCTCGTTCGTCGTGCCGTCGCGATGGATACGCAAACTGGTTTTCGTGAAAATAAACAACGGCGGGCAGCCGCGCGACGGATGGCGGGACTAATCCCTTGAATTCGGCAAGGTTAAGAAAGTCGCTGCAAAAAAGGGCGTCGAAGCGAATGTCGGAAAAGTCGTCTCGAATGAGTTTTGCAAAATGGACCGCAGCATGTCTCATCCGCCATTTCCAATGCCGAGGCGGCAGACTCAGTACCGTCCATTCGTGCTCGCTGTTCAGCAACCAACCCGCTTGAAAAGCCTGGTGACTGCCGCCGTAGTAGGGTTGAAGTGAAAGAATGTGCATGCGGGCAATTCTAACAGCAAACGATGACTGC
>CAZPOL010000020.1:0-14541 GCA_964588195.1 uncultured Pirellulaceae bacterium | reverse complement strand
ATTGTCACAACTCTTGTTAACGAATGATGTTCGAAATATTAATTTTCGAACAAGTTTGCAAAACCATTTCTGAACCTGAATTTCACCGAATCATCGCATGATATTCAGCTGGTCTTCACATTGCATCGGTAAACTTCCGCTCAAACATGACCCACAACTTTGGCCGTACTTATTTACATCTACCAAGAGAGAATACAAATGAAGAAAAGAAATGGTTTTACGTTGATCGAATTGTTGGTGGTGGTCGCCATCATTGGAATTTTGATGGCCATCCTGTTACCAGCTGTGACAGCGATCCGGTCACAGGCTCGTTCGTTGGTTTGTCAAAACAATCTGCGACAGATGGGATTGGCAATAATGGCTCACGCCAACACCTCGCCCGGCAACAAAATGTGCAGTGGCGCGTTTGACGCCAGGCGTGACGGTTCTCCCGAGATTTTCTCGTGGGTAGCCGATTGCATTGCTCAGGATACATTGCCTGGAAGTTTGTTGTGCCCAAGTAACGAGTGCCTTTCGAATGAAAAATTGAATGACCTGTTGGGTGGCAATACGTCGGACAGTGGGACAACCCCGCCAGATCGTTTTGGCGTCGGCTTGGCAGCGCTTCTGGATTCAATGCCCGCCTACGATCCCGAACGAGTGGAAATAGTAAACACGCAACTGCTGGAAACCGGTCACAACACGAACTACGCAGCCAGTTGGCATTTCGTTCGTTCGGCTCCTGGTATCAATTCGGGCGTTACGGTTGGCAACATGAAGAACTTCCTGAACACAGCTGGTCCGATCGCGCAAAGACAAGTTGAAAATGCGATCGTGCCAAGTTCGGCGATTCCACTGCTGGGGGATGCTGACAAAGGTGATACTGATGAAGCCTTCCTGGGCCAAGGAGCCCCTCAGTCCTGGACGGGCATCAACAGCACGCTGACACGCGGGATTCCATTGGCAGAAGCATTCAATGACGGACCTTCATTTTGGGATCCGTCGTCAGGCACTTCTGGTCGGGTCACCCCCGTACCTACAGGAACACCACGCCAATGGCTGCTTCCAGCCAACTTGCCAACTGTGGGCGATATCATCGACATCAACAACCAACACGATTGGTCTGGCGACGCTGGCGCCCCGCTGGTTTTGCAAGACACTCGTGATTGGAGAGCGCTGCACACCGGCAATGTATGCAACGTTCTGTTTGCCGATGGCAGTGTTCGACGTCTGCACGATGCCAACAAAGACGGTTACGTGAACCCTGGGTTCCCCGTTCCAACCGGCAGTGACCCAACGGAAACTGGTTACACGGATGGCCGAGTCGAAATCAATCCATGGGAATGCTTTACAGGCACGTTCCTGTCCGAGCAAACTTTCCGCGAAAAGCGATTTGAGTAAACGATCGCCGCTTTAAGATCAAACCAGTGGAGTGTCGTTCATTCGACACTCCACTTTTTTGTTTCGGCTACTCTTCTTCGTCGTCTTTCAACTGTGATTTGGAAATCACATCTTGCTGGATGTTTGGCGGCATCACATCGTAGTGACTGAATTCCATCGTGTAGCTACCGAGCCCACCTGTCATGCTGGACAAGGTGCGAGAGTAGGTCGTTACTTCGCGTAGCGGCACTTCACAGTGAACGGTCGTGAATTTTCCACCCGCTGAATCACTTCCCGAAACGCGTCCGCCACGACCAGACATATCTGAGTAAACGTCGCCGACCTTCTCTTCGGGGATGGTGACCTCCAATTTGACGACAGGCTCCAGCAAACTGGGTCTGGCCTTTTCAAAAACCTGCTTGAAGACTTGCTTGGCAGCCATTTTGAACGCCGCCTCGCTGGAGTCGACATCGTGATACTTGCCAAAGTGCACCTCGATACACAGATCCTGAACCGGGTAGCCGGCAATCACTCCGGTACTGATGCGTTCAGAAAATCCTTTACCGATCGCCGGCAGGAAGTTTGAAGGAATCGTGCCTCCGACGATTGAATCGATCCACAGAAAGTTGGACGCCTCGTCGTAGTGCGTGTTTTTGATGGAATTAAAACGGCTTTTCACAGCGTACTCATCGATGTTCGTATCGCGTGGCAACGGGAACATACGAATGTGAACTTCACCAAACTGGCCTCGACCACCCGATTGTTTCTTGTGGCGGTAATTGCCTTCGGCTTCATTCTGGATGGTTTCGCGAAAAGCGATACGCGGTTCCCTGGTTTCGACTTCCAGTTTGTCGCGACGTGCCAAACGCTCCTGGATTACGTTCAGATGCAATTCGCTCATGCCGGTCATCACCAACTCTTTGGTTTGGCCATCTCGATCCAGCACCACGGTCGGGTCCTCTTCAACAATCTTGGCAAGAGCGCCAGAAAGTTTCGTTTCATCGCCGCGCGTTTTTGGAGAGACCGCCAACGAAACCATCGGCAAGGGAAATTTAATTTTGGGCAAACCGATCTCTCCCAAAATGGATCCTGTGCGCAAGTCCTCCATCTTGGCAACCGCGACAACATCACCAGGTCCAGCCTGGTCGACGCCCTCTGTCGATTCTCCCATCACCTTCAACAACTGGCCCATTTTCAACCCTTTGCGAGCCGTTGAGCATGGCACATTGTCGTCGCGTTTCAGCGTGCCTGAAAGAACGCGAATGAAGCTGAGTTTCTGCACAAACGGATCGACACGCGTCTTGAATACCTGGGCGACCAACGGAGCGTCCGCTTTTGGGTCCAGCTGAATCTCCTGCTCGCCATTGGCCCCCGTGCGTATCAGATCGCCGGGTGAGAGACCGCAGGTGCCGATCGCATCCAACAATTCAGGCAGCCCAACACCGGTCTTTCCACTGCAACAGACAATCGGCACCAACGTCCCCTGCTTGACCGCTTGTACGATCAACCTGGACAGGTCGGATTCGCTGGGCATGTTGCCTTCGAAATATTGTTCCATGACCGCTTCATCGACTTCGATGATCGATTCAACCAGCGGTTCACTGATGGCGGCCGGATCCATCAACGCACCCGTCGTATCATCAGGGACTTTCAGTGTGCTGACGACACCTTTGAAATCTGCACCCTGACCAATTGGCACGTTCAGCAGAACGCATCGCTTGCCCCACATCTCCTGAATACTGTCGATCAAGCCGGGGAAATCGATATTGTCTTCATCCATCCGCGAGAGACAAATGATCTTTCCCATTCCCAGCTTTTCGGCTTCTTTGAAAACACGCCGTGTGTTGACTTCGATACCGGAATGAGCGTTCACGACAACGACCGCCGTGTCGACTCCCGTCATGGCACCAATCGTCTGTCCAATGAAGTCAGGGTAGCCAGGTGTATCCAGAAGATTGAAAGTTTTGCCACCGTGCTGGAGATTTACGCAAGAAGCTTCGATCGTGTACTTGTGGTTTTTCTCTTCAGGATCGAAGTCACAGATACTGGTTCCGTCATCCACGCTTGGATTGCCGTTAACGGCTTTGGTCAGAGTCAACAGGGAGTCGGCGATCGTGGTTTTTCCGGACGAACCATGACCGCATAGACAAATATTACGGATCGACTTTACATCAGGCATAGTACGAACTTTCGACAAAGACAAGTTTCTGGTTATGGATGTTTAGCGAGCAACACTTTCAATATGCCAGAGAATCTGACGCCGAAAATCATTGACGCTAGTCGGACTCAACTTGAGACCTCCGTTCCGGAGGCAGTCAACGCATCCTGCAAAGTTAGATGTCCTTCGTATAGCGCTCGTCCTATCACGCAACCAGCGACTCCCACTTTGGCAAGTCGCTGGATATCTTCGGTGGTGGTCACGCCACCCGAAGCGATGACTGGCACATCAACCGCGTTAGCCATTTCCTGCATCGCTTCGATATTTGGTCCGCTCAACATGCCGTCTTTGGCAATGTCGGTGTACACGATCCCCGCAATCGGGTTTCTGGAAATCAGTCGCGCCAATTCGACGGCGTTCGTGTCAGACGTCTTTTTCCAACCATCAGTCGACACGCGACCATCGCGCGCGTCGATCGCAACCAACAGCTTGTCCGGGTAACTCTGGCACATCTCTGCGAACCAGTCGGTGTCGGTTAAAGCCTTGGTGCCGACCAGCAAACGAGAAACCCCCATGTCCAGGTATTTCTTGATGGTCGCCTCATTTCGAATCCCTCCGCCCAATTGGCAAGGGATGGAAACTTCCTTGATGATCCCGGCAATCTGCCGTTCGTTGGGAGTGTTTCCGTCTCGGGCTCCGTCCAGGTCGACGAGATGAAGACCGGCGGCTCCATCCGATTGAAATCGAGTTGCCATGTCGGCGGGGTTGGATCCGTAAACAGTTTCCCGCTGGTAGTCCCCCTGGACTAACCGCACACATTGTCCGCCACGTACATCGATTGCTGGCCAGATTTGCATTGGTAAAATGCTCCGCCTTTATTTCTTATCGTTTCGCTAAACGCCTCGATGTCACCATGAACAAAAAGATAAGTGACACCGGCGCAGAACGCACCGATCCGTTTCTACAGCGTCAGTCTCACCTTTCAGTTTCGCAAATCGAAATCGCAATTGCAAGTATTTGAACTTTTGCTGGCGAAGCGGGCCGCAATCCGCACGTCAAGTCGGGCAATTTAGCCTGCAACAGAATCATCCACCTTGTCCAACCACCCCCATTGATCTTCCTCTGTTCCATCGAACAAGCCAAAGAAGATTTTTTGAATCGACTTTGTAATGGGACCGGGGCGACCATCGCCGACTGGAATCTTGTCGACGGACTTGATCGGTGTGACCTCTGCCGCCGTGCCCGTTAGAAAAACTTCATCCGAAATGTAGAGCGCCTCACGCGGTATCGATTCTTCGATCACCGTATGCCCCAACGATTCAGCAATCTTCATCACGGAGTCGCGAGTGATGCCACCCAGAATCGACGAAGCCAATGGTGGCGTATAGATTTTTCCATCACGCACGACAAACACATTCTCGCCCGAGCCTTCGGCGACCATCCCTTGAGCACTTACGGACAAGCCTTCCAGGTATCCATTGCGGTGCGCCTCGGTACAGATCAATTGCGCATTCATGTAATGCCCTCCCGCTTTCGCCAAAACCGGGATCGATGCACTGGTGGTTCGGCTCCATGACGAGATGCAAGCCTCGATGCCGTTCTCGATCCCTTCCTTGCCCAGATAGGCGCCCCATTCAAACGCGCCAACGGCAACCTCGACCTTGCAGTCGTTCAGAGCATTCAAAGCCAGCGTGCCCATTCCAAAAAAGATCAACGGACGAATGTAGGCGTTTTTCAGCTTGTTCACCGTAATGATGTCGCGACATGCCTGAGAGATGTCCGCTTGCGAATAAGGAACCTCCATCCGGTAAATTTTCGCCGAGTCAAACAGGCGGCGAGTGTGTTCCGGGAGTCGAAAGATTACGCGACCATTGGGCGTGTCGTAACATCGAATCCCTTCAAAGACTGAAGAACCGTAGTGCAAGCCATGTGACATGATGTGAACTCGCGCATCGTCCCATGAAACCATTTCACCATTCCGCCAAATAAACTCAGTCGCTTTCATCGTGGATCTTTCTGTCTTGGTTTATGCCGTCAGGACTTTAATTGTTTTGCCAACTCGATCGAACTGATTTTTCCTTGATCAGTCGATACCATTCGATTATCGGTTTGGGATAAAGGATACTTGACGTCAGACGATCGTGTCGATCGTGCCTATCAGAAACAAACCAAAGCTGACCACTGAATTAACATTAAAGAATGCGATGTTAACTCGATTCAAATCGTCGGGCCGGACCAGGTAGTGCTCGTAGACCAGCAATATCCCAACTGCCGCCACTCCGGCGTAGTACAACCAGCCCAGATTGGTTGGAACACCAGCAACTGTGGCCAGAGTAGGCAACAAAGCGAGGATCAACACCATCAGAAAGTGGCTCGCGGCGGCGATCTTCAAGGCGCCGGAAATTCCGAAGCGAGTCGGTACGCTCTTTAACCGAGCTTGCTTATCAAATTCGAAGTCCTGGCAGGAATAAATAATGTCGAATCCGGCGACCCAGAAAAACACAGCCAGGCCCAGCGACAATGCAGGAGTCAGGTCCAGAGGATTGCTGGTAATCGCCTGCCCGCGTAATGCGATCCAGACTGCGACAGGCGCAAGCATCAGCGAAAACCCGAGCCAGTAGTGGGCCAACGACGTGACTCGTTTTGTGTAACTGTAAAACAACAACACCGCCAATACCGGCACGGACAAAAACAACGGCAACCGATTTGGCAGAAATAACAGGGTCGCCGCGATAAAGGCCAGGCTACAAGCCACCGTAAACAATGTAGCGCTGCGAACCGAAATCAATCCTGCAGGAATGTGTCGGCCGCTGGTACGTGGATTCGCTGCGTCAATCTTCCGATCGACTAATCGATTGAAAGCCATCGCCGCACTTCGCGCCGCCACCATGCAAACCAGAATTCCCAACAGGTCTTGCCAGCGAAAAACGATCGGTTGCCCATCGGCAGTTTCCGTGACCCACGCCATGACCGCAGCCAACAGCGCAAACGGCAACGCAAAAATGGTGTGTGAAAACCGGATCATCTCCAGAATTTGTACAATTTTGCTCAACGGACCACTTACCCTTCGCTCTTCGGTTCCTCGCTCCAGCGTTTGATCAGCGAGTGTTCAACACCCAGCTGATCAAGAATTCTGGCGACGATGAAGTCGATCAAACCGTCGATCGATTTGTCTCCATGATACCAGGCTGGCATGGCCGGCAAGATCGTGGCACCCGCCAACTTAGCCGTCCGCATGTTTTCAATGGCAGGCAATGAAAGTGGAGTCTCTCGTTGCACCAGAATCAACTTTCGTGATTCTTTCAGATGCACCTCTGCCGCTCGTTCGATCAAGTTACGACTATTGCCGTTGGCGGTAGCGCTAAGCGTTGCTCCACTACAAGGACAGATCACCATTCCGGCGGACAACGCTGATCCACTGGCCATCGGCGTCATAAAATCCTGGTAGTGATAGTAGTGCAGACGATCCAGGTGCGATTTCGAATTCGGCCACAAAACCAACGGATCGAATTGCTCCAGATCAATCTTCAGTCCCATCTCGTGCTCAATCACGATTGAGGCCGCGGGGCTGATCGTCAACTGAACGGTATAGCCAAGTTCCAACAGAACCTCGACCAACCGTTGACCATAACTCGGTCCACTTCCGCCAGTAAACGCGACAACAATCGGATGACTCATTTCGTCCCCGAATACAAAGTTGCGATACCGAATGTAAATGGTTTGAAGCTGGCGTCTTTGATCCCAGCTTGCTCCATTCGCGCCGTCAACGCTTCATAGCTTGGAAACTCGCCCACACTTTGAGGCAGGTAGTCGTAAGCGCTCATATCATTTTTGGCGAGTCGCTGTCCAATTTTTGGTAACACGTTGCGGAAGTACCAACCGTAGAGCGGGCGAATGGGCCAGCGTCTGGGCGATGTGAATTCCAGCACGCCAACTCGCCCGCCGGGTCGACATACTCGCGCCAATTCCCGCAGCCCCAGATCAGTGTCTTCAACATTGCGGAGTCCGAATGCGACCGTCACGATATCGAAAGAGTTGTCTTCGAATGGCAAAGCCTGTGCGTCGGCCTGGACAAATTCGACCTTGCCAGTCGAAACCGGTTTTTCACGAGCCACGTCCAGCATCTCGGCGCAAAAATCCGCGCCGATCACTGTGCAATCGCCTTTTAGATGACGATGAAACGCCAACGCCAGATCGCCAGTTCCCGTGCACACGTCAAGGATTCGGTCGCCCGGCTTCGGTTGCATTCGCTTGACGGTCGAACGTCGCCATAGCCGATCCACATTCATCGACAACAGATGATTCATGCGATCGTACTGCGGTGCGATTTCACCGAACATTTTCTGAACGCGTGTGCCCGACTTGTCGACATGTTGACTGTCGTCAGGAGGCGTGGTCGTTGAGGGCGAAGCCGATTTCAATTTGCAAGGTCCGATATTGGTCAGGGGCAGAAACAATCAACAGGCGACGCGACCCTGGAATTCGTCAGTCGTCACCGAAGATAACCGAATTTCGGCCGTTGGCATAACCAAAGATGAATGCTGTGCCGAAACAGTCGGTGAAAACCACAAAAAAACGGCTCGGGAACAAAATTCCCAAACCGTCACGCCTCTTGAATGTTGTTTAACGACTTTGGCCACCGTGTGCAGGCACGGTCCCGACAAATCGCTATCGAGGTAAATTGAGCTGGTTTTTCGCTGTGGGATCGAACACTCTCCATTCAACTCCCTGCCCTGTGCCGTCGCCATGAAACCGCATCAGGTCTCGCACATGACGTCGGTTCAGACACTTGATAGTGTCGTGCAAACGACGTTTTGGATCGACCATTTCGTCTTTCTCCAATGGATCGGCGATGCGAGTTGGCCAACCCTGTTCCTCGAACGCCATGATCAACCGCTCCTGGTTTGGAGCTCGCCATTTGAATCGCTTGACCAATTGACCTGCGATGCGCAGTTCATTGTTACAGGTATTCCAACTTGGGCGCAAGTCAATCAAACCATTGACTCTCCGCTTTTCAATCCCCGTATCTTTCATGACTTCGACACCAGCAGGCGCGAGTACAAAACATGACTTGGGTCCAAACCCGTTGTCGGCACTGGCGAACGTACGCTCGTCGGTGCTGTCCGCCCCGGTTGTTTCGCGACCGTGTTGAGTCAGGCCGCTTGCCACTAACTGTTGCAAGTCTCTGTCGGTTGCGCCGAGTGAATACAGTTGCCCAATCGCAACAGAACACTGCCACAAATTGGTATGACATCGCCTGGCCAATTCAGAACTCTCCTGCAACAAAGCGAACACAGGCTGCAAACGAATGACAGATTCCCGATTCATCAACTTCATCTCTCTATTGTCCGTCAAGGGATACAAACATTTACCTCGTTAATAACTCAACCTGGGCTAAAACTCAGGTGGGAAGTGTGTGGGTGGATAGGTGGTGGATTATCTGGCAGGGGTTCGGGGGATTCCTTAAATCAAGGCAAACATCAGCCGAAACTTTTGTAAAACTCATGAAGAAACCGATTTCGAATCCGAATAACCCTGAATCTATTAGTTATCTACTAACTTGAATTCAGATTGGTTCGAATGATTCCGAATGATTCCGAATTGTTCCTTTGGAGTCGAGAACATGTTTCATTGATTTCGCTTTACAGAAATTGGGACCTTGATCACAATTGAATAAGCAAACGCGTAAAACCTGTTCACGGAACCTCCGCCTAACAACTAAATGCCAAAAAGCCGTCTGTGTGGGGAAACAAATCTGGAAAAATGAATGAAAAATGAGAATATTCCAGGATCATTCGGCGTTTCAGACGATTCCACGATGGAATTGATGGGAGAAATCGATGCGCAAACGAATGCCCCCCAAAAGAACCACGAAGACGAAGCACCCGGCGAAATCACTTGTTTGCTGGATGATCTATCGAATGAACAAGCTGCTGAAGCATTGTGGCGTCACTACTTCCCTAAACTTGTTGCCTACGCCAAAGGCAAAATGCGCGAACTTCCCAGTTCTGCCAGGGACGAAGAGGATGTCGCGTTGAGCGCGATCAATAGTTTCTTTACGGCCGCCGAACACCGTGAATTTGACCTGAAGAATCGAGACGCATTGTGGCGTCTTCTGCTGACGATCACTTTCCGAAAAATCACGCGAGAGCGGCGGCGTCAATTCGCACAGAAGCGAGGCGGCGGCATCGCACATATCGGCAATCATCACGGCAATGGAGTTGACCCAATTAACTCGATTGCCGATTCCAGTCAAATGCCGGAATTCATCGAGGACGTTCACCAGCAATGTTCGGAATTGTTGCAAGACTTGCCGGACGAAGCGTTGCGGTTAACGGCTCAGATGAAATTGGAAGGCTGTTCCAACGATGAGATCAGCGACTTGCTAAGGTGCAAACCGCATGAGACCAAGGAGCGTCTGAACAAGATTCGTAATATTTGGCGGAAGCATCAGGAATCGTTAGGCAAACGTGAAATCGATTGAATTGTTTATGCTGCCGCAGGATGTTGCAGCTGGTGAACTGTCCGGCACGATCGCTGTTGCCGTCGATGTGTTGCGAGCGAGTACAACGATCGTCAATGCGATTGCCAGCGGAGCGCAAGCGATCTATCCCGTCGTGGATGTGCCCACGGCATTCCAAAAGGCGACCGAATTGCGAGCCAGTTCGACAGTGTCGGACGTTCTGCTGGGGGGCGAACGGGATGGCGTATTGATTAAAGGATTTGATCTTTCCAATTCACCAGTGTCCTATGACCAATCGGTTGGCGGACGGCAAATCGTATTCACGACGACCAATGGCACGTTAGCAATTCAAACCTGTCAGCCAGCCGAGCAAGTCCTGATCGGATGTTTCTGTAATCTGACAGCCATCAGTCAACACATTTTGCGATCAGGATTGAATGTCGCGATCGTGTGCGCAGGGACCGATGGGCAACCGACCATGGAAGACATCCTTTTCGGCGGCGCTCTGATTGCGAGTTTGCAGGAGCCATCCCCAGGCAGCGATTCCCGGCGTGGAAAAGACGCATGGAAATTGAGTACTGCCGCACACTCCGCCGCTGAAATCTGGGCGCTGGCCAGGCATCGATTGGAAAACGGCAAAAGTCTGGCAGAATTGCTTTCGCAGACTCAGGGCGGTAAAAACCTGGTGCGGCTTGGTTTCCAGCAGGACATCGAATTTGCGGCCCAACTGAACCTGTTCGACCTGGTTCCTGTCTACCAAACGCGCACTGGCTCGATCCGTTCCGACGTGGACCTTGTTGGGCAACACCGCTAAACTGCAGGTCATTAAAAGGTTGGTAAAGCCCGCTGCACGCCAGCGCCCGCCAGGAAGTGCAAGATCTCCGGCTGAAACGGCTGCCAAAGACCCTATGACTCTGCAGGAAATTCAATGACCGTCGACGCTCTTCAAACCTCCCGCCCTGCCCCGACTCGCAACATGGAACAAATTGTTTCACTTTGCAAACGTCGTGGCTTCATGTTTCAGAATAGCGAAATCTATGGTGGCAGCAACGGATTCTGGGACTACGGTCCGCTCGGCGTGGAACTGAAACGAAATATCAAGGAAGCATGGTGGCATGACATGGTCACCTCGCACAACGACATGGACGTCATGGATGGCGCGCCGACCGTTTTTGCCATGACCGGTGTCGACACAACCATCATCATGCATCCGCAAGTCTGGAAGTGCTCGGGCCACTACGACCTGTTCCACGACTACATGGTCGATTGTCGCGAATCGAAAAAGCGATACCGCCACGACCAATTGGTCGGTCGTTGGGTCACCGTCAAGGACAAGAAGATCTTTGCCACGGCAATGACGGGCGAAGACGAGGTCGACGTCATCGAACGTCGCGCTATGAAGTTTTTCAAAGTCCGTGCCAAGAATAAAGAGCAAATGGAATGGGACGGCGATGTTCAGGCACTGACAGATCTGGACGAATCACATCACCCTTCCGTGTTGGCTCCCGACGCCAAGACTCTGGATACGCTGACCGACCCTCGCGAATTCAACCTGATGTTCAAGACCACCATTGGTGCGTTGGGGGGTGAGGAAGATGCGGCGTTCCTGCGACCGGAAACGGCACAAGGTATTTTTGTTAACTTCAAAAACGTGATCGATAGCACGCGGTTCCGGCTGCCACTGGGGATCGCTCAAGTCGGCAAGAGTTTCCGAAACGAAATCACGCCTCGTAACTTTACTTTCCGAAGCCGTGAATTCGAACAGATGGAGATCGAGTTCTTTTGTCATCCTGATGCTTCCGCCGACTGGTATCGGTATTGGCGTGATCGTCGTATGCAATGGTACCAGGACATGGGTCTTTCGCTGGACCGTCTGATCCTCCGCGAACATGAATCAAACGAACTGGCGCACTACTCGGTCGGTACCGCAGACATCGAGTACGCCTTTCCGTTTCTGCCTGAGGGAGAATACGGCGAACTGGAAGGTGTTTCCCATCGTGGTGACTTCGACCTGCGTAGCCACATGGAAGGCAAGTTAACCAAAGACCTTGAATTGGAACTGGGCGAAGACGGCAAACCAAAATGGAAAGGTAGCGGCAAGGACCTCTCTTACCGCGACGACCTGACAAACGAAAAATTCGTACCGCACGTCATCGAACCATCGGCGGGTGCCGATCGCGCGGCACTGGCGTTCCTTTGTGAAGGCTACTGCGAAGACGAAGCGCCCGACGAGAAAGGTAAAATGCAAACTCGTACGGTGATGCGATTGCATCCGCGGATCGCTCCGATCAAAGCGGCTATTTTCCCGTTGGTCAAAAAAGACGGCATGCCGGAATTGGCCAAGCAAGCGTACCTGAACTTGAAGAAACATTTTAACGTCTTCTACGATGACAAGGGCGCCGTCGGGCGCCGTTACCGTCGTCAGGATGAAGCCGGTACGCCGTTTTGTATTACGGTCGATGGTCAAACGCTGGAAGATCAAACCGTGACTATCCGCGATCGCGATACGCTGAAACAGTGGCGAGTCGGATTGGATGAGTGCGTGGATGCTATCCGCGAAGGACTCGGCGGCTAGGTAGCGTTTCTTCCAACCGTGAGCGGCTTGCCGCTCAAGATTTGTAGCTGAAAAACCTTGATGGCATCGATCCGCCTGAAAAACCTGACCAAGCGCTACGACAACGATCATGTCGCGGTGGCGGGTATCAACCTGGAAGTCAGCCACGGCGAATTCCTGGTTCTGGTGGGTCCATCGGGTTGTGGAAAATCCAGTACGCTGCGGATGATTGCCGGGCTGGAAGAAGTGACGGACGGCGAAATTCATATCGGTGATCAGTGCGTCAACGAACTGGATCCAGGTAAACGCGACATCGCGATGGTGTTTCAGAACTACGCACTGTACCCGCACATGACCGTTCGCCAGAACATGTCGTTTGGTTTGAGAATGCGAAAAACCGCCAAGGCGGAAATTAGGCAGCGCGTTTCTGAGGCGGCCGCCTTGCTTTCGATTGAAACATTACTCAATCGTCGCCCAGCGGAATTGTCCGGTGGCCAACGTCAGCGTGTCGCCGTCGGAAGAGCGATCGTTCGCCAGCCATCCGCGTTCTTGTTTGATGAACCGCTGTCGAATCTGGACGCCAAACTGCGAGTGCAAATGCGCAAGGAACTGGCTGAATTGCACCACCGTTTGGGAACAACAACGATCTACGTCACTCACGATCAAGTCGAGGCCATGACGCTGGGACAACGAATCGTCGTCATGCACGAAGGAACGATTCAACAAGCCGCCACGCCGCTGGAGATTTATACGCGACCGGCCAACCAGTTCGTGGCAAGTTTTATCGGCAGCCCAGCCATGAATCTGATAGCCGGAACACTGTCGCAACGCGACGGAAAACCGTGGTTCAAAAACCCGGACATCGATTACAAGGTTCCGCTTTCCAATTCCTCATCCGACGATTCTCCTTCCGCTAAATCGTCGGACCAGAACGTCGTACTCGGATTTCGCCCCGAACACCTGACCATTTCTGACGAGCATCCCAAACTTGCGGACGTCACCATCGATCTCGTCGAGCGGATGGGTGACGAATGCTTGTTGTATTTCGCGTTGAGTGGAAACAGTTGCGTCGCCAGGCTATCCGGCAACGTCGGTGCGCAAAGAGGTGATTCGTTGCCATTGCACCTGCCGAAAGATCGCTGGCACCTGTTCGATTCCGATGGCCAGGGACAGCGAATCGTCAGCGGAGACGAGTAATCGCGACCGAGATACGGCCTTCTTCGATTGGCAACAACTTCGTTGCCCATTCAGTTAACCTCTTCGTCGCTTCTTCGCGCCTCCGCGAGACACTTTTCTTCCTCCTTCACGCGAAGCTCTGCGCGAACCTCTGCGCCCGCCAACCTGTCACTCCCTCACACCCAATTGGCCCGTGGTGTAACTGGTAACACGATGGATTCTGATTCCATTATTCCAGGTTCAAATCCTGGCGGGCTGACTTCAAAATGTCGCGCTATCTGGTTTGTCGATTGAATTCGTCTTCCATTGCTGGCCTCCAACAGGAATCTACTCTAGGATTTCTGATACGTTCTCTTCAGGTTCAAGTCCTGGCTGGCTTCTTACTCCTTCAATCGTGACACACTCTTGGACAAACGGCTCATCAAATTTGTGTTTCGCGAGTTGTATCTCAACGATGAACTCGTGCAACTTGAACGCGGGCAGGGTTGGCACGACGGTGATCGGTTGGCGATTGGTGATCTGGAGATACCTGATCGAGACATTCGGTATTTTCGAAACTCTGGCAACGAGTTGCATGTTGGCTGGGACGATGTTGACCAGGGGCCTCGTGTGGCGTCCATGATTATGGATGCGGACTCCAGCGAAATTGTCGCGGCGATCAATTACAGCTTGAGCCGACGAGAGTTCGATCAACGCCTGGAACAAGCTGCCGAACAGGGTTTAGGCACCCGCTGCCGTGACAGCGTTTGTCCGCATTGCAGTGCCAGAATTTTCTCGCTGGACACCTACCCCTGGTCACCACAAGTTTATTGCAAGTGGTGCGATTCGCTA
>CAZPOL010000019.1:40367-59471 GCA_964588195.1 uncultured Pirellulaceae bacterium | reverse complement strand
ACGTAATCGCAACGGCTTACGAGCGGAACAGCATTATCGTGACGACCAATTTACCGTTTGAGAATTGGCCGGAAGTTCTGGGCAACCAGCGGCTTACCGGGGCGGCGCTGGATCGACTCACCCACCGCTGCCACATCATCGAAACCAAGGGCGAAAGCTACCGACTCAAGGACGCAAAGCGACGGTCTGGAAGGTCGCAAGCTGCCAAAAAGAAGACCGCTTAATCTCAACACCAATCACTGTCACCACCCTCATGTTTTTTCACACCTAGCGCTGCCATTTTCGACCGCCGGGCGCCGCTCTTTTCAACCGCCGTTAACAGTACATTCGTCCGCTAAGTTCTATGTCCCTCCAATTTCTTACCTAGGAAACGAAAAATGCCTCCAGTATTGAAAAAGACTGTCACTGGTTACGTTGTCAAACATTCTTGCAGTTGTGGCGAAGGTCTGATCAACAAAATTAGTGAGGTTGATTCGCAAGATACATGCCCTGTCTGCAATTCTGTATTCGTCGTTCCAGGCCGAGAATTGGTGTTGCAACTCAAAAAGAAACTGGCGGAAAAGAAACGCGCTTCGGAAAAGTCCAAAGAGTTGGCCCGCGAACAAAAACAGGCGAAGAAGGCCAGCAAGTTGGAAATGAAAGAATCCGTAACAGAGTCGCCTGCGATTCGATTGCCCAAGCTTGACCTTGCATCAAGCGTCAATGAAGGTCAATTGCGATCACTAGCCGATACGGCCGGTGAATGGATCGGAATCATAGGGAGACTGTCACTATTGATTGCAGTGCTTTCTCAATTGTTGTTTTTTGGGTTTGTTGTCTTCTTGATTTTAGACAATGGATTATCATCGCCCGAAAACCTGGTTCGGCTTGCCACGCTGATACTCGGTAGCGCCTCAATCTGGTTGACGTACTATTTGTTACGTGTCCAACTTGGGATGGTAGCCGCTGTCATCCTAATTGAAAGAAATACCCGACACGGTCGATAGGCATTGAACAATTTAAAGGTGTCAAACAATTTAAAGGTGTCAGGAGCCAAGGAATAAAAGGTGTCAGGAGCCAAATTGGGAATTTATGTCAATTGGGGCCATCCAATGATTGTAACGCATCAACTCTTGAGCAACAAAAAATTCAGTTTGTACGAGTCGTGGCTGAGAAACGGCGATGCGTGTTCCCTGCAGCCGCTTGTTGCGCCAACCAGCGGCCCCAGCGGCCAGTGACTCCGATGATCCGGAGCGAACGAATTGCTTCATCGTCTCCACCAGTATTCGCAATTGACATGCGATGATGTCTGCCGGGGCTCGACTTCGTATTGATCGTCTTTGACAGCTTGACGGTTGGACACTGGATTCGTGCATATTCCGGAGCGAAAGCTCGTTTAACGATGAGCCGGAAGGCGACGGAGTTTAAGCAGCGCTGCCGCCTGCCGGCTTGGCGTTAAACAGTTTAAGCAGCGCTGACGCCTGCCGGTTTGGCGTTAAACGGGGCGAGCCCGCAACTGCCAATGGTCAGAGTACGTTGCAGATTGCTCAATTGGAAGCTTTGGTTGAGCATTCGAAAACCGTGGATATCGCCAAAACGGCTGACCTGGCGGCATGTGTTTGAGCGGCTGGCTTGAATTTACGACGCCACGTTATTTTTCGGTGACGTTTCGTGGTAGCAGACTCAACACGTCTGTGATATCGATGATCCCGATCGGGCAACCGGCGGAATCTACCACTGGCAGTTCGCTGATGTTGTGGCAAGCCAGAATTTCGACTGCCACGGTGGTCATCGTGCCGCTGGCTACGGTCTTCGGTTGGTCGGTCATTACTCGCGAGATCGGTTGATCCAACAGGTGCTCCTTGCCTTGCTCAAGGATCTTTGCCAGATCACTATCTGTAAAAATTCCGGTGAGCACTCCGGCGTCATCGACCAACAACACGGCACCGCTTCGTCGCACATTGCCATGCCGATTTCCATTCGGTCCATTCGACTGATTCGGCCGATCTTCGTACTGTCGGGCAAACGTCTCGCGAATCGTCTGCTGATCGTTGGCGACGCGACAAGTCTGCAAGTCGCGCATTACCTCGTTGACTTTCGACAACTTCTTGCCGAGGCTGCCACCGGGATGGAAGCGAGCGAAATCGATCGGGCGAAACCCTTTCTGACGACTGGCGACCAATGCCAACGCATCGCCCAACGCCAACATTAACGAAGTCGACGTCGACGGCGCCAATCCTAACGTGCAGGCCTCGGCGACTTTTCCGTAGGGTAACGCGATCGTGGCGGCTTTCGATAGCGAACTTTCCGCTGAGCCGGCGATGGCGATAAAAGGGACTTCC
Source organism: uncultured Pirellulaceae bacterium (assembly GCA_964588195.1). Classification (GTDB taxonomy): domain Bacteria; phylum Planctomycetota; class Planctomycetia; order Pirellulales; family Pirellulaceae; genus CAJQPP01. The sequence goes on along the minus strand of CAZPOL010000019.1, from coordinate 57,150 downwards.
AGCTTTTGCAAAGTCGGCAAGATCTGCAATACCTCACCCGTCTCGCCACTGTTACTGAATACCAACACGATATCGCGAGGTCCGATTCGGCCCAGGTCTCCGTGCATCGCTTCCGCCGGATGCAAATAGTGACTGCGGCAACCGGTGGAGGCCATCGTCGCGGAAATCTTTTGTCCGATCCAACCGGCTTTGCCAATCCCGGTCACGATAACACTTCCCTGGCAATCACAGACAAGGTCCACCGCTTGCCCAAATCCCGCCGGCAAAGCACTGGCAAGTTTTTCGAGCGCAGTAGATTCGGCGAGTATCACTTCCCGCGCCAGACGGACCTGTTCCATAGGAATCGATACAGGTGTGGCCAGCTTCATTCGCGGTGCAATACTCATTAGGCGGCTTCCTCAAACTGACTGGCTCGTAATCGCTGATAAGATCGGCATCGCAACATCAGCTCGGCGTGTGTGCCGCAATCAACGACCTGTCCTTCGTTCATCACCAGGATTCGGTCTGCCAAATCCAGAGTCGACAATCGATGGGTAATCATCAACGTGGTGCGGTTGGTCGTAAAGTCAGCCAATGATCGATGAATCAGTCGCTCGCTTTCCGGGTCAATCTGGCTGGTCGCTTCATCCAGAACCAGGATCGGAGCGTTTTTTAAAATCGCCCGAGCCAACGCCAGGCGTTGCCTTTGACCGCCCGACAACTTGCCACCATGCTCGCCGACCGATGTGTCGTACCCGTCTGGTAACTCGGCAATAAATTCGTGAGCGTGTGCTTGTCTGGCGGCCACCATGACCTGTTGAATCGTCGCGTCCGGACAACCGTAACGAATGTTGTTGGCGATTGTGTCGTTGAACAACATCGTTTGCTGAGTCACGTAACCAATCGACTGTCGGACATCCCGAACACGGTAATCGGTAATGTCGTGTTCGCCGATCCTGACTGATCCTTCACCGGGATCAAAGAATCTTAGCAACAGATTGATCAATGTACTCTTGCCACATCCGTTGGCTCCTACGATTGCCAGAGACGACCCGTTGGGGACATCAACATTGACACTCTTCAGCACATCGGTGCCGGGATCGTAGGCAAAACGAATGTCGCGGAACTCGACAGATGCCTGCTCGGGATCCAGTTTGACCGGCGTCAGCGGGTCGCGAACGTTTGGCACTTGATCGAACAGCGGAAAGACACGATCGGCTGAAACGGCGCCTGATTGAATTTGATTGTAGACGTCACCCATCTTTCGCAGCGGGTCGGCAACACCGATCAGGAACGCAAAGAAGACCATGATTTCGCTAGGCGTCATTTGACTTGAGGCAAGTCTCAGGCCTCCGATATGCGTGGCACCATTCAGAACCAGGTAGGCTCCGGCAATCGCCGACATGGAAATGATGGCTACACCCAGAATTTCACTGTTGCTTCGTCCCAACGCGTTGAACAGCGAAATCTTCATCTGTTTTCGATAGACATCGGTCGCGGTATCGCTGAAGCGAGCGTGCTCTTGCTTCTCCATGTTGAATGCCTTGACCAGACGGCTATAAGAAACGGCCTGGAACAACCTGTTCAACAACAAGGCAGAATCCTCGACCGCCCGCCGATGGGCTCGCTTGGTCAAACGAGCAATGGTCAACATGAAAAATCCGGCGATCGGCACGACGATCAGTGACAGGATCAATAGCCGCCAATTCACAAATGCAGCGCCTCCGATACAAGCGGCCATCTTCAACGGCTCGCGGAGCGTCTTGCCAAACAACGTCGTGATCGCTCGGGAGATCGTCGCAGTTTCACCACGAATCCGACTGATCAAATCGCCGGTCCCGTTGACGTCATCCAACTCAGAAACTTCCATCCTCAAGGTATTTCGAAACACATGATCCTGGATGTCCAGCACAGTGCGTTGTCCTACCCGAGTCACCAGATACATATTGATGGCCAGGAAAAAACAGCGCAGCACCGTTCCCAGAAACAAAACACCAAAGACCATGATCAAGGTCGGAAAGGATTCTGCCGGAGTATATTTCTTGACCCACGGTCCGTAACGACGAGTCCGCTCAAGCGAAACTCGTTCGTCGCGAATCACCGCTTCTTTCAGGTTGATTTCGCGGAGACATTTTTCTGCATCGCCACCAGAGGCCAGTGAAATGCGGGCTTCCTTCACGGCAAGCTTTGCATCGGCAACTGTTTTTTCAGAACGCTCAATGCTCTCATCGACCATCGTGTGCAGAGAATTCCCCTTGAACACGATCTCAATGATCGGCAGAACGCCGCCGATGTTCGCTCCCCAAAGGATGGCGACTAAAAATGCGCAGATGGTCGAACAAACAAGTGACCACTTATAGCGAAACGCCATACCCAGCGCGCGTCGAAGATTCTTCATATTGCCCTTAGCTTCCTTGCCTTGGCGGCTGCCAGTTGTGTAAACAGCAAGCAAGAAATTAGCGAAAACCTGGCAGTTTTGGCAACATCAGTTAAAGTTGCAAAGCAGCAATGCCGAGTGCTGGCAGATAAAGCGACGTGGGCCGCTGGCAGAGATTGTTAAGCTGAGCGATTGCGCTGGACGCCGCTGGCACCACGTCGAATTGCAGCCACCAAACGAATCGAGCCCTGATCATCAACCAGCCGATCCATTTCCTGTGCATGCTTCTTTCGTCGTGTCGGGCTGGCCAGCATTCGCTCGATCCACTCGCACGTCTTGTCGACCCACTGCTCCTGACACGACTGAATCCATGGCACAGTGGTCAGACCGGCCAAATCGCCACGCTCCTGATGTGAATCACTGGCAACAAACAAGCTGGCAAGATTGCAAAAGGCCGTTTCATAAAAATCGGCGGCGTGACTCAACACTGCAACGTCGAAGGCGTACAGAGCCTGGAACACTCGATCCGGATTTCGGTGCCAAAAAATGAACTCACGAATTGCGGCCTCTTGCTGATTCAATTGCTCTGAGGCAGAAGTGGCAAAAGGTGTCACGATATCGAAAACGACACCGGTCCCGGTGAATCGTTTGATCAGGCTTTTCAGAAAGTTCGCTGATAATTCCGAATCCAACCCGCATAAATCGATCAAGCATCGCTGATACCGATGCTTACCGCCGCCACCACGCTGTCGCTTACGAAACGAGTAGGGCGGGGGAGTTTGCAAGTTCTTACGTATCAAGGCGAACGAAGGATCGCTTCCGGTTGTCAAATCGCAAGTCCCCTGCGTTGCATTGCCCAACACAATCAGTTGTTGTTCAGGGTTTTTATGACGACCGATATTCTGAGTCAGCGCGCTGTTGAAATCATCCGTCACAATCCAGTGACAGCTATCTTCTGTGGCCAATTCACAGAGTCGCTTGGCGAATGCTTCGCCGGCCAACGGGTTGGACAGGTAACGCGCTTTGCTGCCGGTCATTGCCACTTTGCGTAGCAGCAGCCCCGGCAAGTCCGACGTAACGAAGGTCACGTGTCCGCCCTGGGCAACCCATTGGTTTGCCAAAGTCAGACTGCGCAAAAAATTGCCGGTTCCAATTCGAGGATTCGCCGGGACGTGAATCAAAATGCCGCTGGACATCTATGCCGCCTTTTTGAAAGACGAGTGCCGTGCCGATTCCGCAATCCATCTGAGTTCGGTCATCACGCGTTTTACGTCTTCCGATTCCATCGCCGGGAAGATTGGCAACGAAATCAATTCCGGGTAGACCAGATCCGCGTTAGGACAAGCGAAGTCCTTGTTGTTTTCAAAACGATTGCGGTAAAAACTGTGATCGTAAACCGGGCGGTAATGGACATTGGCCCGAATTCCCGCTTCACGAAGTTGAGTGATCGCGGCGTCTCGGCTGACTCCCGTCGCCGACTCTGACCAGCGCACGACAAAGAGATGATGAGCGTGCACGACGCCTCGTTCAATTTTCAATGGCGAAACGCCATATAGTGTTTTCAATTCCTGCCGATACGTTTCCGAAATCGCTTCACGACGCTCACGCCAATTGGCCAACCGCCCTAATTGACTGATCCCAAGTGCGCAATGGACATCGGACAAACGATAATTGAATCCGAGAGACTGCATGTCATAGAAACAGGTCCCGGCCTGGGCTCGTTGATGATGATCGGTCGAGATGCCGTGATTGCGGAACGAACGCAATGCGGTCGCAAATTCCTGATTGGAAGTCGCCACCATTCCGCCCTCGCAGGTCGTCATTGGCTTGACCGGGTGAAAACTGTAGCAGGCCATGTCCACCCATTCCGGAATTGGGCGACCGTACGAAGTGGCACCGATGCTGTGACACGAATCGGCAATCAACAACAATTGATTCTGGTCGGCGATCTTTTTGAATGCCGGATAATCACAAGGCTGGCCGGCGTAGTCCATCGTGATAACGGCTCGGGTTCGCCGGGAGACTTTACGAACCACGTCTTGCGGATCAATCAACAGCGTGTCCGGGTCAACGTCGGCGAACACTGGCGTCGCGCCACAATAAGAAACCGCATTGGCCGTTGCCACAAACGTGATCGACGGCACGATCACTTCATCGCCCGGTCCAATGCCGGCGGCGGCCATCGCACCATGCAAAGCCGCCGTTCCGTTGCTGAAACTGACGGCGTTGTCGGTTGAAACGTAATCGGCGACCGCCTCTTCGAATTCCTTGACGACTGGACCAGTCGTTAACCAGCCGGACCGCAGCACTTTCAACACCGCGTCGACATCTTGTTGGTTAATTTCCTGCTTGGAATAGGGCAGAGTATTCGTTGGTTGAGTGTGTTGGGCGGCGACTGGCATACGGATCGTCGCCGGTTCTTCGGGCTCGTCGATCAAGTCACGCAGATCATCGACTGACAATTTTTGCGAGTTCTTGTCGCTGGTATATGAAAATCCTCGTGGGCACGGTGTCCCCGAAATGTCGTAGTAGGGGATCTCGTTCGTCCACAACCGTTGCGGCGGACGAATGATAAAGTAGTCTTCGAACTCGACGGCCAAACGGGATTCGTCTTCCGAGATCATGCACTCGTGCAGCTTTTCACCGGGTCGAATTCCGACAATTTCTGTTTTGCATTCTGGAGCGACTGCTTTGGCGATGTCCAGAACCTTCGTGCTGGGCGTCTTCGGTACAAAGACCTCGCCACCAAACATCCGCTGCATCGATTCCAGAACAAATGCAACGCCTTGTTCCAGAGTAATAATGAATCGGGTCATGTCCGGATCGGTGATCGGCAGGACGCCTCGCGTTTGTTGCTCCTGGAAAAATGGGACGACGGAGCCACTGGTATTCAGAACGTTTCCGTAACGCACGACGGAAAAACGTGTTCCACCTTTTCCGGACAACGAATTACTGGCCACGAACAACTTGTCGCTACACAATTTGGTGGCGCCATACAAATTGATCGGGCTGGCCGCCTTGTCACTCGACAGCGTGATCACTTTCTCAACACCACATTCGATGCTGGCGTGAATTACGTTCTTGGCCCCCGCGACGTTCGTGCTGATGCACTCGTGCGGGTTGTACTCTGCCATATCGACGTGTTTCATTGCTGCGGCATGGATTACGAAATCGACATCGCGCAGCGCGAACTTCAGTCGTTGTTCGTCACGCACATCGCCCACAAAGAAACGTACTTGCGGGTATTTGCTGGGTGGAAACAGAGTTCGTTTCAAGCGTACATGTTTTTGCTCGTCGCGACTGAACAGAATCAATCGTTTGATCTGCGAATGTTCCAGCAAGAATTGCGCGCACTGTTGCCCGAAGGAGCCGGTGCCGCCAGTAATCATTACCGTTTTGTTTTTCAGCCAGAACATCCTTGTTCCTTGCTAACTAATTGCCGGTCGGCGCACGATGCCGATTGGCGGTCATGCGGTGCCGGATGGGTGCGAGATATCGGTGGTGAAAAATAGCCTGCCAGCGGATTACGAACAACCTTGATCGTGTAAGCCGATCAATCTGACGACCCACCAATCAGTTTGACGACAGTTTCGACGTGGCGGTGCAAAACCAATTGGTACGGCAATGACCGGCTTTTTGTTCGTTTTGCAGGCATTTCGAGGCTTTTTGATAGCACCGCACAGGATTTGGCACGCTGCCTGCTTAATGTTCCTTTGCTTCAAAAGGCTCTACACACAACACACGGCCCCACCTTGAAGCATGACCCCACTTTCAAGAACGCACCCTAACAGGGAACAAAGGGAATTCGCATGACGCATTTCAAAAAATCACTGATCGCAAGTTTCGCGCTGATCGCCATGTCCGTGTCAGCGTCTCAAGCCAACGCCAACACTTACGGCCACATTCAACAAATGGCCCTGGATATACAACTGAAGTCGGATGTCTTGTTGGGACAAACCCATCACTACGTCCAAACGCCCAACTACCAAAAGCTGCTAAGGTGCATCAGCGAGATGCGTCGCCGGGCAGTCAAGATTCATGTCCTGTCGATCCAGCGAGGTTGCTTGATCCAGATGGCTAACGAGCTGCGGATTCTGGACGCTCAATTCCACGACATCGAAGCGATCTTCGATGCCACAGAGATCCAGGCGAGCTACGGGAACGGACGAATTCGCGGTGCGACCAGCCATGTCAAGGATCACTTGAACTTCCTGGAAGATTGCATCAAGTACATCCGTGCCGACATCGCCACACTGACTCGTCCAGTTTACCGGACTCCTCAAGTCCCGCGTAACAGTGGCATCTCAATCGGCTACTCCAGTGGTTACCGAGGAAACAGTGGCGCCTATCGTGCTCAGCCTCGTAGCAACTACAAACCCGGTTACAACAAAGGAAATCGACGAGGCTACTCAAATGGCAACCGTGGTAAGGAACTGAAATACAACAGCCGCGCAGGCATTAGCTACAGCGACAAGAATTTCAGCATCCGCATCGGATTCTAAATCGAAAGTCAAACAGACAACCTGATCGACAAACCAAAACACCTCGTATTCGCGAGGTGTTTTTTTCGCGCATTGCAGCAACGATTCAGGCGGCGCGACGGTTGCCTGGATAGATTCGCTTTTTGATGCTGCGCAGATGTTTGCGAATCCTGCGGGGGAAACTGCTCGGTTCTTTCGCGTACACGACCTCTCCCTTAAACGTCCCACTGAACAGCCCGTTGGATTCGAAGTATTTGAACGGGATGCCGTTCGTGTTGCACCAATATCCATAAATCAATGCCTCGTGATCCGTAGCGGGCATCAAATCCTGAGCCAGCAATTCGACCGCATGTTCGTGATCGGTCGCCTGCAGCGGGCCGCGGAACTGGTTGTAGAAACTCGGAGCCAACAAAACGGATGGCTTACCCCAGAACACTGCCTCCATGCCGATCGTTGAACCAAAGGTAACGACGGTGTCAGCGACTCGCATCAATTGGTAACTGTCGACCGTGGCGTCCGGAGCGATGATTCGCACATTCGGTTCATTCAAGTGCAACACCCGCCGGCTGCGTGGATTGTCGACACCAGTCTGGTTGGGATGAATCCGCACGGTCAACACGGCGTCCGGTCGCCTGGTTGCCAAGCGTCTGGCCAACCGTTCGATCGCTTCGCCCTGGTTGGGATACAAACGGTCGGCCCAACCGTCGCCCAAAGCCGCGCACTCATCTTCGGATGATGTGAAGATGACGATGTTGTGTTTTTCGACATCCCAGCCTTCGGGCAAACGACCCGGCTGTTGATGTTTAACGAACGAGTGCCAGGTTTTTTCGACACGCTGCACTCGGCTGTCATACCAATCGCGTCCACTCGATTCGCGTTCAGGAGTGCGAGCCGCCTGTGTCCAGTGATCGCGAACTCTGGCCTGATAGACTTCCAGCATGTGCAACAACTCGTTCTTGAACAGCTGGTAGTGATTCGTGTCACAGCCGCGTTCGTGCATATAGCAATCGACACCGGCTTGGCGGCAGGCCCGCAACACGGCTCGCATCGCCACGAATCGGCCATTGAAAACGTAGACGCGATCTGGACGCTGCTGTCGAATCTGTTGCAAGACCGCGTTGTAAACCTGTAGGCCTGATTTCGAGAATCGTTTTGCCAACGGAACATATTGTGACACGTCCGTTTCCGGGTCCCGAGTGTTGGAGATCAGCGAAGACATAGTAGCACTGCCAACCTCGAAATTTCCGACGACGGTCGCATTCAATGATCGCACATCGACGAAGCAGTCATTTGGCAATTCAGTTGGTAGATCGGTTGTACGTCGCCGGGCAGCGCCTGCAAAATCTGATTGTTGGAAGCGGCCATCCAGCAAGCTCAGTCCGTGTCGTCTTCGCAAACGACATTCCTGGCAAGTCGCCGGATCCTTGTCCGGATTGAATTCGCAATTCGACAACTCACCCAAACATGATAGAAACGAAACCTGATCGCCTTCGTCCAAATGCAACTGAGCCAACTCCAGTTCGTTTTCGAAATGCGGAGCAACCGTGCGGTAAGGGGATACGATCAGTATTTTCATGAGTCCAACGAATCGGTCAGGCCGCTCGTCTCCCAAGCCAGTTACTTTTGCTTTTTGACGTTCGACGCTTATCGCGTTTGCTTTGCCTATCATTGACGGGCGGCTGGAAAACAGTTCGCCAGGTGTACTCGTCAGCGACGCAATCGCGCGCGACGACCGACGGGTGCGTTATCTTTTCGATCGGAGTCACAGGTTGATTGGCCAAGCGGCTGCCGGCATCGGTGGTGTGAGTTCCGTCGGATCGGAAACCGATATTCGATACCAGGTTCGCTTCTGGAAGAATGGTCAGTCCGTTCTGTTGCCAACAGGCGTAAGCCCAACTGTAATCCCAGGTATCAATCTCTCCGGCGTGCTGGCGATCAAACGTATCCTTCCAATACTCCAGTTCCTGATCGCCGCAGCAAAATTCAGCCAGCGACGCACGGCGACGGTAATCGGGCCATGAACTCATTCCCAGGTCGAAGTGATTCCATGCACGACGCCACGAGGCCCAGCCCCAAATGTGCGAGTACTTGGAAAAGTAGTAGCTGTTGCGACTGCGTGCCGTTGGCTGAAAATTGTCGCCGCTGACCATCATGACTCGTTCATCGTCGGCATAGCGTTCCAGCAATTCTTCACAGAACGGGAAAAAGGATGGCGAAGGCAGGCAATCATCCTCCAGGATGATCAACCGTTCGTGACGCTTAAATGCCCAGGAGATTGAGTCCGCCATTTGCTGGCGGCATCCGCAGTTGGTGGGACGAAAATACTGCTCCACTCGACATGGCCAGTCGACTTGCTGAAAGATCGCTCGAGTCTGCTGCACCAGCCGCTGGTCATCCTGGTGATCGATTCGCGGACCGTCACAGGCAATCAGCAGTGTCTTTGGTTGTTGTTCGGCAATCCGATCGAACACCCGCCTGGTCAAGTCGGGTCGATTGAATACGCAAAACAGAACCGGGGTTTCCAGTGGCATAGACGCTGGCATTGTGGAATTTTTCGAGTGAAGACGCGGCGACTTTCCCAAAACCAGCCCGTAAACGCAAGAACGATATTTACCGCCACTACCTGATTTGATATTCCTGACCGGTTCACTAAATCAAATGCAAGCACTCCATCCAATCGTGCAAAGGCCAATAATGCGAATTCGGTTAGGTCGCAAACGAAAAGGCAAGAAGCAAGGCCCACCTCAGCCATCGTTGCGGGAGCGATTCCCCGATGTTGGCGAGCAAATCTTGTCGACGATCGAAGCGGTTTCCGAGTTCACCATGACCTCGCCGGAACGATTGATCGCCTTGTCCGACGCCGTGCAACACATCAGCGAACAAAAGATCGCAGGCGATTTCGTGGAATGCGGAGTTTGGCGTGGTGGCAGCACCATGGCGGCGGCCCGCACCCTGGTCGCGATGCAAGACACCGAACGCGAACTCTGGCTGTACGATACGTTTGACGGAATGAGCGAACCAGGTCCTGCTGATGTCGACCACGCTGGAAACGATGCCGCTCACTTGCTGGCCGAGCAGGACAAACAGGATTCCCAATCCATCTGGTGCCGTTCGCCGTTAGACGAAGTCAAACAAAACGTCCGCTCCACCGGATACCCGTTCAAACGTTTTCGATTTGTACAGGGCAAGGTCGAGGAGACCATTCCAAACCAGCTGCCAGATCGAATCAGCCTGCTGCGACTGGATACCGACTGGTATGAATCAACATTGCACGAACTGGAACATCTGTATCCGAGGCTTAGTCAAGGTGGTGTGTTGATCATCGACGACTACGGACATTGGCAAGGTTGCCGACGAGCGGTCGACGAGTACTTTGCCAAACACAACATTTCACTATTCCTGAATCGCATCGACTACACAGGTCGATTGGCGATCAAAACGTCTCCCTCAGTTTCCGAACGCATGGTGGGACAACGCGCCGCCTAGAAATCCTGAATTCTCAAATCATCGCCCTGAATCCTTTGTCTTGAAGCCCTTGTCGTGAATCCAAATGCCAAACATCCTGACCAACGCCGCCTGAATGTGGGATGTGGTGCGCACTACCATAAGGACTGGTGCAATATTGATTTGGTCGCACTTGGCAAGGAAGTGATTTCACACGACATTCGCCAAGGCTTGCCGTTCGCCGACAATTCGTTTGATGCCGTCTATCATTCGCACGTGCTGGAACATCTGAACCCGGAACAGGGCGAAAAGTTGATTCGTGAGTGTTGTCGCGTTTTGGCTCCTGGTGGCATTTTGCGAATTGTCGTTCCCGATCTGGAACGGATTACGCGGCTGTACCTGGATATGCTGGATCGCGCGTGGGCCGGCAACCCGGAAGCGGAAGAGAACTACGAATGGATGAAGCTGGAGTTGTTGGACCAGATGGTGCGACAGAAGTCCGGCGGCTTGATGGGCCCCTATATGATTGACAGTAGTCGATCGAATGCGGCGTTTGTGAAGTCGCGAATCGGAGGCGAATTGGACTCTTGCCAAAGCGTTTCAGGTCAGAAACCAGCCCGACTTTCAAAACGAATCTCAACGTGGGCCAAACAAAATCGCCAGCGATTGGCGATGTTTTCGGTCCGCGTTCTGCTGGGTCGCGACCAGGATGAAGCGTTTCGCGAGTCCCTGTTTCGTCAGCAAGGCGAAATTCATCGATGGATGTACGATCGCTTGTCACTGAAAAAACTTTGCGAGACTTGTGGGCTCGATAATTTCCGTGTTTGTCAGGCGGAAGAGAGCTCCATCGAAGACTTTGCCAGTTTCCGCCTGGATTCGAACGGAAATCAGATTCGCAAGCCTGATTCGTTATTCGTCGAATGCTGCAAGAGCAAAGCCACCACCAGGATGGCCGCCTAGTCGTTTGCCGGACATCATTGGGCATGACGGGTATTGCCCCGTTCTCTTTTCAGATCCGATTATTGTGCGTCTGCCGGTGTAAACCATAGGCCTTCTCGGGATCGATGATCGGCCGTCTCTTTGCTGACTGGCCTCAACGTTTTTGACTGGTCTTAACGTCGGGGCTTGAATTGTTAGAATCGAATTCTGATCGAACGCACTCTCCGCAATCTGAAACCCAGTATTGGAAGCCGCCAGTTATGGATTTACTTTCCCTAGAGAACCTGTTTACGCTGATCATGTTGATCATGCTTCAGGCTGTCCTCGGATTCGACAACTTGCTGTATATCTCGATTGAGTCCAAACGGGTTGAAGAAAGCAAACAGGCTTACGTCCGGAAACTTGGCATCTCGCTGGCCATCATCTTGCGAATCGTCTTGTTGTTCGTGGTCGTAATGGCGATCGACAAATTACAGGACCCGTTTCTAGAATTTGGGATCGAGAAACACGGCGATAACGCGGCCGAGATTGAACATGATCCGAATGCTGCGCGAGGCGCGATCACCGTCCACACAGCCGACGAAGACAAGCAGGATCATGGCGAGTACGAATTGACCGAGAGCGGTGGCTTTTTCGCGGCTAGTTTCAATGTGCACAGCGTGATCGTTCTGTTGGGTGGAATCTTTATTATCTATACCGCCTTCAAGGAAATTTTTCACTTGTTGTCAATCAATCACCTGGAGCATGAAGGGGCAGGGGAAAAGAAACGGAGTATCGGGTCCGCGGTCTTCTGGATCATGACAATGAACCTTGTGTTTTCATTTGATTCAATCCTCAGCGCCATCGCCTTGACGGACAATTTCTGGGTCATGGCAATTGCGATTGTGATCAGCGGTGTCTTGATGATCGTACTGGCAGATCACGTCGCCGAGTTCCTGAAGCGTAACCGGATGTACGAGGTGTTGGGCCTGTTCATCCTGTTGCTGGTTGGCATCATGCTGGTTTCCGAGGGCGGTCATCTGGCTCACATGCACTTCTTCAAGCACGAGATTTCCTCGATGAGCAAATCAACGTTCTACTTTGTGTTGTTCGTCATGGTTGCCGTCGACATCGTTCAGGGTCGGTACCAAAAGAAGCTAATCGCGCAGAGCGAAGCCGAATCAAACCACGCTTGATCGGCATAAAGCGAAGTCTGGCTGTTGGACGTTCGCTGCCGGTTGCAGGGCGGTTTGCCGGGTTGCGGCTGGCATCAGCCGGCGGTCTTAGAGTCCATCACCGACTTGCACAATTCGGCTGGCTCGTCAGCATACAACAAGGCGACCCGAAACGGCCTGCGTTTTCCGTACAGCAATGTCGCCTGAACGTCCTCGACCAGATAGACAACAACGTTGTGCCCAACCGGTACGCTGGTCTGCAACGGCATTGGGACTTTCGCGTCTGCAGGCTTCGACTCAGGCTTGGGCGTCTTTGTGGACCGTTCGATCCGCTCGATATTTGCCAGTTGGATTTCGGCCAGATCAAACATTCCATTGCGAACAACCAGTCGGCCATCGTCGATGAAATGTGGTCTCCAGCCGAGCGTGCGGATTTGAGCGACAATGGTCAAACTGACCCAAACGCTTGAGATCGTCAGCACCCAGGCCAACACATCGCTGAGCTTGGCAACGAAATAGTGAACGACTGTCAATTCGACAATTGAGGCCAGCAACAACGCGACTACGATTGCCGAAATGCCACTCTTTTTGTGGTAGGTAAACGTCTTTGCCGTGGCTGGAACATCCAACGGTTTTTCGCTGGACGATCGTCGCAACAGAAACCGCAACATTCGCATTAAGCTGCTTTGGAAAAGGAAGCTTGTTGTTCGATGGGCAAACGACGGTTGGCGATCCGGCGATAAAGATGGATATAGCGTTTTGCCTGAAGCTCGGCCGTAAATTCCAACTCGATCATCCGCCGGGCGTCACGCGACAATCGGTTTCGCAATTCGTTGTCCTCGATCAGCCGCAGGATGTGCGAGGCCATTTCTGATTCATCCGCCAGCGTGGCGATCAAGCCAGTTTTGTTGTGACGCACGTACTCAGGAATTCCGCCTGCCCGAAATCCGACGACCGGCGTTCCGCAAGCCATCGACTCCAGGCCAGTTTGAGGTTGATTGTCTTCACGCGAAGGCAGCACAAAAACATCTGCCGCGGAGTAAATCAAACGGTGTTTTTCTGGCGAGTTCACGAAGCCGAACTCATGGAATCGAGGCAAGCCGTCACGGTTCTCTGGCAATTTCCCGTTCCCGAACACCAGGCATTCGATGTCCTTTTGCCCTTTGACCTGTCGTAAACAAGAGAGCAAATGATGAAAGCCTTTCCGGTAATTTTCAATATCTTCTGCGCCAAAAGCGACCAGCGGAGTATCTGGATTCAGGCCAAGTTCTCGACGCGCCTCGGCCCGCTCGATCGGCCGGAAGGTGTTTTCGTCCAACCCGAGTCGAATGACATGAAACTCGGTTGAATCCGGAAAGATCGCGCTGTGTTTGGCCAAATCGGACAGCCATTGATTGGGCGTTACGATATGAATCGATTTTCTTCGCAACGATTTTTGCTTCGAACGAAAACCGTGCCACGATGCATCCTGTGCCGACGAGTTGCCAATCTGAGGACACTCGCCGCAACCGACCGTAAACCGACTGCAACCGCTGCTGTAGTGGCAGCCACCGGTCAACGGATTCATGTCATGAAACGACCAGACGATCGGCGTTGAATCTGGAATCGAACTGAAAAAGCTCGGGTAGTCGATGAAGAACGCCATCCAATGCAGGTGCACGATGTCCGTGTCCAGGCTGTTCAAATCGAATTTGGATTTTTCCAGTGACCACGGAATCGAAAACAGCTCGAAATTCTCGGGTCGTTCGGCAACATGCCGATCATAGAGCTCACAAATCTGCCGTCGCCGCCGCTTCTCTATTTTCCGAGTCAGCGTCTTCAGAATGGGCAGCTGAGGATCCTGTTTTGTGAATTCCAGTTGCTGAAACGATTTGTCCAGCGTCTGCTGATGCTCGTCTTTCCAATAGTTGAATCGACTGGAAACATTTCGCTCAACCAACCGTTCGTGAAGACGCCGCGCGGCAGTGCCCGCGCCGCCATGTGGAAACGTGCTGAAATGGTCGATTCTCACTTTTGTTCCTTTCAGCCAGGTATTTTTCTCAGCTCGATTGTCGCGTCTGTTGCTTTTATTGCCTGCCGCAGCGTCGTTTCAGGGTTAGCCGAATCGACACAGACGATTAGGCCGCACGACGTTTGTTGTCACGGTCTTTGGCCAGCAACATATTTTCGTACATCGCCTGCTTGCCTCGGCGTACCGACCAGACTCGCAGTTTTCGACGAGTCGATTCGATCGAATCAATCATCGGATGCAAGTACGCTTTCTTTCGTTCTCGTTCCGTAACCGGTGCGACGCAATCGTCGATAAACTTGTTCTTGTCTTGCATAAACCCGTGCAAAACGACCTTGTCGGTGTTCAGGATGTCGCGACGAACCCGTTGATTCGTTGAAAAATCGATCAAGCCAGTCGGTTTTACTTTGCCGAGCTGTTTTGCGTACTCGTAGACAACCACATCGAAAACGCCGTCACGAGCTTCCGGAGGCATCAACCCGGCGAATTGCTTGCCGTAGCAGGCTCCGCCGTTGACGTGATCGCCGAGTAACAACTTTCTCTTCTTCAACAAACGCTGTTTGTAAACTTCCGGAACGTACAGCCCCATCAACAGGGGCAGTTCCTTTTCGCCGCGCCATTCCGCATCCAACCGATCCATCCAGTCGGGTTGTGTCGCCGCCATATCTGATTCGAACCAGAACCCAAACCCACCGTCGTCCGGTGTGTTGTCCTGAATGTACTGCATGCTGTCCCAGAACATGGCCGTTGGACCTTCGGGGTAGCCAAAGATCTGAGTAGGGCATTGAAAGGAATCAGTCGGTGCCAGCTTTTCGCAAGCACTTCGCAATTCATCGCTCGGTTTGATACGCGGGCTCGCTGCTAGCAAAAATTGCCAATCACAGTTCTGTTTAGGGAACTGCTGCATGCGGTCCACGATCTTCAGGTACCGTTTGATTTCTTCGTCACAAAAGTAAGGCAGGATAACAACGTGTCTCATGGTGTCGCTGACTGTCCCTTGTTAAACCAGGTAAAGCAATGCTGAATGCATGCTTGCTTGATACGACTCTTTGCCAAACCGCGCAGGCAAATCCGGCGAGATTTCAGAGGCGACTTTTAGGCCTTTCGGCACCGTTGGTCAATGTCGGTCCTTGGGCACATCTGGCTACCAAGTGACGGCGCCACAACGCTGGCGTAGGGCCTGAGTTGCAATTGCGTTGGCCATTGGCCGCTGTTAACATTCGCCGCGATTTTTTCTGCGGGCTGCAACCAAGGAGCACCGGCTTGGCATCAATTTTTATCGTCGACCAATCGTTGACTGAAACTGGCGGGCATCACTTCGACTACACCCGGTTGGTTGCGGGAGCTGCTGCGCAACAGGGATTCGATCCAGTCATCGGCGCGAATCGAAAGTTGAATTCTGATGCTGAAAAAGAGCTGAGCAAATTTGCGCGAGTTGAAAAGCCGTTTCGCGATACCACCTATAATCACCTGAGTCATCTCGCCGGATTGCGAGAATTGACGTCGAAACAAGGAAGCAAAGACCGAAAACCGGACCCGGCCAAGGGGCGGCTCTTCAATTACCTGGCACACCGCGCTCGTACCAAACGAGTTCGTGATCGATGCCGTGTGATCCGACAATTCGCGGAGGACTGCAACACGATGTTTCAGTCCTATTCGTTTGAAGAGAACAGTCATGTCTTGTTTACGACCGTTTCGGAACTCGAATTCATGGGATTGGCAGCCTACCTGGGCAATCACCCGAAATCGATCCAAGCACACTGGCATGTGCAGTTCCATTTCAGCATGTTTGAAGGCCGACCAACCGAATTTGCCGAACAACGTCATACGGAAAAAATGCTGACCAGCGCATTTCAATCGGCACTGGCCAGAATCCCGTACCACAACCTGAAGGCCTACGCGACCTCGCACGAACTGGTTGAGCAATACAACCGCATGAAGTTGATGACGTTTGAGCCTCTGCCATACCCGGTGAACCCGGCATTTTTCGCAAACAATTATTCAGGTCGAGACAATCGCCCAACGATCATCCCTTTCGATCGTCCCGAATCAGTTTTGGGATCTGATGTGGAAGCTGACTTGGAAACAAGTGCAGAACCGATCGGCCCGCTTCGTTTGGCGGTAGCCGGCGGCGTGCGACGCGAGAAGGGCCAGAAGACGACCGTCCACCAATTGATCAACTCACTCTGGGATACCCATCTGGCAACCGGCAAAGTCCGGCTGAGTATTCAGAGCGGTAACCCGGCAAGTTTTTCCAGTGGCCGCGTGATGAATTCACGGCAAGTGGGTGCCCGGAAGTATCGTGATGTCGTGCAACTCCATCCACATCCGTTGCCAGCCGATCAGTACGTTGACTTCATTCATGACGCCGATGTGGGGCTGTTTTGTTACGACAGTCGCC
>CAZPOL010000019.1:8409-40267 GCA_964588195.1 uncultured Pirellulaceae bacterium | reverse complement strand
TACGTTGACTTCATTCATGACGCCGATGTGGGGCTGTTTTGTTACGACAGTCGCCGATACTATTCGCGGCGTGCTGGAATCTTGAGTGAGTTTCTGGCCTGTGGGAAACCGGTGATCGTGCCCGCTGGCAGTTGGCTGTCGCAGCAATTGGCCGATTCCAATTTCCATCATATCGAACGAACGATTGCCCGAGCGACCGAACTGCAATCGGTCGATGTGACGGACTTGAAAAGAAACCAGTCCAACGTCCCGCTTGCCGGTGGGATCATTTCGTTCGACCAGACTCGCAATCCGTTTCACTGCCGATTTGATCGACACGAACTGAACCACGACTGTTCTGGCTTGGCCATTGGATTTCGCTGGCAATGGCCGAGTACCCCCGGTTGTTTTGCGGAAATCGAACTGACTTGCCACGATGCACAGGATCGCCAAATCGGCTGCGACAAACAAACGGTCACCTGCCTGAATGACGACCCACGCTCGTTGGTGTTCATGCGCATCCCGGAAGGGTTTGCCTACGGAAAGCTGACTTTCCGAAACGCCTTTTCTGAATCATCGATCAGCATTGCAGACGTCGAGATCGACTTTCTGAATTTTGCCGGGCAAGCAGAACCAGCCCGTTCGGCGGTCGGTGTCATCGCTGCCGACCTGTCGATGATGACCGAGGCGGTTGACGAGTTGGTACGGCATTACGGGCACTATCGAGAATCTGCAGCGAACTTCTCTCGTATCTGGGCCAGCGATCACAACCCCATCCGGACCATTGAAACCTTGGTCCCAAATCAGGAGCACGCCCGACGGGCCGCTTGATTAAAGCTATACTTGGGCAAGTCACGTTCGCTGTGCGAATTCTGAAACGAACATCAACTGAAATCAAACCTTCCTAAATGTCGTGGAGACAAACGGGTCATGAACATTCTTGTCGTCGGTGGAGCCGGGTATATTGGCTCGCACATGGTCCAGTTGCTGGATAAGAACGGGCACAACGTTGTGGTGCTGGACAACCTGACAACTGGTTTCGCAAAGGCGGTTACCGCTGGCAAACTGATTGTTGGTGATATGGTCGACCAGACTCTGACCGAATCGATCCTGCGTCAAAACAGCATCGACGCCGTGATGCACTTCGCCGCCAGTGCACAAGTCGGCGAATCCGTGACCAACCCGGCAAAATACTATCGGAACAATGTCATCGCCGCTTTGACTCTGTTGGAAGCGATGCGTGAATGCGATGTGAAGAAGATTGTTTTTTCCAGCACGTGCGCGACCTACGGGGAACCGGAAATTGTGCCCATCACTGAAAAGGAAAAGCAGAAACCGGTGAATCCATACGGCTTCACGAAACTGGTCATCGAAAATGCACTGCGCGACTACGCTCACGCTTACGATTTTGGGTATGCCGCCTTGCGATATTTCAATGCCGCTGGTGCATCACTGGACGGCTCGATCGGCGAAGACCATGCACCGGAAACGCACTTGATCCCGATCGTCCTGGAAGTCGCTCTTGGACAACGCGATCACATCACCGTTTTTGGCGACGACTACGACACGCCCGACGGAACCTGCATTCGCGACTACATACACGTCAACGATCTGGGAGCCGCTCATCTGGCCGCTCTGGAACGATTGCAACCGGGCCAAGGAATTGAGGTCAACCTGGGGACCGGCAACGGACACAGTGTTCGTGAAGTCATCGACGTCTGCCGCGAAGTGACTGGACACGAGATTCCGGAAGTGATGGGAACACGTCGTGCAGGTGACCCACCTCGCCTGGTCGCCGACGCGTCCAAAGCAAATCAGTTGCTGGATTGGACGCCTTCAATGCCCGATTTGAAAACGATTGTCGAGACGGCCTGGAAATGGCACCAGGCGAATCCAACCGGCTACCCCAAAGATGCCGCCGCCAGGAGTTAGGTTGCAAGACGTAGCTGGACTCGCCAGAGTCCAGGCGTGTTGAGTTCGCAGTTTTAAGTCCGCAGTTAGTTTGACGGAGGCAAATGGACTCGGCGATTAGAATGCAGCCAGTGGCCTGATACAGAGTAATTTGCCGGAAAAACCGTGGCTATCGCCAAAACGGCTGAAAAACCTAAGCTTAGGCCGCACGCTTGTCTTCCGAGGGCAGCAGCATGTGCCAGGTATCTTCGGTCGATCCCGGTTGCTGTTTGGCGTTGTTCAACTCCCACAGCTTGGCCTGCTTCGAATAGGTGTAGAAAGCAGCGATCCAGGCTTGTTGCAAACCGACTTTGCCATCCAGAATTCCGAATTGCAGAATGTACTCGCGGAAGAAACGGAAGAAGGGTCGCAGCAACAGCTTCAGGTAACTGGTGTCTTTACCAGCCTCGTGCCATTGTCGAGCCTGCAGCGTCGTATAACGGTCCAGCTTTTTGTTCAGCTGGTCGTATGACCAAAACGAGTAGTGAATCATTGGCTGCTGCAAACTGCCGACACTGCCCGACGAAATCTGCACCTCGCCATGATCGCTGGGGCCCGTGTATTGAGCCATATCGCGACGAAACAGCCGCAAAACTCGATCTGTTCTGGCATCACCCCATTTCAGAGGATGGCCCATGAAAAAGTTGTCTCGATCGATCCAGTATCCATCGTATTCCGGGCCACGCGACAGAACCATTTCGATCTCTTCGGCCAGTTCTTTCGTGATCCGTTCGTCGCTATCGACCAACAGAACCCATTCATTGGCGGCCTGCGGAATCGCCCAGTTCTTGAAGTCTCCGGACGTGATGTACTCACGTTCAACGACGCGAACCTTGTCGTAGCAGAGCGCCAAATCAATCGTCTCATCCGTTGATCCCGAATCGGCAATCAGAATCTCTGAGGCGAGATCCCAAAAGCTCTCAATACAAGGAACGATGTTCATTCGTTCATTCTTGCACGGGACGATAACTGTTAACGGACGCTTCATTTACGCGGATTCGGAGTGCTGGAAAAAAATAGTGACGTAGCTTGTCTGTCGAGAACCGGCGGAGACTAGAGAAGCGGACAATAGGTGTCAACCTGCATCGCAATACACGGTACATTTTCGGGAACGCTAGCGGTTGGATGCTGCGTCTTGTCCCGTTTTGTGCGATCTTGCCTAGCCCTTCCATTTACCGGTTGGTCGATTTGCCAGTTAATCCCAAACGCCCCGGATGGCCAGGTCTTCCTGTAACTGCTCGCAAGATACGTAGTGGACGGCGTTTAGCCCACTGGAGAGCGCACCTTGCACATTTGCCAGCAGATCGTCGACGAAGAAAATTCGTTCGGGTGCGACGCCAGCCCGCTCGATCGCAGCCTGGTAGATTTTCGGATCCGGTTTGGCGGCACCCACTTCGTAACTGAGAATCAGCGGGTCGAACAACTGAATCAAGTCCGGGAATTTGGCCACGATATGACTCCAATGAGCGTCGCAGGTATTGGAGAGTATTCCGATGCGAATGTCCGACTGGTTCAGTCGACGGACAAGCGAGCACACCGGTTGATTGAGAGAAAAGATATCGCTGGCGGCTCGGCAGATATCCGCGTCCGAGTCGTCGGTTTGCGTTGCATCGCGAAAGCGTTGGCAGAATTCTGCTGTATCCAGCTGGCCGCATTCGTATCGAGCTTGCAATTCACTCTGAAAAACGACCTCTCGCACTTGATCGGTTGATCGTCCGGTCAACTCGGCCAACTGACGTACCGCCTGCTCGTGATCGAAATCGACCAGGACTTTTCCGAGGTCGAAGTACAGGAATTCCAGGGGCTCAAAGGCAGGCTTGGTCATCGGTTATCTCAAGAGTCCAGTGAAAACGGGCAAGCAACCAAAGCGTGAAAAACCCGACGTTTGACGGTCGGAACAGACTCAATTTGTTTCCAATTTGCATCACGGTCGGGCAATGGTTGTTTGGCCCAACAAAGGCGTATAATGCCGGGACATGACTGCGGAGGCCAAACTACGCCGCACCAACATCTTACAGTTGTCCGAGCTCTTCTGGCGACACAGGTGGAGTGCTTCCGAACCCGGCTACCATCGGCATCTTGTGCTGCTTCGTGTCTGCGCCGCGCAACTTTGGAATGAATCAAAAGGAATTATTACACGTGAACACGTTTACCTCGACCGCTAATCGGCCGTCCACCTTAAAGGACCTGCAAGACCTGGGTTGGCAATCAAAAACTGTAAAGCAGGAGATTCGCGAAAATTTCCTGAAGGCCCTGGCAAGCAATGAAAACCTTTACCCAGGCATCATTGGATACAACGACACGGTAATCCCCGAGTTGAACATCTCGTTATTGTCAGGACACGACATGTTGTTTCTTGGCGAGAAGGGGCAAGCGAAAAGTCGTCTGATGCGATCATTGGTTCAGTTTCTGGATCCGCTGACTCCCTACCTGGACATTCCAGGCACGCCATTTCACGAAGACCCACTGAACCCATTAACGCAAGTCGCCAAGAACTTCCTTGCCGAACACTCACCGGAACAGGTGCCGATCAAGTGGTGGGCTCGCGAAGATCGCTATGCCGAACGTTTGGCGCCGGGCACCAAGTTCGCCGACATCATTGGCGAAATCGATCCTGCCAAACTAGCCGGCGGCGCCAGCATGTCGACGGAAGAGGCTCTGCACTTCGGATTGATTCCGCGAATGCACCGAGGCATCTTTGCGATCAACGAGTTGCCCGAGCTGGACGAACTGGTTCAGGTCGGCCTGTTCAACATTCTGGAAGAGCGTGACGTGCAGATTCGTGGCTATCCGGTTCGTTTCGACATCGATGTGCTGGTTCTTTTCTCGGCCAACCCGTCGACTTACAACCGCAGCGGAAAAGTCATTCCGCAATTGAAAGACCGTATCGGCTCCCTGATTCAGACTCACTACCCACGTGACCGTGATGTTGGAATTCAGATCGTCGACCAGGAATGCGATGTGCAATTGGATGGCGAGTACCCCGTCACCGTGCCGTATTTCATGAAAGAGATCTGCCAACAAATCACCGTGCAGGCGCGGAAGAGCAAATTCGTTGACCAGCAATCCGGCGTCAGCGCGCGTTTGAGCATCGCCAACTATCGCACGATGATTTCAAGTGCCCAGCAGCGAGGAATCCTGTTGAAGGAAAGCCCGTCGGTGCCTCGTATCAGTGACCTCGGTCATCTGTACACCAGTTCGCTGGGAAAACTGGAACTCGATTTGATGGGTAGCCATCAGATGTCCGAGAAACAAGTTCTGGACGGAATCATTGCCGAAGCAATTGCGATCGTGTTTGAGGAATATGTCACGGAACACGGGCTGGATGAGATCTCTGAAATCTTTTCCAAAGGGATGCGAATCGAAGTCGGTGACATGGTCCCTTCATCGCAATACGCTGAGATTCTGAAGCGAGTGCCCCAGGTTTGGGAGAAAGCTTTTGAATTGAACGCTTCTGAAAACGAAGGAGTGCGTGCCTCGTGCGTCGAATTCGTTCTGGCTGGTCTGTATGCTCGCGATATGATTTCACGAGCACAACACCTGGGCCACACCACCTACGAGATTTAGGAACCCGCCGTGGCACGAAAAAGAAATAAGCAGAAGGATTCCTCGCGCGCCAGCGATTTGGGTGGAGTGGTCCATACGTACCAAAAGTATGACCCCAAAAAATTCCCGAGCCCAACGCAACCGCCTCCGGACCTGGTATCGCCAATGATGGAGCACATGTTGCAGTACGGCACGGTGCGTCAATTGACGGAAGAGGAATTGGCTCGCGCCGTGAAACTCGATCCAGCTCAATTCGCCAAGCTCGGCCCCAGCATCGACAAGATCAAGGCGATGCTGGAAGAAAAGCGGCGGCAGATTCTGGAAAAGTACGAGACGGACACGGTCACCGAATTGGCTGGCGACACTTTCCGCGAAGCTGCCAATGAATTGACGCCGCCCAAACAATTGCATGATCGATACCGCGAGGCCGTCAAGCAACAACAGCTGTATGACCTGGAACGGATCTGGTACGCAACCGGCAACGATACTGGAAAATTCGCCAGTGGCCTGGTCAAGGTGATGGAACACCTCGGCAACAAATACCAGATCGATGAACTTGCCGCCAAGTACTATTTCACCGGCAACGAATCGTTGACGATCCCACAGGCACTCGAGATCAAGGAGATGCTGGACAAGATCGAGGAACTGCTGGAACAACTGGAACAGGCCCGTGAAAACGCGCAGATCGCGATTCTCGATATGGACCAGTTGAAAGAAATGATCCCGGAACAAGACACTCATTCTCTGGAAGAAATGCAACGGACGATTGAAAATTACGTCCGTGAAATGGCCGAGCGACAAGGCGTGGAATTTGACGGCAAGGAATTCCAGCTGACGCCGCAAGCCTACCGCGTTTTTCAAAATCAATTGCTTTCGAAGTTGTTTGGGCAATTAAAAGAGTCCCGCACTGGTCGCCACCAGGCAAATGTCATTGGTGACGGGGCCGTCGAATTGCAACAGACCAAGGCTTACGAATTCGGTGACTCCGTTTCGCAAATGGACATCCCGCAAACCATGATCAACGCCATGGTGCGTCAGGGTAGCGAGCTACCTTTGCAATTGAAGGCAGAGGATATCGTCGTTCACAAAACGCGCAACACGCCGCGCTGTGCCACGTCAGTGATCATGGACATGAGCGGGTCGATGCGCTACGACGGTCAATACGTCAACGTGAAACGAATGGCCCTGGCACTGGACGGCCTGATTCGCAGCGAGTACCCCGGCGACTTTTTAAGCTTCATCGAGATGTATACCTTCGCCAAGCTACGTCGCAGTGGCGAAATCGCGACTCTGATGCCCAAACCGGTCACGGTCTACGACCCGGTCGTGCAGTTGCGCGTCGACATGGCAAAAGAAAACGTCAGTGAACATATGGTGCACCAACACTTCACCAACATGCAACATTCGTTGCGATTGGCGCGACAGTCGCTCGCCGGCAAGCCAACACCGAACAAACAGATCTTCGTAATTACCGACGGTTTGCCGACGGCGCACTTCGAAGACTCCGAGTTGTTGATGCTGTATCCTCCGCACCCTTTAACAGAGCAGGCTACGATGCGCGAGGCGAAACTCTGCCAACAGGAAGGGATCACGATCAACATGTTTCTGGTCCCCAGTTGGTCGCAATCAGAAGCCGATATTCGTTTCGCGTACAAAATTGCGGAAACCACCAAAGGCCGGGTGATCTTTACCAGCGGCGGCAACCTGGATCGCTACGTCGTCTGGGATTACCTGGACCGCAAACGCGAAGTCCTGGGGTAGTGTGTTAGTTAATCCCGCCGCCAGCTAACTGTTGAATGACTAAAACGTCACGACCTGCAACGTTTGGCGACTACCGGCAATCCGCACCTTGTGCCACATAAAGTCCTGACTCTCCAGCAAGGATTCGATCGGCAGGAAATAGGTTCCCAGTTCGGCGCGAGTCTGCTTGCCGATCGACTCGTTATTGGCGGTCTGGTTTTTCGAAATCACCAACAACCAGTAACTGCGGTTGTTTTGTAGTTCCGCCTGAAATTTTCCGTCTTGGTCCGCACGGACAACACACCCGCCCATGCCCCGAATTTGCTCTATCGCATTATTGCGAACGGGCGTGAAACTGTTGGGCCTTAACCCGGAAGTCTCCGGGCGTTGGCGTGGCGTGGCATCGACCGGCAACAGCATCACGACGGCACCAAAATCAGCACGTCGCTCTTGTCCCCGGTCGTAGTAAACTGCACCTGAAACTACACAGAGTCCGTCTTGTTCCTCCACAACCGGACTGCTGGTCGTATTGCCAACGGCCATGCCGAAAATGAAAAAGGTGGTTGCCGTCAGACCTAACAAGACGCCTTGTGCGTAAATGATCCAACGAGGAACGGCGACGCCTCGCTCCGACGATGCTGGATGCCCAGCTGAATACCCGGCAGTTGCCGCAGACGATCGTCGGGAACGACGGCCTTTTCGTTTCCGTCGCGTTGCCACACCACCAACGTCTTCTTCGTTGCCAAACTCTGATTCCGACCGCGAAATGGGCTCACTAGTGTCCGAAAGGTCACTCAACGGTCCTGACGTTTTTGGTAAATCTTCAGTATCTGAATCGTTTGCGTCAAATGGATCACCGATTGAGATTTCCGGGACCAGTATTTTCGTCCTACAATTGGGACAGCGTCCACGCTTGCCAGCGAACTTTCGACTGACTGTCAGGTGAGACAAGCAATGCTGACATTGAAATTGGACAGGCATCGAACGTTTTTGACGAAGTAAATACTGATGCAGGGCAGACGGATGTTTGGTCACCGACGACCAAAGGTCAAAATAGTTGAAGACGCTCAACAAAAGTAGCGTAAAATGAACTGTGGGCAAAGAAGTTGGGAGAATTCACAATGCTACTGTTGAACAAATTGGCGAAATGGCTGCACGGAAAGTCGCTGCGCCCAATGAATCGAAAAGCGTTCGGGATACTAACGTTTACGGGCTTGGCGGGTTTGGTCGGATTAAGCATCGCCTTAAACCCTGCGCACGTGACTGCTCAAATCAGTAACAAGAACACTGAGACGCTCGAACTAACCAACGGCATGCGATACTCAGGACGATTGGGCAGCATCGAGAGCATGACCGCCACCGCCGCCAACCTGTCTGCTGATTCCAGCGGATACGGGATCACGTTGATCGACGATGACATGCGGAAGGTCTTTGTCTCCAAAAACAATGTAGCCAACAAATCACCATTGGACCGGTTTGAGGAAGAGTTTGAAATCTGGCAGAAAGTTCATCGCGGCGACGGACTTGGAACCTCGATAGGCCAGACGCTCTGGATCGGTCCGTGCGATGAGTTTGGACGTCGGGCCGTCACGATTCGGACCAACCGTGGACCCAAGACGGTTATCCAGGGAATTACAAAAATCAATCCAAGGTACGTTCGATTTCAGGGCGTCGTTAACTCGACCAAGGGAGGCGACGAACGGACCTGGGACGTTCGCGAATCAATCAACTCGATTCCCAACGACGTTCTGGTCGCTGTGCTGGAACGGCAGATCCGCGATGTGAATGACGCCAGCGAACGGATGCGTCTGGTGGAGTTTTACATTCAGGCGTCCAAGTTTCGACTAGCGAAAGAAGCGCTCAGTGATATCCGCCGCGAGTTTCCAGGACTGAAACAAGAGTTAAAGAAGAAAGAGGACGAGTTGCGAGGCCAGGTGACGCGACAGGCACTGGCCGAAGCAAAATTACGTTTCCAGTCGGGCCAACCTCAATTGGCTTCCAGTATGCTGAGCCACATGAACGATACGGTCGACATTGCCAGTACGATTCTGGTGGAGATTGCCGATCTCAGGAAGCAGATTGCCAATGCCTACGAGACGGTTGAGGTGTCTCGGAAAACGACATTGGAATTGGTGGAACGCGTGCTGGCCGCTGACACTACCAGTGAAAGACTGAGAGAATCGCTTGACATCTTCGTTCAGGAACTCGAAAGCGACCTCAGCCTGAACACCGTTGACCGGTTGTCCACCTTCGTTCGTTTTGCGGATGACGCAGATCAAACGGACGAGCAAAAAATCTCACTGGCTCTTAGCGGCTGGTTGGTCGGTGCCGGATTCAACCCCAAGAGTCTTGGTGAATCGGAATCGCTTTATCGAACCCGGGCGCTGGTTGTCGAGTATTTACAGTCGACCCGGCCAGAACGACGACTCGAGATTCTGGAAGAGTTATCGACGATGGAAACTGGTGCCCCTGAGTACCTCGATCGAATTATCAAACACATTAAGCCGCCGCTCGCGCCCAGCCGCAACGAAATCTCGACCGTCGAGCCGATGGAATTCACGATCGAAATCCCGCAAACTGGCGGACGCCAACCAATTACGGCAAAGTACCTGGTCCAGTTGCCAAACGAGTACGATCCGTACCGACGGTACCCCTGCATCATGACATTGGGCGGAGCCAATGTTCAGACCACTCCGAAATCGCAGATTGAATTCTGGGCCGGTGAAGTTCACCCCAACCTGCCAGTTCGTGTTGGCCAGGCCGCACGGCATGGCTATATCGTGATCGCACCCCATTGGATGGAAGCGGGACAAGCGACCTACAACTACAGTGCTCGGGAACACGCCATCGTGCTTAAGTCGCTGCGTGACGCCATCCGTCGTTTTTCGATTGATACAGACCGTGTTTTTCTGTCCGGCCACTTCGACGGAGCCACCGCAGCGTGGGATATCGGCCAGGCACATCCGGAACACTGGACCGGGGTCATTCCAATTTCCGCGCGAGCCGGCAAATACATCAATCACTACCGAAACAACGGCAAGTCCCATCTGCGTTGGTACTACGTCAATGGCGGTCGTGACTTTGCATCGACCGGAGCCAATGCCACGGTGTGGAATAGACAACTGGGAGGAAAAGGATTCGACGCCATTGTGGTCTATTACCATGGACGAGGCACGGAACGATTTTCCGACGAGTTGCCGAACCTGTTTCTTTGGATGAGTCCACAACAGCGGCAATTCGATGTGCGCAAATTCGAGTGCGCCACGATGCGACCGTGGGACTACTACTTCTGGTGGTTGGAAACGGATCTGACCAATCATCCGAGAATGATCATGCCGGAAGTGAATTGGGCCAGCGTCAAGAACCGCAGCAACTGGGACATACAAGGCGAATTGAAGGACAACGTGCCGAATCGGTTTTACATTCGCGGAGCATTGGACAACGCCACCGTCTGGCTTTCGCCAGGCCTCGTGGACTTTTCCAGGAATGTGATCATTGAAGGTCAATCCGGCAGTTTCAAAGGAGGAGTGACACCAAGTGCTACGACCCTTATGGAAGACGTGCGCACTAGAGCTGATCGCCAACACCCTTACTGGGCCAAAGTCGTTCGCCGACGCAAGGTCTGGTCTGTTGAGGAGTGATTAACCACTCCGTTTACTTGACCAGACGCGTGTCCGGGAATTGAGCTTGCCAGCCGAACCAGAATACACGGTGAGACGGCATGCGTACCAACTTGGTCTCGCCCATTTCCAATGCGGCTTCGGTGACTTGCCACGTTTGGCCCTTGTCATCCGTCGCCGAACCGTTGCCGTCCCATTTGGTAAATACAACGTCACCCGAGGCGAATCCGCGGTTTGCTCCCGAGGAATCGGTCAACACGACGATTTTCGTATCGCCAATCTGATCGTGATAAACCGGTGTCTTGGCAAGGAAATCGGCTGAGATGGCCAACTGGCCAGTGTCATCTCGCAACGCGAAGACCTCGTCTTTGTTCTTCAATCGATCGTCGTTTTTGGGGACATCGAACATCAATTTGTCATCCGCAAAATATGCGTTGTAGGCGACACCTTCCCCGTAGTCCCGTGTGTGGCCGGTATTCAGCGTCAAGACGATTGTTTCCGGATGCTTGGCCTTCCATTCGCCCCAAGTACTGGTGACAACATGGCGACGATTCAGTTTGATGCCTTTGTCAACCAACGGACCAATCACTGGCTCGCCCTTTAACGTCGACCACATCGATTTCGTAGCGTGGTCGTACATCAGTTTGTTGGAGCGGTACAAAAAGCCGCTGGTTCCCAGTTCGTGGTGTTCGCCGTTGAATTCTGTCTGATACACGATCAGAGCGCCGCACAACGTTCAGTAAACGCCGCAAACGGATTCACCGCCAATCGTGTCCTTGAACATTTCGTGCCAGGCCAAAATACGTTTTGGGTAGCAACGCGATTCGCCATTAAGTGTCACACCAAAGACAACATCCGTATCGCTCAGATACGACGCTCGGGAGTCGCTGGCCGGCACCATTTCCGGATCCTTTAACGGCGGGATGCCGTCGCGTTTGACTCCACCCCAAACGACCTCGTCCAGGCGAATTTTGGCGTTTCCGACTGCCTCGAAATACTCGGAAAACCTGGGATCGATTCCGGAATAAATAACACTCTTGAATTCAGCCAACAGCGGGTGAGGCTCGACATCCCGATTCCAGCTCCATTGCAACAATGACTTGATATCGCGCCCCAACGTTTCACCAGTTTTCGATTCAATCAGCCAAATCGCCTGGTCCAGCACATCTCGCGAACGGGACATTCTTGCCGCCTCAATCAATAACGTTGGCGAACCGGGATGCCAGTTGTCGCCAATTTTTTTAATTGAGTTTCCAATCAGCAACGGGTTACGCGAAATCAAGCCCTGGAAAGTCTCAACGGTGACTGCCGATTCCTGAGTTTCCTGCTTTTTTGATCCCGAAGTCGAGTCCGACGAATCATCTGCATTTTTTGCAACCGGCTGCTGGACACAAGCGGCTGTCGCCACGAGCAACATCGAACTGGAAAACAGTATCAAAACACTGAGCCATCGACGGCCAACTGGCCCGATTGACTGTTTAAAGATTCGATCACCCATCAGACGACTCTCGCTTTTTTGGCTTATTAACAGGTAGTTTTAACGTTTCACTCTCATTCGATTGGGCTGCCACATTCGCCGCCACTTTCGCTCGGAGCGCAGGAACTGGATCAAACGTTCCAAAAAGGGATTATTTAGTACAAACGAGACGGTGCAAAGCGTGTTCGCTTACAGAAATAATGCAAATTGCTCGTTTTGCTAACGAATCTGACCACAAAAAAACCCTGCCTCTTTCGAAGCAGGGTGATTTGATTTGGTTAGCGAATGTGACCTCGGCTGGATCTATCTTCCGTCGGCCAAGCCCTTCTTGCCATTTACATCGGTGCTCAACTGCTCGCCATCCTTCTTCAGGATTACCCCTGTGATCACCCATCCTTGATCTGTGGTGTGAACGACCATTCCGGTTGGGCCAAAGTACTGAGCCACTTCGCCTTCGAAGTCCTCTGGCATTTTCGTGCCGTCGACTTCCTGTTCACGGACAAAATCCTCCGGCGTCTCGTCCGTTGTGTATGCTCGATTAAGCAACTGCGCCAACAAGGTCTTGGACTGAGCCATCTTGCCTGTTCGCATCATTTCGTAGTTGGTGCGGACGGTCTTGTCCATCCGTCCAAAGTGTCGGAAGCTGGGCGGCTGGTCACCGGCCAGACTGGCCAACGCCTCGTTCACGCGCGTGTAGTCGGCGGCCTTTGCCAATTGGTCGCCAGGCGAGTCCGGCATCTGCTTCAGAATAGACTTAATCTGTTCTTCATTATTACCAATCAGCAAGTAGCCGTTGTGAACCACGAACACTCGTTTTTCGAATAATGGTTTGGCTGGTTTTGGTTCGTCTTCTTCATCCTCATCTTCGGATGTGTCTTCGAGAGCATTGCCGCCAAACTCATCATTAAAATCATCTTCAATTTCAATGGCACCGAGTTCGACTTCGGACGCCGTATCGACGACCAGAATTTTCGAGCCCATGAAATCCTCAGACACGGCATCGTTGCGAAACAACCGAAAGATACAATCCGCAACGTAATCCTCATCGGCATGAATTTTGATTCCGAATACGATTCGTTCGCTGGCGTCGTCAATGGGTAACTCGGTAATCGAGCAAACGGAGATACGCCGGTTCAATTTCGAGATCAGATCGCGAACGTCAACTCGTGGACCCTCGGGATCATTCTTCATGCTTTCCAAGGCTCGTTCAAACGACCCTGGCGTGCCAGAGGTCTTGTCGATGATGTAGCCAACTTTATTCAACGCGTTTTCAAGATCCCAGGTAAACGTCACGAACCCTGCGGAATTCTCTGGCACCCACATCGGTGGATCGAGCGCGTCGTCACTGGTGTTGCGAAAGTCCAGCATCCCGGCAGCTCTAAGGTAACGTTCGCCTTCTGGAGCACCGGCAACAGGCGGCGCGAAAATCATGGTGCGATGGACGGTTTCGTGCTCGCCAGTAGCGAATGAGACGACGCCACCGACGCCTTTGATCGCCGAGAAACCTTCCTCTTCGAATTTCTCTGCGATGTTGTTTCGGTTTCCGTCATTAGAAGCTTGCGAATCGGCGATTGCTTGAGCCAACTGCACGTAACCGAATGGTTCCACAAACCAACGCACGTGCGAATCGAAACCTTGTTTTGCAAACTCACAACTTTCCTGCACTACTTTAAAGGCTTCATTTTCGACCAAGGTAGATGTCCCGGTCGCTGTTTCTGTAACACGGCCAAGGATTTCGCGGAATGTGTTTTCATTGTCAGTGGCTAACATCCAACCGCCAACGATCGCATGGAAGGCGAACTGTCGTTTTCGCAAGCCTTCCGGTTTCTTGAACGACCATTTCGAAGTCTGGATTCCGTGAATCTCGATTTTTTCTTCAGTGGCCTCGATCTCAGTCAATTTCTTGTGAACCCGGCCCATCAATTCGGCGGCTTTGTCTTCAGATCCTTCCACGTCGACCAACAACACAATTCCATGTTCTGGTGCCACGTCGTTGGCTGTGCCTTCCAACGGTTTTTTCAAGACTCCGGCAATGCAAATTTCACCAGAGTGAACTTCTTCAATGTCGGAAAGTTTCATCCCGAACCGTATGTTCTGCTCGTTCAGGTAGCCTCGCAACTGCTGAACCAAATCATCCACAAATGGACGGACCTTGGGATCGTTCATCATGGCACCGAACTGGGTGCCTTCGATCGCTTTCTCTAACGCCTCAGCATCGGGTACAGAAACCCAAGCGGTCGTGTTGGATGGCAACAGATTCTCGCTGGCCGTTTTATCCTGGCCCAAGACAGGTTCGATCAATACGAACGAAACCAACATCGCGAAAACGGCACTCGTTTGACAGATTCGACGTGCGACTATAGCCCTCGGCTCACGCAACAACATACGCAACTTTCTCAAAGCATTCTCCCTTCGGCGAGTCAATGGACTTATCAACTCTCGATTCATGCAGGCATCTCTTGAGTAACAATCGTCAATCAATCCGATTGATAGCAGCGTAAATTCAACGAATGACACAATCATCAGAATCAGGCGGCTGTCATATTCATAATCGTCATATTAGCCAATTATAGGGATTAACGTAAAGATTGTCTGTTTGGGACGCGGTCGATTGATGTCTACCAGCTGCTTCCCCTTTGAACCAACCACCTAAATGCGCATTCGCCACATACTGGTTCCTGGATTGGCGATTGTCTGGATTTTCATCAGATCGTGTAAATGGTTGGCAGCAATCGGTTTCCATCCGAACGTATCGCGGAATTGGGACCTGTCGGTGAGTAACACTAGTTGCTAATCTGTTGGTTTTCCCGACGTTGCCGGCAACTTTTTGAACCGCAAGGCCCGCTTTTTGATGGACTTCTCACAATACCAAAATCCGTTAATTACTCGCTATTCATCGCGCCAAATGTGCGAAATCTTTGGTGCTCAAAAAAAATTCAGCACCTGGCGACGGCTCTGGCTGGCTTTGGCCGAATCGCAAAACGAACTCGGGCTGGATATTTCCAGTGAACAACTGGACGAAATGCGTGCTCACCTGGACGACATCGATTTTCAGGTAGCCGCCGATTTCGAGAAGAAACTGCGGCACGACGTGATGGCTCACGTCCATACGTTCGGCGAAGTTTGCCCCAAGGCCCGGCCAGTCATTCACCTGGGAGCAACCAGCTGTTTCGTTACCGATAACGGCGACCTGATGATTTACCGCGATGCTTTGCGGCTGGTCCTGGCAAGATTGGCAGCTGTGATTGGACGACTTGGACAGTTTGCCAAAGCGAATCGCGAAGTGGCTTGTCTGGGTTTCACGCACATGCAACCGGCTCAGCCAACCACGATTGGAAAACGGGCGACGCTGTGGGCATACGACCTGGCCATGGACCTGGAAGACCTGGAATCGCGGATCGATGGGTTAAAGGCTCGCGGAGTAAAAGGAACCACTGGCACGCAAGCCAGCTTTTTGAAACTGTTCAACGGCGATCACGCCAAAGTTGATCAGCTGAATCAAGCCGTCGCAAAAAAAATCGACTTCGTAGACACCTACGCCGTCACCGGCCAAACCTACAGTCGCAAAATCGATGTGCAACTGATGGACGTACTCTCCGGGATCGCACAATCAGCTCACAAGATCGCGACGGACTTGCGGCTGTTGGCCAATCGCAAGGAACTGGAAGAACCGTTCGAGGCCAAACAGATCGGATCGTCGGCGATGCCCTACAAACGAAATCCAATGCGATCGGAACGTGTCTGCGCGTTGGCTCGCTTCGTCATCAGTTTGCAAAGCAGTCCGGCCAACACGCTGGCGACCCAGTGGATGGAACGCACGCTGGACGATAGCGCCAACCGTCGGCTGGTAATTCCACAAGCATTCCTGGCTGTCGATGCCATTTTGATCCTGCTTGGCAACATTACCAAAGGGATGGTGGTCTACGAAAACGTGATTGCAAAGAACCTGGCCGAAGAGCTGCCTTTCATGGCCACCGAGAACATCCTGATGGCTGCGGTTGATGCCGGCGGTGATCGCCAGACGTTGCACGAGCGAATCCGTGAGCACAGTGTGGCTGCTGGAAAAGCTGTAAAACAAGACGGGCAACCGAATGACCTGCTCGATCGTTTGAGATCGGACGAGGCCTTCGCTGCCGTCGATCTGGACCAGGTCCTTGATAGTGGTGGCTTTACCGGACGGGCACCGGAACAAGTCGACCAGTTTTGCTCAACCGTGGTCGACCCCATCCTTAAACGTAATCAAGACAATGGTCTTGGCGAAGAAGAATTGAAAGTTTGACTCTGATCCTCCATGAACCAAACACAAAACCAATCAGCGACTGATTTGGCCGCTGGCGACGCTCATCAAACACAAGACGAGCGGGTCGCATGGTATACCGATCGAATCGCTGGACTGGATTCACAAATCGACGCTGATTCCAGCAAATGGAAATCGATGTCGATGATCCGAGGCCTGCTGTTTCTGGCGTCGTTGGTTGGCCTGGTGCTGGGCTTCATGACGTACGCGGGCCACCGAAACCTTTGGTTTGGATTGGCGGGCGGGATCTTTGTTGCCTTCCTGGTGGTTGCCTTCTTTCACGAAGGAATTGAAAGCCGACGTCGCAAGAATCAGGTTTGGCGAAGGTTATACAAATGGTCTCGCGCTCGATTGAATCGCGATTGGGACGACCTCAAGAATATCCAGGTCGAAATCGAACCTCAACACGCAGCACTGACCAACGACCTTGACCTGTTTGGCAAGTCCTCCCTGTTCCAACTGGTTGGTGGTGTCGAGACGCCGGAAGGAATTCGCTTGATCCGCCACTGGATCCTGAACGTGCCCACGGCAGAACAAATCGGCAAACGGCAGGAAGCAGTGAGCGACCTGCGAGGCAAACCAAAATTCCGCGACGAATTTCGTTTCCTTTGCCATCTGCTTTCAGCCAGCGACGGTGGCCCAGACAAATTAACCGAGTGGGCTGAAGCTCCGCGACAACTGGACAAATCAGGATTGGTGGTCCTGGGCGCTCGCGTCTTGTCGGTCGTTACGGCGATTGCCTTGCTGGGTCTGATTTCCGGCCTGATACCGATCGCGATTGCAGGCCCGTTTACGCTGATCATGCTGGGACTGAATTTCCTTTACACCGTCCTGTTTGCCGGCAAGATCCACTCGATCTTCAACCAGGTTTCCACGCGGCACAGCGAGATCACACATTACAATTCGCTGTTTGCGATGATTGGCCAGGAAGAATTCTCGGCACCGCTCCTGAAGCAGTTGAAGGACCAATTGCATTCAAAAGAATCAGATGTATTGGCGGCAACCAAACAACTGGGCGGGATCGCCAAACGAGCCAACCTGCGGCGCGACAGCCTGCTGTTCGTGTTATACATCTTGTTGCAATTCGGTTTCCTGTGGGACTTTCATACGCTGAAGTCGCTGCAGAAGTGGAAACAAGCCAATGGCCAACACGTCCGTCGCTGGTTCGAAAACCTCGGCCACTGGGAAGTGTTAATGGCGATTTCACAATTCGCCGTCGATCATGTCGAATGGGTTACGCCGCAAGTCAGCGAGTTGCCCAAGTCGGAGGCGATCATCGTATGCCAAACGATGGGCCACCCCTTGCTGAACCGAAATGATCGAGTCTGCAACGATGTCTCAGTCGGGCCCAGCGGAAGCGTATTGCTGGTCACCGGCTCAAACATGTCCGGAAAAAGTACGTTGTTGCGTTCGCTTGGTCTAAACGTCGTCTTGGCACACCTGGGCGCGCCGGTTTGCGCCAACAGCATGAGCATGTCGCCCATGCGAATCGAAACCAGCATGCGTATCCAGGACTCACTAGCCGATGGCGTTTCGTTTTTTATGGCGGAATTAAAACGGTTGAAGCAGATCGTCGATATCGCTCGCGATTACGAAAACAATCCTCAAACGACGGTGCTGTTTTTACTGGACGAGATTCTGCAGGGAACCAATTCTCAGGAAAGGCACATCGCAGTGACTCGCGTGATTCGGCACTTGATCGATCATCAAGCGATTGGTGCCGTATCGACACATGACCTGGAACTAGGCAGCAGCGGCGAGTTAAACGAAGCGTGCCGCCCGATCCATTTCCGTGAAGCCTTCGAAACGATCAATGGCAAAAAAGAAATGACATTCGACTACCAGGCTCGGGAAGGCATCGCCACGACCACCAACGCGCTCAAGTTGCTGGAACTGGTCGGTTTGGACATTGGACACGACACTGAGAACTGATCAGCGGATTAACCCGGGTCATTTCAAATCCTTGAACTCAACCAACTTGATTCGATACCCGTGCATCTCCGCTTCCCGATTAACGACTTTCGCTGCCTGTGCCTCTTCCGACCAAAAGCCCACAGCCACGTAGGCGGCGCCCTTGATCTTCCGTTTCGTTAACAAGACCTGATCGATGAACGGAGAGAACGGAGGGTTTTCTACAAAGGCATCAACTTTGTTTGGACCCTGCGTAAGAATGTTCCCGTCCGAATCGCAAATGTGCAAGAATCGACTCCGGGACCAACTTCGTTCCCGCGACCATACCATGCGAATCATGACTCCCGTCTCAACTCGTTTCGCCTGAACGCCCAACAGCCTTCCTTCGTCCTGGAAGTAGATGCCCTGTAATTCGACCGGAGTCTGGTCGATGATTTTCTGACACTTGGCAAAATTCAAATCGTCGACCGGACGAACCCACATCATTCCCAGCAGCAGGACCAATACGCCGATTTGGGCGAGCCCCGTTTTGGACGTCAATACGTCGCGGATTCCACTTGTCGTCTTGCGGAACCAACCACTCTTTCGGTCGTAAATTGCCAACAAGCCGTCACGGCAAGGCATCTCAACGATACGATACAACAACGCCGAAGCCATTAGTGCGACGACAAAACTTATCCAGGCAAACTGAAAGTCAGATAGCGCCAGCTTATTTAATTGAACGATGATAATTTGGTGAATCAAGTAGAACGCAAAACTGATTTCGCCCAGCCAGACAAAAAAACGTGATGCCATTAACTGGCCCAGCAAACCGCGGCGACTGGCAAAGACCATAAACACAAACGCGTAGAAAAACAGTCCGCCACCTACGCGAGTCCAAGTGCCAATCAGCGGCCCGATTTCGGGCGTGCGAATCATGAAGTTCGTAAACCTGGTTTTGACCATCACGATCCACCAGAGCAAAACCAACCCCACCGCCAGTAACTCCCAGAGCGTATCTGTCCAATATTGTGAGCGGCGTTCGGAAACCTCACCGACAAACGTCACGTTGCGTTGCATCATCCAATGGCAGGCCGCCATACCAACAACAAATTCCAGCAATCGTACGAGCGGAAAAGCGACTGCGATCGAATTCATGTCTGTCCAGGCTGGCACATTTCCAGCCGGAAGATTTCCGGCTGCCCACTTCATGAAAACCGCCCACAACAGAAAGACGCCCAACACCTTCAACCAGAACTGTTTGTTGCTGCCCAACAACAAAAACGGGAAAAACACATAGAAGAACAACTCGGTGGAAATACTCCAGGCTACCGCGTTGAAATCGACGAACCAAAAACGAATCGGAATCCACGATTGCAGCATCAACACATGAGCGCACAAACTGGCATAGCTCGACCTCCCCTCCGGATCGGCGCCTATTGGTACTTTCAGAAACCAAATAGCGATCGCCAGGCAAACGATATGCAATGGCCAAAGCCGGGCCCAGCGCGTGAACAGGAATCTGGGGACACCGCGAACCGTTAGTCGATCACGGTAGACATAAGTCAGGATAAATCCGGAAAGCACGAAGAAGAAAGATACCGCCGGTCCGCCTAACGGCAGATGCTTTGCTTCGGGGAATGCAAAGTACTGAACATGCGAAGCGAACACAACGAAGGCAGCGATAAACCGCAACCCGGTCAGCGAACGTAGATGAACCACGCCGCTCTTCAGAGTCTTGTCCGATTCTGTGCCGGCCTGAGCCATAATTGAACCTTACCTGGCCAACGCTCCGCAGGCAGAACCTGTCCAATGGAACGGATCATTAGTGATGATGCTCGGATGGATCTGGCAACACGACAACGCCGCCCTCCAAACCCATCAAGTGTTTCAGCTTAAACCAAAATTGTTCCTTGCGAGTCAAATTCCCTTCACCCAGTATTACTTTTTCGGGCTCGACTTTAATCTTCATCAACAAATTCCAGTACACTGAAATAACCGTCTTCATTACCCGCTGGCCGTCCAGATTCAGGTATTTGACGATACTTCCCCCTGCCTGGAATTGCTTCTCGATATGTCCGACCAGGTACCTAATCAAACGTAAAATTTCCTTGGCAGGTTTGGCTGGATTGTGTTTGGTTAAGTCGACGTTGAATTCATCAACAATCTCGGCCGGCAAAAAGTATTCCAGTTTCTGGATCTCATCCGAAATGTCAGCCAACAGGTGAGTCAAATAGATGGCTTGGCCACAGCTAAGCGCGGTCGCTTCGTAGCCTTGTTTCTCAGCACCCACAATTGGAATCAGCGACAACAACGTACCGCCACCCAGCCGACAGCCGAGCTGTAGCCATTGATC
This sequence comes from uncultured Pirellulaceae bacterium, assembly GCA_964588195.1. Classification (GTDB taxonomy): domain Bacteria; phylum Planctomycetota; class Planctomycetia; order Pirellulales; family Pirellulaceae; genus CAJQPP01. The sequence continues at coordinate 19,412 of CAZPOL010000019.1, read as the reverse complement.
AAAGTTCTGAAACCTTTCGATACGACCACACATGTCGGCAGCCAAAACAATGTCATGCAAATACTGCTGCGGAATCCCAAACCGCTTGACCGTGTCCAACAGGGCAGGGAACTGGTCCGTCGATTCTTCCTCCATAAAGTTGTTGCGGAAGTCCTCACGAAAGTCCGCCAATTGGTCCAGCCTTGCCGCTCGCCCAACATGGATGTCGCACATCTTTTCAGTCCGCGCGGCCAAAGCCAAAACAGCATGAAAATATCGCCGCGAACCAGAGGCAATATTTCCGCCCATCCAGGCGTATGGCTTCAACCGATCAGCCACCCATCGATCACAAATCTTGTAACTCTCCTCCAGAGTCACCTCGGGCAAGATCCGTTTCTTTTCTTCATCCATTGTCGCACCTGATGCCATTTCATCGCCTTCAACGATTGCCAATAACCAATACCGTGATAAATCCGTCGACTGCCGCTCGCCTTCACTATTCGAGCTTACCGTGGCAGATTCTTCCGGTATAAGACAATCTACGCCCGTCGACAAGGTTGCCTCGCTCGCTTTCCTGCGGTTGGCTATGATGTGGAAAGAAGTTCTACGGAGAATTAGCGAAATGAAAATACTACTGGCCAGCCCGCGTGGATTCTGTGCAGGCGTCAACATGGCGATCGAGAGCCTGGAATTAGCCCTGCAAGCGTTCGGCGCACCGATCTACGTGTACCACGAAATCGTACACAACCAGTATGTCGTTAACTCATTCAAAGACCGGGGTGTCACCTTCGTTGACGAAATCGAAGAGGTGCCCGAAAAGTCGACGCTGCTGTTCTCCGCTCATGGTGTTTCTCCGGCCACACGCAAGCTGGCGGCCGAGCGAAAATTGAATGCCATCGATGCGACCTGCCCGTTGGTCACCAAGGTGCACCTGGAAGCGATCAAGTACGCCAAAGAAGGCTACACCATTTTTCTGATCGGACACGAAGGTCACGACGAAGTCATCGGGACGATGGGCGAGGCACCTCACGCCATGATCCTGGTTGAGGATGTCGAGGACGTTGACAAACTCGACATCGCCGCCGACGCCAAAGTCGCCTACCTGACTCAAACAACATTATCCGTCGACGACGCCAATCGAATCATCGCCAGACTGCGAGAGAGATTCCCCAACATCGCGAATCCGAAAAAAGACGACATCTGCTACGCGACACAAAATCGCCAAGACGCCGTTCGCAAACTGGCGGTCGAGTCAGAAATCTGCCTGGTGCTGGGCAGTCAAAACAGTTCCAACAGCCAACGCCTGCGAGAACTGGCAGAAGAGACCAACGTGAACGCCTGGTTGATCGATGGGCCCGAAGATATCAAACCCGAGTGGTTTCGAGGCGACGAGACCGTCCTGATCACGGCCGGAGCAAGCGCCCCGGAAACGGTCGTACAACAATGCATCGATTGGTTGCAAGAAAAGTACGATGCCACGGTCGAGCTTCGCATGATACGCGAAGAAAATGTGCATTTCCCACTGCCCAAAGTTCTCCGCGGCCTGCAAAAATCCTGATCCAAAAACCTGCCGGCCCCATTACCTTGACCGGCGTTCCAGCAACTCACGAACGTTGATCTCCCGAAACTCTGTTGTCGTTTCGGCATCGTGCCCTTGCAACATCAACGTGCCGGCCGACACCCGTAGACCTCGCCTGGGATTCCGATCCGCCTTTCGCTTGTCAGTCCAATCCGTGACTTGATATCCGTTGACCCAAACGGCGACGTGCGGTCCTTCGGCCACTATGGTTTTTGCAAACCACGTTTCGTCTGCGGCCACAATCTGCCGAGCATCCTTGCGACGAAAGATCCCTCCCGTGCCACAATTCGCTGGTGTATCGGCAGTCTCGGCGGCAACGCGATTGTCAATCTGTGACTCGTAACCAAGCGTGTTCTCGCCCGGTACGCAACGATAGAAGATTCCCGAATTGCCGCCTACCGATATTTTGCACTTTGCCTGCAGCACGAAGTTGGAAAACTGCTGGTCAGATTCGACATAGCCCGGCCCGCCCGTTAATGTCAAAACGTTTCCTTGCTCATTCGTCGCAGCAACAAAATCGTTTTCCGTCGAGGCTGTCCAATTCAACGGTACGGCCATCCGGGAAGCAGCGTTTGGCTCCGAGTCTGCCGGTACTGCGTTCACATTCAACAGCGGTCGCAACCATACATCTTTCAATTGCACCTTGCCCTGTTGGCATTGAAAACCAATATAGCCACGAAGCACTGGAAGCTGATCAGCCTCGATCCGTTTCGTTTCCACACCGTCGACCCACACCGCGAACTCACTGGCGTTGATCTCAACCTCCAACGTTCGGAATTCATTGCCGTCGCCAGCATCCAGAGCAACCTCGACCGCATCTTGCTCACTGGGCCTCGGACTCGTTCGAAAAAAGACGCTGGCGTCTGTCCCGGCTTCGCATCGATACTGCATCGAGAAACGGAAACAATCGAACTGGCTGGCCGTTCGCAACAGGCCGGGCTGACTTCCCTCGGCGACAATCAAACCGTCTTTTATTTGCCAAATCGCCTCTGACTCGGCTCGCCATCCGAATTTCGAGTTCCCATCGAACAGGGCAAGCCAGCCGCTGGACACCAGATCTGCGGCGATCAGATCCGTCGCCCGATAGTCCGCTGCGAACTCAATTTTTTGAACCGCCAGTGCCGGCAGCTGTGCATCCTGAACATCCTGTGCAACAAGCGACCGGGCATGAATTAGGGACAAGAACACTACCGACGACACAGCAACGAACACGATTGCCAGGCATTTTTTATGGATGGGCAAAGTCACCAGGGCTTCCTGCTTAAGATTCATGTCTAAAAATGTTCCTGATGCCTTATTTCAATCGAGTCGATTAGTTGATAGTCTTGCCCTTTTATAGCGTTAGCCAACGGTCTCTACTCACCCGCGGCTGGCAAACCATCCAGTTTTTGCATCGAAATGTGCCCCTTGAATCAGTTTGAATCGAATTCCGAAGCGGCGGACGAGAAAGTTTATACCTTGTTGACCGGTGCGACCGGGCTAGTGGGCCAATACCTGATGCGTGATCTGTTGAGATCGGGAGCCCAATTGGCCGTCATCGTCCGACCAAAGAAAAAGGAGCCTGTCGAAGTCCGCATCGAGCGAATCCTGCAGTACTGGGAATTGGAACTCGAATGCCAGATCCCTCGGCCCGTTATCCTGGCCGGCGACATCTCTGAACCGAATCTCGGATTGGACGAACAAGCTTGTCAGTGGGTAAAGCAAAATTGTGGTTCAATCATTCACAACGCCGCCATCCTGCAGTTCAATGGTGCGGATCGTCAGCGGGAACCCTGGAAGACCAACGTCGGAGGAACCGGCCACGCATTGCAATTGGCCGACGATTGTGGAATCCGCAACCTGCACTATGTCTCGACCGCCTACGTTTGCGGAAATCGCGATACCACGATTATGGAATCCGATTTTGACGATTCACTGGGCTTCCGAAACGATTACGAGCGAAGCAAGTTTGCCGCCGAAAAACTCGTACGCAACGCCGACCACTTTGATAAAGTCACGATCTATCGCCCGGTCGTGATCGCTGGCGATTCGCAATCCGGATTCACCAGTACGTACCACGGGCTGTACGTGTACCTGAGGTTGTTCGCTCTGTTTATTCCTGAACAAGAACGTGACCAGCAGGGCAAGATCCTGACGCCAGTGAAGGTTCCAATGGAAGGCGACGAACCCCGCAACGTGGTGCCCGTTGACTGGATCTCAGACGTCTTCTGCAAAATCTTCCACAACCCCAAGGCGCACGGCCGGACCTTCCACATGGCTCCAGACGAATGCCTGACGCCCAGCCAGGTCATCGACGCGTGTTACGAATTCTTCAATTCGCACGGCGTTGAATTTTGCGGCGAAGCGGTACCCGACGAATATGAACAGCCCGATTTTGCCAAACAGATTTTCGAAAACATCGCCATCTACCAACAATACGAGTCGCATGACCCGACATTCGATACCACCAACCTGAAAACGTTTGCGGGCGACCTGCCTTGTCCTCCCATCGATGCGGAAACGATTCACCGCTACCTGAGTTTCGGCGACCTCGACAACTGGGGCAAGAAGAAACGCTTGGTGATCGCGGAAGCGACATGCTAGAATGCTCGCGCCACACCCCATGATGCACCAACTTTTATCACAGTGACTCGTTCGCGGACTCTCCGTCCGGATCTGACGACTTCATCTCGTGGTACTCCGCCATCTGGATCGAATATGGGCCATTTACCTGGTATTCGATGCCTCGCCACGTCACCTGCCTGGCCTTCATCGCTTGGCGTGTCGCGACGGTGTAGGCCCATTGCGTCGCAATTACAGAGAACCACGCCTTGGGGTTCAACCAACGACGCTTCGGCAATTCGTGCCCTCGACTCTTCAGCACGTCCCTGGCACTCTTGTCTAAAACGAACCACACGCCAATGTAAAAGACGACGTAGTTCACCAAACACATCGTCAACACCATGCCCGACTTCAATCCGTCACCCTTCACAATTGAAGCGTAGAGAAAAACGCCGACAGCCACAATTATAAGCGCGACCACCGAGTAGCAATGCACAACCACTTTCGAAAAGGCACTGTGGTAAAGCCTGGTATCCAGTAACTGGCGTTTGATCCAGTGCGTTGCATCGACTCTGCCAATCCCCTCGCGATTCGGCAGCAGCAACTGTGGCAGCATCTGCACTCGCTTTCCGGAGCGTTGTGCAAAGCCTGCGACTGATGCATCCTCGAACAACGATTTCCGCCAAGCATCCAGCAAGCCGCTAGTCTTCACAAAGCCGACTTTCAGTGCCAATGAACCGCCCCAGGTAATTTTGAAGGCGTCCATCTGCGGAGCCGCCGCCATATTCCAAAGGTAGCGAACGTAGCTGCCGATTCGCCGGTCGACCGGTACAAACCAGCGATTGCCTGACGCAGCCACGACATCTTTTTCACTTAGCGGCGCGACAAGGTCACTCAGCCAGTGCTTGTCAGGAACCGTATCAGCATCCACCAGAACTGCAATTCGATCTTCTAGCTGCTCAAACGCGGTAACCAGTGAATTGCATTTTAAACTGCACACATTGTCCGTCGCAGGCGAGATCAGTTGTTGCAGGCGTGGGTCTTGTTTGAATTCAGCGATTATCTTTGTCGCGGGATCTCGTTGACTGTCCAGCACACACAGTAAACGGTATTCCTTGTAATCCTGATCTAACAAAGCGGACAGACATTCCCGCAAGGATGGATCGCAACCACGCAGGCAAAGCACAACCGTCACCGGTGGTTGATAAGAACGATCTGACTCGCCCGGTTTTCGACAATCCATTCGAATCGCGTAACGAAAAACCAGAAACATCTGTACCAGGATCAGAATGCTGGTCAGCACAAAAACAAAGTTGGCAAGCGTGATCATTTACTTCGCCAAAGCCTCGTTGCTATCCAGGTCCCAGATGACACCTTCCGGTCCGGCATTGACGACCATCGTTTTCCCGATCGCTTCCCATTGGCCGGCGCTGTCGTGAATGTGTCCGCAGACCACCAGTTTCGGCTCGCATCGAATCACCGTTTCACGAATCGATTCACTGCCCAGGTGTTTGCCTCGTGAAGAAACATCAACCGCGCCGTACGGAGGGCTGTGCACAACCAGTACGCCACCCTTGGGACAATCGGCCAGTCTTTCGGCAGCCTGTTGTTCATCGAGGTCGAAACTCCACGAACCGAAAGGAGTGACCGGAATGCCGCCTCCCAGGCCGAAGAACGAGACACCGTTAATGGTCGTCCCGTCGCCATGCAGGACGTTGGCATGATCCCAGTCAGCCGCCTGACGTAACTCGTCATCCGATTCACCGTTCCCACAAACCAATACTTGTGGTTTGTCGATCGCCTGGAATGGAGCCAACGTGGTATCAGTCCCGCGTCGCATCGTCCCGAAATCACCAGCACCCACCAACACGTCGACGCGATCCGAAAGCTCAACCAATCGACCAACTGCAGACTTGCTGCAGTGCACATCGCTGAAGAGTAGAAGCTTCACTGCACAATTACTTTCAAAACCTGATTACCGAAGGGCATCCTGGCCCATTTCGCGAATCGCGTCCCAGCCAATCTTGCCGGTCGCAATCAAATAGATCAGCACGATGTTGCCAAGGATTGCCAAATAGTATTTTACCCGGAATGATTTCTTTTTGGTTTTGTGGCGAAATTTTTGTTGGCTCCACCAACCACCAGGCCAGCCACCCAACAAATCAACGGCCAACAGCGTGGCCTCCGGGATACGACGGCTTTTGTTTTCTGCCAGCCGTTTATCGAACCAATACATTCCTGCGCTCACCAGGCAAAGTAATGGAACAGCTAACAGGTAGTACAGCAACATCATGTTTCTTACACCTTACGATCTGCGAGGTCCGCATCTACGAATTTGCTTCCGCTTTCAATTTGGAATTTCCAATACTCATCACGGTTGAACCCGCCAAAATCAACACGGTAAGCGGCAGCAATCCGTAACAGGCGACCTTGGTGAAGGTATCGATCGACGTCGACTCGTACGCCTGCATCAGCATGTAAGTCATGTATGCCGAGTACAACACCAACATCAACGCGCCTTCCCAACGCGAAATTTCCCATTTCGTAAAGAAGATCGGCAAACAGATGACGGCCGAGGCCAAAGCAACGGGCAAATGCAGATGCAGGACCTCAGCTTTCACAGGTATCGAATCGGGAGCGATCGAGGATGTAATGCCCAACACGCACAGAATGTTAAACATGTTGCTGCCCACAATGTTGCCAACCGCCATATCGCGTTCGCCTCGCAAAACGGCGACCACCGTCGTCACCAACTCGGGCAACGATGTGCCAACCGACATTACGGTCAATCCAATCACCAACTCGCTAACGCCGATCACCTTTGCCAACGCCACACTGCCGTCAACAAATAAACTGCAGCCAACGCCCAGAATGATCAGACCGCCCACCAACAACGCGAAGTAGATTCCGGTGGCTTTGGGATTCGCGACATCGGCTTCCATCAAGGCCATCGCCTCAGATTCAGGAAGCTTTGACATCGCATCGGCCTTCTCCTGCTTCGTTTCCCGACGAGCCTTGCGAATGAGTATCGTGATGTAAGCAATCAAAACCGCGACAAATGAAATGCCTTCAATGCGTGACAAATTGCCATCCAGGGTCACCAGCAACAGCGCAAGGGTCGCCCCGATCATCAAAGGAACATCAAACTTGACCACCTGGCTCTTCACGGTCAAAGGAACAACTAGCGAGGACAAACCTAAAACCAGCAACACATTCAGAATGTTGCTGCCTACGGCGTTGCCAACGGCCAGATCCGCCTTCCCTTCGAACACACTTTGGATACTGACGGCCAGCTCTGGCGAGCTCGTTCCGAAAGCGACCACGGTCAAGCCGATGACCAGCGGCGTCATCCCCAGTAGCGCCGCCAGATTACTGGCTCCACGCACGAGGACTTCCGAGCCCACAATCAGCAGGGCGAATCCACCCAAAATTTGCAATGCAATTAACATTTCACCGTTTTACCAGAAGTCCCAACGACCCGGTATGCGACTTGTCACTGCCGATTGAGAATTACCAGGTTCCGCCAGATATTCAGGAAACCAGGGTTCCAGTAGACCCGGGCTCTGGCACAACCAACCTCGGTTGAACAGACCAACCTCTTGCTCAGCAGCGAGCGACTTTTCGCTTCTTTCCAACTCGTCCCGCCTTTTCGATTTTGGCGATATAGTCCGTCGCCAGTGGGACTTTGCATGACGTTTCGCCCATGTCGACCTCGATCTTGCCGATCTTCTTCGCCGTCGCCTTGGCCTCTTTCGACAACCCTTTAACGTACGCGCCAACCGCAATCACAAAACCGTTCATCGTGTAACGAACTCTGCCCGCCGCACCGTCGATCTCTTTCTCAACCTGTTTCAACAGACTTTTGATCTCTTTTAAATCCAGGTCCTCGTCGTCCCGCATACTCAAAAGACACGAGTAAGTCGCCCAGCCGCTGGAAGCGATGTTTTCCTTTTTCGACTTCATCCACTTAGTCGCCAAGTCCCGCGCGTGCTTGCTGTCGCAAGTCACCCAAGGCACCGAGTATTCTGAAATCATATACCAGGATGCAGTCTTCGCCCAAGTCTCCAGCTGCTTCTTGGTCATCTGCGAACCATCGGCCACCAGACCAGCCAGGTACATGGCGTCGGCGTTACCCGTTTCGTACAACTCGCACGCCAACTCCTGATCACCCTTGATCTTCTTTCCGATCGGTTTCAAGTCCGCGACTTTGACACCAAACATGTTTTCCGGAGCGCCGTGCCGAGCGTAAATTTTTCGTGACTGAGCACTCCCTTTTTTCTTCAACTCGGTCATCACTTGCGAGACGTTCATGGCATTGGTTCCTGTTTTTTCGGTCGATGTCAGCCCAACCAATTTACGAGCGCAGCAGGCGTTTCGCAACTCGACACAACTGTGCAACCGCCCATACGAATTCGCGCCGCAACCAAACGCAACCTAGCGGTCTTTGCGATCGGCGGCCTTCAACGCGTCCCGCATTGCTGCGACAGCCGGCTTTGCCTCAATAGAATCCTTGCCTCCGCTGAACGGGCTGGGAAAGGAGTAGTTGTCGGCCGGTAGAGTATGAATCTGGCTGGTACTGGGATGCAGCCAGGAATAGTCATCTGCGAAATCCCACAACAAGTAGGCCTTGCATGCTGGTTGAGCCAACGCCAGTTCCATCGTTTGGCGAAAGTGCAGAGCCTGCCGTTCCAGTTGCTCTTTCGATGGTTGATTCTGTTGCGGGTCTTTCGTGTACAACGAACACACATCCACCTCGGTGATATAGATATCGAATCCAGCGTCGGCAAAGCGTTGCAGGTTGGCTCGCATACTTGCGATATCGGGACGTGGCGATTGGACATCCACAAAATGAAATTGAAAACCGACGCCATGGATTGGAACGCCTCGCTGTTTCAACTTCACGACGTAGTTGTACATGCGATCGGACTTGCTGCCCAACCATTCACAGCCGGTCGAGTTCAGAATCAGTTGCGCTTGCGGATCGGCTTCCGACGCCCATTGAAACACCTTGTCGATGTACGACGCGCCCATCGCTTGGTATTCCTTGTTGTTGGTTCGCAAACCGTCCGCATCCATCGGCTCGCCGTCGTTGGCGATCACCTCGTTCACGACGTCCCAAACATGGATCTTTCCGGCCCGAGCCTTCGTCAGACCATCTACGTATCGGAACAACAACGGTTCGACTCGCTCATTTGGCAACTCCATCCACCATTTGGATTGCGTATTCGCCCAGGGAAACAACAGAACATGCCCGTGGACTTTCATCCCTTTTTCGATCGACCAGTCGACCGCTGATTCGAACTTGCTGAAATCAGGCTCCTGATCTGGCCCTTTCCACAATCCCCACGGCATGTAGACACTCGAGGTAACCATGTTGAAATGTTTTTCAGCCTCCGCACGATACAGCGGATTCTGAAAACTCTCATCGTCGCCATGCAACACGCCACCGACATAGAAATTCGGTGGCGCGAAATCCTTCAGACCTTCCTGTGCCGATACGCGAAGCGTGCTCCCCAACAACAAACCGACAGCCAGGCAGGTCAGTAGAGTCGTTCTTGCCAGTAACCTTGTTGAAAAACCGCGAGTCAAAGAAACAAACATTTAGCACCGGGATATAAACGAAATGGCACGAGCTTCTAAATACGCCCAATTTGATTGGTACGCTGGCTCGGCTCATTATCGAGTCCCGACAGGCGATCGACAATCGCTGTTAGCTCGGCATCCATCGTTGCGCCGGGGTGATAAACTTGCGGCGGAGGCAATTCCGCAGAAAGCGTATCCAGAAGTTGACCCGTTCCATCCTGAATACCTCGACCCGGATAGATGATGTATGACTGATCGATGATTGACCCAGCAGGCAATTCTGCAGTCCACAACGCTGGGTTGACGGCAACACCAGTATCGAAGTCCAGAGTGTTAAACAAGAATCGCCGCATTGGAGTCGTCGTTCCATCAGCCAGGTTGATCGTGCCAGCGTTCTCGCCAAACACAACCGACGCGGTCGTACCGCCCGCCAGATTATTTCGATCGTAAACGGTTGCCCAGCCACGAGTCTCAGCGATCGGTTGATTTTGATGTGTCGGAATATTCTGATTGTTGGCGTACCAGTTGTTCGGTTGTCCCTGTGCATCGATGCCAATCGCTAACGCGTTGAAGGCATTGTCGGCCCACGGGAACCAACCTACAAACAATCCGTTGGAGATCTCCTCCGACTGACCGTTCACGGTGATGTCACCGATCTGGACAACCCGGCGAACCAATATCGCACCATGGTCCAACACTTCGTATTGGGTGAGCATGTTGGTTGAACCGTTCAGATGAGGCTGCAATGACGTTTGCCACTGACGATCAAGCACTGACCAAACATCCAGTTGTCCCGTCGCGTTGTCGATATCAACGTCGACGGTTCGGTTGAATTGATTGTCGACGGTTCCGGCCTGAGTCAAATTGAATCGATCCTGAAACTCGGACAGTTGAGGCACGTCATGGCGAACGGTGGGACCGACTTCCCACAATACCGACTGCACAACTCGATCGGTTACTTCTCCCTGGAATGTCGGAGCCAGCAGTTGGGTATTATCTCGTAGATCGACAACACTGGAGATCACTCCGGTGCTTCCAAATCGGAAATTGAATGCTGCGTTCCCATTAATGTCTGTCGTCTGCAAGAAGACATCCGTCCCGTTGCTGAACAAGGAATGAGTCCAACCGTCGGGCAGAGCGTCGTTGATACGATCAATGGCCGCGCGTCGTTCTTCATCGGCATTGCTTCCACCAGTATCTCCGCCTGGATTGCCGGTTTCGCCTCCAGGATTGCCAGTTTCGCCACCGCCGGTTTCTCCACCGCCAGTTTCTCCACCGCCAGTTTCTCCACCGCCAGTTTCTCCACCGCCAGTTTCTCCAC
>CAZPOL010000019.1:0-8309 GCA_964588195.1 uncultured Pirellulaceae bacterium | reverse complement strand
GTTTCTCCACCGCCAGTTTCTCCACCGCCAGTTTCTCCACCGCCAGTTTCTCCACCGCCAGTGTTTACACTGCCGCCCCGATTAAATTGCAAGAAGCCGTTGGCATGCAATGTTTCAGTTTCAAAATTGCCAGGTACAACTCCATTATTTTCAGACCTCCAGGTCCCGGTTGAGCGGACCGAAGGGTCTTCGGACTCGAAAATCTGGCCATTAATTGAAACGTAGTCGACGACCAGATTACGATCGAGGCCGTTGGCGTTGGAATCGTTGATGAACTCGACCCACACTTCATTGGAACTCGCGACACTGTCGGTTGTGAATTGGAAATTTTGGAAAGAGGTCGTCACGGTACCACTACCGATTTGTTCGCCTTCCACCCAGACTCGAAACTGTTCGCCGCCCACATCACCGCGAGCTCGAACTTGGTAGGTACTGCCATTTCCGTCGTTGGATCCATCAGCAAACTGAAAGAAACCATTGGAGTGCAAGAACTCGTTCTGAAGGAATCCTGACGAGACGCCACTACCTTCGATCCAGGTACCTGTCGAAAACACATTGGACGCCTCTGCCTCGAAACGTACACCATCAATCACGATCGCATCGATTCGCACATTGCGATCAATATTATTGGCCGGGTCATAAAGATCATTGTTGAATCGGATCCGCACCTGATCGGCGGTCACGGTCCCAGTCGTCGTATGAGTCCGCGTCACCGTCTGACCATTAAACGCTTGATCGCCAAGATCATTCCAGGTCCTGACGACGGCGCCATCGATTTCCAGCTCGATTTGTTCGGTTCCGGTTGTGCCTGCTGCAATCACCTGGACCGTCGACAACATCATTCGTTGCTCGAGAGCCTCGGATATCAATTCAAAATTGGCAGGTCGGTTCGGATCGCGTTTCATGAGGGTTTTACCTGAGCAATAATGGTGGGGTGTTCGAACGCAGGAATTACCGAATCGGCTATTCTTCCAAGCACTTACCAGTCTAGTTAGACACCAAAAAGTCGCAAAAACATTCGCCCGGAATCCGATTTTTCTTTGACTCGGCCCATTTTCGAACCTAGGGTTTCAAGTCGATTTGTCGGCAAGCCCCTGGGCAAACTGCGCAAAACGACAATATCCAAGACTCCTTTCCTGCATCCTATCTATCTGTATGCTTACTCGCAAAAGAAAACGCCATCCGTACGACGCCAATACGGTAAGGCAATTGGACAACGAAACACCCTCCGTTGGCATTTGGGTGGCAGCATCCACTTGGGCTGCTGCTTTGATCATGGCAGTCGTAGTTTTCGTTAATCACCCAAAGTCCAAAAACCTGCTGCAGTTCAGCAACCGGGCCGAGGTCACTGAATCCGTCGAATCCGACGACAAGAAAAAGCTGCCCGAGACCAAGTGGAATGTCAAAGCGAACAGAACCGGTTACCAGAATAAGTAGGTAGCCGCGCTTTCGCTTTGATCTTTAGTTCACTCTGGCCTCTTATATCTCAGCATTCGATTTTCCGGCAGGCACACTCCGCGCGCTCGCTGCCCCTGACTCATGACCAATGCGACTCGCTCTCGCCCATCAGATGAACGCGGTCATCGACACAGGGTTTTCACTACCGTGAATGACCAGAGTTTTGACCAAAGTTCGGTCGACCATCATCCGTGTCAATCACTGGGCAATATTCGCATTCATTTTCAGTCTGCAATTCAGTCAGCGAGTCTGGCTATTTTCGTGCTCACACCATAGCATGAGACGATGGAACGAAAACTACGCATCAACGGACACTCGCACCTGCTTCCCTATCCTGAACAGATCCCTCAGTTCATGAAGGACAAGGAGATTTTTTGGGTTGATGATGCCCGAAAATTCATGCTGCAAAAAGGCTGGAAACGTCCTGTTACCGACTCCAGCTTTTTCCTGGACGAGAAACTGGAATGGATGGATCGTTTTAACATCGACCATGCCGTTGTCCTGAACCTGTCGCAACTTTACGGAAACGGACTGCGGCTTGAGGAGATGAAACAGGCGCTCCGGTTCCAGAACGACTTCAATGCCGGCATCCAGCGAGAACACCCGTCCAAGTTCACTTGTGGGTTCGTCGTGCATCCCGGTTTCGTGCGTGGTGCCATGTGGGAGATAGAACGCTGCATCGAGCAACTCGGGATGCGGTTGCTGTGCCTGCCAACTCACTACATGGACACGATTGGATCGTGGCGTTGTATCTTTGACGAAGAGAACGAGCCGATCTTTGAATTGGCCAACCAATACAACCTGGCGGTCGAGATCCATCCTTACGATGGCGAGAAATTTATCCTGCTGGAGAACACCTCATGGCGTTTCCATCTGATCTGGATGTTGGCTCAATGCGCGGACGCCTATCACTTCCTGACTTTGAACGGTTATCAGGAGAAATACCCGAATATGCGAACATGTTTCGCACATGGCGGACAACTCGCTCAGATCAATCTTGGTCGCCGAATCCAGGGCTTTGATGGAAGACCCGATCTGTTCAAAAACAAGGTACACCCCCGGCAAGCAGTTGGACATTCGAACATCTTTTTTGACACGCTGGTTCACGACACGGGGTCGCTAAAGTTGCTGGTTAAGAACCAGGGCGCCGAACAAGTCATCCTTGGCCTTGACGATCCATACCCGCTGGGAGAAATGGAGAGCGAACCGCAATCATCGTACCCAGGCAAAATTCTTGACCTGGCGATCGAGGAAGGAATTATCGATTCGCAGCAATCTGACGCGATGTGGAGCAGCAATATTCTAAGATGGTTGTACGGAGACGATGAGCAAGCAAGACAATCGGCACTGGACCGAATTTATGGACAAACGACCTCCGAGAAACAGATTGATTAACCGGCCTGATTGAGCCCGGCCGATTAAAATGGCAGGACCGAGCTCCCAAACAAGAAGCAACACAACCGCCATTGCTCGGGGGCGACCAGCACTCGTTACTCACCACTCCCAGAGTCAAACCCTCAACGCCGGATACCACTTCAATGGAATTTCTCGAAGTCCCATTATTCGACGACGACATCTACAAGTTGTTCGTTCGATTGACTCTAAACCTGTTTTTTCTGACAGGTCTGATCTTCGTCATTTACTTTCCAAAGAACCGGAATCAGAACTATGTCTTCAGCTTGTTCCTGATGAACAGCACGGTCTTCTTTATCTGTTTCACGCTGAAGAAACTGGAACTGGAATTGGGCATGGCGCTCGGTCTGTTTGCGATCTTTTCGATCCTGAGATTTCGCACCGATCAAATCAAGGTCAAGGACATGACGTACATGTTCATCGTCATTGGCATGGCGGTCTTCAATGCGTTGTCAAACAGGAAGACAAGTTACACTGAGCTGTTGTTTTGCAACACAATGATTGTCATTTTGACCGGGTTGTTCGAGTATCGATTCTTCACGTCGCGCCCCAGGAAACCAGCCACCCATACGATCATCTACGATAAAGTGAATTTGCTGGGGCCCGAGTACCGCCAGCAGTTACTGGAAGATATATCTGCCCGCACTGGCCTGAATGCCAGCAAGGTCAGGATCAAGGAGATCGACCTGTCGCAAAAAAAGTGTACTCTGATCATCACGGAAGCGAACGCAGACGCAGACTCAACGTAGTCGAGCGAATGCCGGATTCTGGCAGATCGTTTACTGATCCAACGCGGATTTGATCAGGTGATCGGGCAACTCGTCGATCGTTTTGCAACATAGTTGCTCGAGAATTTGTTGCAGTTGCATCTTTACCATCGCCATCACATGGTTGCCGCCCCGGTCTCCCAGAGCACCGACACCGAACATAAACGGCCGGCCCATGAACGTAAACGCTGCACCTGAAGCAATTGCGCGAGCGATATCTGGACCGGAACGCAGTCCACTGTCCATCATCACCACCAACTGGTCTTTGAATTCCGCCGCCAAACGGGTCAATGGTTTGATCGTCGACTCGCCCGCGTCCAACTGACGCCCGCCGTGATTGGATACAATAATTCCATCAACGCCCAACCTGACGCATCGTTCAGCGTCGACCTGGTTCACGACGCCTTTCACCACTAACTTGCCCTTCCACTTGTCGCGAATCCTCGCCAGTTTTTCTTCCTGCAAACGCCCGTCAAACGTCTCGTCCATGAATTTGCCCAACTGTTTCAGACTCATCCCTTTGGGCATGTAGGGCACCAACGTTTTGAACTCTGGCTTGCCGTATCGCAAAGTGTTGAAAGCCCATTCAGGCCGCAGCAACATTTGAAGAATATTCTTCAACGACATACTCGGAGGCATCGCCAGACCGTTGCGAATGTCCCGAGGTCGAAACCCGAACGTGGGCACATCGGAAAGCGCTACCAGCACGTCGCAACCCGCCTCTTCGGCTCGCTTCATAACATCGTCCAGCACTTCCGTCTTGGCCGGGTGGTACAACTGGAACCAAAATTTCCCCTCTGTGACCTGACCGATCTGTTCAATGCTGGCCGTGGAAACGGTGCTGAGTACGAACGGCAAATTGTGACGGACGGCGGCATGTGCCAATACGACCGGCGAATTGGGCCACATCAATCCCTGCAGGCCGATCGGAGCAACACCAAACGGGGCATCGTACTCGTGACCAAACAGAGTCGTTTTCATGCTGGACGAATCGTGCGGAGCCAAATACTCGGGCATCAATTCGATCGTTTGGATGTCCGAGCAATTACGGGCCAGATTGACATCCTCGTTGCACCCGCCGTCCAGATATTCGAATGCAAATCTGGGGATGCGACGCTTGGTCCATTTTCTCAAATCGGCTACCGATGGAACCGAAGGTACAAAATCTTCTTTCAAGTTGCTGGTCATACGCTCAGTCTAACACGTCCATTGCAAAAATGGATGACACTGTCTGACCATTCAACACAGAAACCGAAGCCGGATCAAAGCTCGGAAATGTAAACGTAAAACGCGCCAGTTACCACCTTGCCAGTATCGTCGACCAAAGTCGTTTTAAGCGTCGTATCTTTCGCTTCATGATCCGCCTCAATATCGACTTCGAACGCCGCATGGTTTTCGCCGCTGGGCACTGCAGTCTCCCAATCGCCAACGCCTTTGATCGCCAGCGTTGCTTTTACGATCTTGTGAGCCGTACCTCGACCCTTCGAATCCCGACCATCGATGGCACCACCGTCTTCACGTGGCCAGCGTCGCAACTCGACACGATATCGACCCGCTTTGGCAAATCGCACAGCACTGATTCCAGACCCCGGGTTGCCATTTAACACATTGTTTTGGTGCCATGGCGATCCATTTTTCGTGATCCAGTCATGCGAATACAAAATCGTTTCTGGCTGAACACCGATCACAGCCGGGCAATAGTCGTTCGTCTGGCTGGAAATTTCCTGCCACCATTCCTCGTAATGCGATTTCAATTCCTTGACAACTTCCGGATGTTTCGCCAGCACGTTGTTCTCCTGAGCTCGATCATTGATGACATCGTAAAGCTCGAATTCACTTTGTGCATTCTGTCTTGTCAGCCGCCATTTATGGCTGATCTTCCCATCGACAACCTGGTCCTGCATCACGCTTGACTTGTGCCACTTTATCAAATCCTTTTTGCGTTGGGTGTCAACGATCCAGGTACGAGTTTCCAGGGCATGGTCCTGATCCAACAACATCGTTTTCCAACTGGAGCCATGGATTGGCTGGCCGCCCTCGGGCCGGTTCAAATCAAACAGCTCGACAAAGGTTGGAAAGAGGTCCGCCACAGCGGTCAAAGATCCGATCTCTCGCCCATCGCCACCACCCATCGCTCCATTCGGCCAGCGGATGAAACAGGGGACACGATGACCGCCATCGTAGTGGCTGCCCTTTTTCGCTCGCAATCCACCCATGCGTTCCTTGCCGGCTGTACCGTTGTCGGAAGTGAAGATGACCATCACATCGTCTCGAATGCCGTTATCAATCAAAAACTGTTCCAGCCGACCCATATTTTCGTCAATGTTTTCGACCAGGCCATCGAAGCCGGCCTTGCCTCCTGGCGGCGCATTGAAGGGCCCGTGCGCGGCGTTGGTCGGGATATAACAAAAGAAAGGCTTCTCTTCTTTTAGCGAAGCTTCCATAAACTTGAATGCGTGCGTAAACCAGTAATCGGTGCAGAATTCATCCGCCTTGGTGATTTCCCCACCATGGAAATAGTGATCGTTGCCGGTGGGCTTGCCTTTATGATTGGTGGTCTCGCCTTTTGATGCGTAGTAATCGTTTCGCCAATAATCAGGTTGTTGCCCGACACCGCCGCCACCATGAATCACGGACGTTTCGAATCCGCGAAAGCGTGGCTGGTAAGGATACGAGTCGCCAAGATGCCATTTACCGAACACTCCCGTTCGCCAGCCATTGGCTTGAAAGACATCGGCAATCGTTTGTTCGTTTTCCCGAAGGATCGAACGGCCTGCGATCGTATGCCAAACCCCGGTGGCATTAACGTACCGACCAGTCATCAGGGAGGCGCGAGTTGGCGAGCATGTGGTTCCGACATGAAAGTCCGTCAAACGAACACTCTGTTTGCCAAACTGATCAATGTGTGGAGTCTCCAAATCGCTGGGCGAAAGGAAATCCACGTCGCCGTATCCAATGTCATCGATCATGACCAGCACGACACCTTTTGGCTTTTGGACCGAATCGCTCGGCTCACCAGCTAGCAGAGTCGAATGCCAATTCAACGCTAACCCAAAGACCAGGACGGAGGCCAACGCAAACAGTTTGCTTGCCGCTCTGAACAAGCGGTTCTGCGATAGCGGAGTGGACCGACTGGGACCCTGCGAATAAAAATCGATCATCGTTAACTGCTCTTTTCGATTTATAAAAAAATTGCTGTGACAAACGCGTGGCTATGTGAGAACGCGTGTTTGGCGGGACTGATACTATGCTCTGAATTCGACGCAGACAAGCAAACGCCCATTTTTTCCGATAAAGAATCTTTCCTGAGTCGGCAGCAACAAGCACCACAAAAAGAAGGCCCGCCAAATAATTGACGGGCCTTGCTTATGTATCACGCTGGTTTTATTCCAGACATTGTTTCTGGTCGTCGGAATTCCGAGCCGACCAGGCTCAACTTTTACTTGCTACGTAAGTCGAATCGATCCAGGTTCATTACCTTGTCCCAAACCGTGACAAAATCGGCAACGAACTTGTCTTTCGAATCGTCGCTGGCGTACAGTTCGGCCAGAGCGCGAAGTTGCGAATTGGAACCGAAGATCAGATCGACCCGGGTACCAGTCCATTTGACTTCTCCTGATTCACGATCCTTGCCTTCGAAGACGCCGGCCTGGCCCGACTTGTTCCACACGGTAGCCATATCCAACAAGTTCACGAAGAAGTCGTTCGTCAATGTCTCCGGCCGCTTGGTCAAAACGCCGTGAGCAGCTTGGTCGACATTCGCGTTTAACACTCGCAAGCCACCGACCAAGACTGTCATTTCCGGAGCAGTCAGCGTCAACAATTGAGCGCGATCTACCAACAATTCCTCTGCCGTACGTTTCGCACCATCGGCAAGGTAGTTGCGGAAGCCATCGGCTTTCGGCTCGAGAACTGCGAACGAATCGACGTCCGTCATTTCCTGAGTCGCATCGGTGCGGCCAGGCGTGAATGGAACTTGCACATCATGCCCGGCATCCTTGGCCGCTTTCTCAATCGCCGCGCATCCGCCCAACACAATCACGTCCGCCAACGAAACGGTCTTGCCGCTGTCGTTAAATTCAGACTGGATCTTTCTCAATTCCTTCAACACGTTGTCCAGTGCGGCTGGCTGGTTGACGGCCCAATCTTTCTGTGGAGCCAGTTGCAAACGAGCACCATTGGCACCGCCTCGCTTGTCCGAACCACGAAAAGATGCGGCGGAAGCCCACGCTGTGGAAACCAACTGCGAGACCGACAAACCGCTCTCCAGAATCTTGCTTTTCAGAGCGGCAATATCCTGATCGCCAATCAATTCATATTCGCGTTTTGGCAATGGGTCCTGCCAAGGCTGTACCTCGGGAACATTAGGGCCCAGGCAATTGGCGTACGGACCCATGTCACGGTGAGTCAACTTGTACCAAGCTTTGGCGAATGCGACTTCGAATTGCTCGGGGTTCTCGTAGAACCGTTTGGAAATCTTGGCGTACTCAGGATCCATTTTCAGAGCCAGGTCGGAAGTCAACATCATCGGAGCGTGTGACTTCGATTCATCATGAGCATCCGGTACGGTCCCTTTCGCCAACTCGTCTTTCGGAGTCCACTGCCATGCGCCGGCAGGACTCTTGGTTAACTCCCATTCATAATCGAACAGGTTTTCGAAGAACCCGTTGG
>CAZPOL010000018.1:50649-59841 GCA_964588195.1 uncultured Pirellulaceae bacterium | reverse complement strand
TCGCCGCTTGTTGAGGGTTTTCAGCCGACTTCGGTCCGAAGTCACCCTCATGCACAATCGTTTCAGGCGAAGCACAAGTTGGGCGCATTCATGTCCGAGTCAATACGCCGGGCGAGTTCGAGCAACGATTCGAGTTTCTGATTCAAACTAATAACAAACTTGTTGGCGAGTCATTCGACTTGATAGGCAAGGCGAAGTGATTCAGCTGGACGCGCTCGGCTGTCACACAAAATCGTCACCATTCCATTTGTCATTGTGCGTGTAAATGACGAATCCCCGCAGACCAGACGATTTGAATCAGCTGAAATAACTCTACCCAAACGGCCGCGAACAGGTAGTATAAGTGATGTCGCACGCGAAGCCCGGTTTGCACTGCCAGTAACCGACTCGAACAACACGTTGGATAAGACTCGGTGTTCACTGACTCTATACGACCAAACGTGTCGTCGTAACGGCTCGAAGATTATGGACGAAGTGATGCTATGGCTGATAGGAATTCAAATTCGGATGAGCAACAGGTTGTCGGGCAAACACGCGTCATTGGTCGGTATCTGTTGTTCATTGCCGGAGTGACGATTGCGGTCGGATTGGCATTCGGTATTTTTATGTATCTGATGAGCTCCTTGATGGGTGCGGGCGCCGGTCCGTCAGACCCTGCTGAGATCCCGAGATTCGTTGAGAATTCGTTTTTGGTTTCGGGTGTTATCATTGGGCTGGGTATTCTTGTCGGAGTGTTTGGTTTGTACCGCACATACAAACCGCTTAAAATTAAGTCGCAGTAGAAATTTGAGCGCGCGTGAGGGTTCGGCATGAGACGAATGAACCAGGTCATCCTTATCGTCTCATTCGTTTCGTTCTGCTGGCTCGCATTCATGGCGCTTCATGAATTGGGTCATGTAATTGCTGGTCTGGCAACCGGTGGCTCAGTAACCAAGGTTGTCGTCCATCCTTTAGCGATATCTCGAACTGATGTTTCGCCTAATCCCAATCCGCTGGCTACGGTCTGGGCGGGACCAGTCGTTGGTGTGGTATTACCACTTTTGGTCTGGAGTGTATTCCGGAAATTCAAAATCGCCGGTGACTATCTTGCGAGGTTCTTTGCCGGCTTTTGTCTGATCGCAAATGGTTCATACATCGGAATCGGATCATTTGAAAACATAGGCGATGCTGGTGACATGATTAAGCATGGCTCGCCAGTTTGGGCCCTTTGGCTATTTGGGCTGATCACTGTGTCAATTGGCTTCCTGGTTTGGCACCGGCTTGGCCCAAAATTTGGACTCGGTGAAGCGGATGGCGAAGTCGATGAATGGGCGGCCTATGTTTCACTCGCAATGTTCACTGTTTTGTATTTTTTGGCGTTTTTGATCAGCCCTCGCTTTTAGGCAGGATAAACGAGGCAGGACAAACGCGTTCGATAAGGTGCGGCCAGCCGCGAAACTTACCAGTTACCGCTGACATCCTTGACTTGAGGCAGGTCTTCTAATTCCAGCAGCGGTGATTTTTCGTATTCAATGTAGACGATTACGTTTGGCTGGGCGTCAAGGAAAGCGCGAAGGCCATCAACAGAAATGTTGGCGTTGTTAAGCCTGAGGAATTTTAGCGAGCGACTTTTTGATGCTGCCTGCAACTCGTCGTCATTAAAATTACAATTTTGCAAACCCAGGTCTTCCAGGTCAGGCATGTTGGCGAGCAAGTTACCTATGCCCGCATCGATTCTTTCGATGCCACGCAACATCAGCGTGTCAATTTTTGTAGAGGTGACTGGAGTTAGCAAATCGATCGAGACATAGGGGGTAATCAAATCGAGGCTTCGCAAGTTGCTGTACGTCGTCAGCGGCTTCAGATCATCACCGCTTAGCGAGAGCGAGAAAATGTTTAGGCTTCCCAGGTTGGGAAACTTGATGCTTGCCGAGGCCAGGCATTGTTCGGTCACTCGAAGGTCCAACAATCCCAGAGATTGCAGCCCGGGCATCCGGGGCAGCTGTTTGATTCCGGCATCTGTAATCTTGGCGGATTCCAGCGTTAGCCACTTTAACTGACTCAGTTTACCAATACTCTCCATCGCATCGTCATTCAGCAGGCGATTGCGGCCGCCGTTGAGATAGAGTTGGTCGCACTTTACAAGCTGCGGAATCAGCTCGCAAACTTTTCTGGCCTTGTCATTGTCAACGTCACGAAGCCCGATTCGGTGCACTTCGAATGCGCCTTGGGGAATGTCAGCAACGGACTGAATCAGGCCTTGCTCGGTCGCAAAATCTCCTTCATTGGCCAGGATCCACCGGGCGATCGCCTGTCGTCCTTGAGGCGTGTTTTCAAAAGCAGAAACATCCTCTACGTCAGATTCAACGGCCGCAGTCGCATCGTCGCTTCGCTGCTCTGACTCCTTCGCAATCTCCGCCGCTCGTTGGCCATTGGTTACTCTTGAAATCGAGACCACGGGATTGGCTCCACGTGTCAGGCTGAATTCTTGCCCATTCAACGTGTAACTGTCTGAGGCTTCCGCTGACAACCGGATTTCGTATTGTCCCGACCGGTACCAGTGCGATGAATCGTTGCTACCGGTTTGAATGGAATCGATTATTTTCCCGTCTTTGATGACGTCGACCGAAACCTGAATGGATGGATCGGCATCGATCCGCAGATAACCGCCATCCGTTTTCAACCAGATGACTACGCCCAGCAAAACCAGGCCAATCGGAAGTGCGGCAAGGGCAAGCTTGCGAACCCATGTTGGGCCATCAGCGGAAAACGCGGGAGTCCGGGATGCAGCTGCTACGGCTTTTTCTGAAGCTTTTTCTGATGCCAACTCAGGTTTGGGGTGGCGCGTGACAACAGGGGCTTCTTGTCGTTCCACCGCCTGGTCCAGCAATCGCGCAATGTCATGGCCAGCCGCATATTCGGTAAGCGGTTGCAGCATTTCGTCAATCGATGGGAAGCGATCGTTGGCGTCACGCTTTATGGCTCGATCGATTAGGCTGGCAACTCCTTCGGGAAGGTCTGGTCGAACTGTGGTAACCGAAGGAAGTTCGGTCAGTACGAGGGCTTTTATTTGTTGGCCTGCCGTACGAAAACCAAGTGCGTCCAGTGGCGTTGTTCCGGCGACCAAACGAAACAGCGTTGCGCCCAACGAATAGATGTCCGCGCGACCGTCGATTTGCCGACTATCCATGCATTGCTCGGGCGACAAGTATCCCATGGTTCCAACGACCTGACTTTGCTCAGTCAAGGATTCCTGTTCCATGTCATGGAATTCCAGAGTGGCCAGGCCCAGGTCAAGCAATTTGACGACCGCGGTCTCGGTGCCAGACGTTAGATCGGTTTGATCCTGGCTCGCTGCGCTCTGTTCCTTGCGACACAACATGATGTTGGAAGGCTTTACATCGCGATGGTAGACGCCGTTTCGATGAGCGAACTGCAGGGCCAGCGCAGTCTGTCGAACCAGTTCACATGCATCGTTGGCGTCCAGTGGTTCGGCAAAGGATTTTGACAACGATGTCAGGTCCATGCCATCCAGGACCTCCATGGCAATGAAGAAATGCCCATTGGTTTCACCCGCGTCGTAGCCGGTCACTATGTTTGGATGGTTGAGCCGACCGACCGCCTGCATCTCTCGGTCAAAACGCGCGATCGACTCTTGATTGTCGGCACGATTGGCCTTGAGTACCTTCAACGCCACTTCGCGGTTCATGTGTACATGAATGGCACGATAAACAACGCCCATTCCGCCCGCGCCCAACTTCGAAAGCAGCTTGTACGGACCGATCCTGTGCGAATCGGGAAGAACGGATTCTGGAACCTCAAGTTCGAACGCTGAGTCCGTGGTATCGGCGTCCAGGTTCGCTGTTGAGTTGGCCCATTCCAGTCGAGTATCTGGAGCAGTCTGATTCGGCTGTTCGGTATTCTGTCGGGTTGAATCCGTATGGGCAGCCGGTTTGTAAACTTTCTTTCGCATCATGACCCCCAATTCTTCTATTCTCTGATCAGGGGGACCAAGCCGTCTGCCGAGCCCAAACGTTCAACGAGCGCAATTCTTCTCTATCCCCTTACTAATGTACCCAAGATTCTTGCCGTTCCCCCGCAGCAATTCCGTCGATTTCAGCCTTTATTACCAAAGTTGTTGCAAAACGAGTGTAATTCAATGCGAACGTAGATATTTGGAACGTGAATTTGCCATGAATTTGCTTTAAGGGATGTTTGTTTCAGGAAAAAGCGACAGGGGCTGTCACAGCCTTAATCGCCGGTTGTATGGGTGGTGGAAGCAAATCCCTTTACCTGGAGATCACCCGCTGATGTTTAACCCAATCAACCCACTCAAACCATTCCTGATCGTTTCTGTCCTCACTTTGTTCTGCAGTCAGATGGCGACAGCCCAAACGCTTCATCTAACACAGCGGACTTTTTATGATTCCGGGTTCGGCGGAAGAATGGCCTCTCATACGATACTGGCGCCGTCCAACTGGGAAGTGGAAGGACAAGGCTTTTGGCCCAATTCGCAGTACTACAAGATTCCACCGAGTCGACAAATCACGCTTAGTTCGCCCGACGGATATGGAATCGAAATTGCACCATTGATCGTCGCCAAGGAAACCCGCGTTACCAATTCCAGTTTTCCGTACACTCAACCTCAACGATTCGACTCGGAAATGGGAGCAATGATTTTTCCTCGCCCAGACACGCTTGAGCAATGGGCGGACCACTATCGAGAATTGCTGCTTCCCAACTACGAGGGCTCGAATGCCCGATTGGTAGAGACTTTCGAGATCGAGGAACTGACGGCCGTTATTGAACATGAACTTGGCCCACTGAAAAGCAAGATTGCGAGCGACAATCGAACCAATCGACAAATGAATTTTCAACAGAGCTGCGACGGAGTGGCTATTGGTTTCCGTGTTCAGCACCAGGAAGATGGCCGCCAATTGGAGTCGCTTCATGTGTTGCTGGTCGCCACCGTTTATACGCAAAATCAGGACTATGTAACGCTCGATTGGAATTGTCCCAGCGATATTCGCTTCACTGCCCCGCGTGGTAAATTGGAGTCCGCCCTTCCGGCAATGGTGGCAATCGCCAGCAGTGTTCGCGAGACACCGGGTTGGGCTCGCGAGAAAGCCAGGCACCTGGGCATCATGAACGACATCGAACTCAAAGGCTTTGCTGAACGCCAACGCATTATGGTTGACACTCAACGTGACATCAGCCGAATTATCGATGAGACGTACCGCAATCAGAACGCGTCGAATGACCGGTCGCATCGCAACTATGTGAACTCACTCCGCGAAGTCGAAATCTATTCCGATGGAAACATGAGCTACGAGTTGCCCAGCGGTTATGAAAAAGTCTATGGCGACGGAAACGGCAACTTCATTCTAACCAATGATCACATGTTCGATCCAAACGTTGAACTCGACACCAACTCCCATTGGTCCAACGTTGAGGCCGTCCGCTAAGCAGTCCCTCGTTGGGCGAGCCGATCCATCGATCGGTTCGCTCCAGGAGCGGATAGGTGTGTAGTCTGCTGGACCGGAGACCGTCTACTACCCGATGTCTGGTTCCCTGCCGAACTTGTCACACCGAGTGCCACACTCGGTGCACGTGAATCCTCCCCAAAGCAGTTCCCGACGATTCGCGGGGGTCCGGTAGTCTGGGGTTGGTTCATGACAATTGGGGCATGCGGTCGGAGAGGTGTTCACAGCCCAATGATCAGATCGAGGCCAAAACAAGCGGAAGACCATTTTTGTAACGACAGTAGCAAGAACGACACCGACGATCGCAACAATAATACGAGTCAACATATGATTTCGGTCTCAGGTTTATTGTGCTTGATGCGAGCGGGTTAACGGCCAGTGAAACCCCGCGCATGTACCGCTTCTCGTGCGCCAAATCGTTATCCCACGATTTTCATTGTGGAAATAAAATTGTTCTCGGCAAGTATAAAATCTTCCAGCTTCAACTTGAAGCCTCGACGAATACCGCCACGCGGATCCCATGCAATCAAACGCCAGAGCGCGAGAATTGCAGGTCCATCTGAGTCGCCGGAAAGACGCCGAACTAGCCAGTGTCCATATGCGATGTAAGCCGCTTGCCGTTTCGTGTCTGGGTTCGTCAAGATCTTCTCGGCCTGACCATCTGCCAAATCGAGGTCGTTCTGTGCGGCGAGTTCTGTGAGGCTTTGACGAATCAGCACATCTGCGCGGCGTTTATCCCTGGCAGATAACTTCTTTGCACGTAAATGTGGTGCGTTAACGATTCGCCTGCAGATTTCGCATTGGCAATAGCCTGCAGTCGGTCCTTCGCCTTTTGTGCCTGGGTTTTCGATTACATCGAATGAAGATGTCAGGTAGGTACTAAAGAATGCAGCAAATTCGTCGATGTCGTTTTCTTGCGGTCGGCACTCTTCCGGAATGCGGTGGTAATTTTTTCGAAGCCACTCAGTTGCGGCGTGCGGCTCGCCTGAGTGATGAGCGGCACGGGAAGGTTGTATGTAACCTTGGTCGATAGCATCGCTGATCCACAAAAGGAGCCTGTAGCTTCGGTCACGTGTAGCGATCGCTTTGGCAAGTTGAATGTGATTGAAGTCTGGTATCCTCCTGTTGAGAGACCTAGCGCGGCTGTCATTCCAAACGCGAGTGCAAGCCCCGGGCACTTGGTGCTGAATGGAATCACTTTCCGCGATAGATGCTGAAAGAAAGTATGCGAAGGTTAAGAAAACCCATGCAAAGCGGACAGAGAGGGATTCGAACCCCCGGATAGGTTACCCCATCGCCGGTTTTCAAAACCGGTGCCTTAAACCAGACTCAGCCATCTGTCCTGCTGGATGTTGAGATCGTCAGCCATAAATGGTCGGCTTGCCAATCAGCGGACGAGTCTAACAAATGGGCTGGTTCAGGCAAAGCCTTATCCTGCGTTTCGCCAGAACGTCCGCGGTTTCTCATTCCGATTCGCCCCTTGTTTCGGCATTGTTTCGGCATTGTTTCGCCAAAAAACCTGGGTTGGAGAGCGGGGGTAGAGCAAAAAAGACGGAACTGTCCTGTGGCGGCGTGTCGGTTGTTTTTCGGGTTCCAGGGTCGGCTTTGCCACTTGCATTACCTTGGGCGATGCGAGTTGATAGAATTGCAACCGTATCAATCACTCAGACCATTTTAGAATTTCACAAGATGACCAAAAAAGTACTCAACGTCGGGCAATGCAATCCGGACAACTCCAGTATTTCCAGGATGCTGAACGAAAATTTCGACGTGCAAATCGTCACCGCAGAATCTCATGAGGAAGCTGTGCAATTGGCGTCCGAGACCAGTTTCGATCTGGTTTTATTGAATCGAATTTACGACGCCACCGGTACCGAGGGCATGGCGACGTTGAAAGCGTTGAAGGAAGCGGATTCGACTCGGGAGACTCCGGTCATGTTGGTTTCGAATTTTCAGGACGCTCAGGAGGCCGCCGTTTCGGCAGGTGCCAATCAGGGCTTTGGTAAATCGGCTCTGGCTGAACCGACCACGATTGATCGACTGCAAGAATTCCTTGCCGATTGAGCCTATGAGCCTGAAGCCTGTGAGCCCGGATGCCGAGAGCCTCAGTTTTCGAACTCGATTGTGTTCGCAGCTGAGGCATTTCGATCAAGCATTTCTGCCGGTCATTTCGACTAGGAAGCCAGGCCCTTCTCGATGTACGATATCTGCTTGAAATCGTCGTGCTTTGTGGCCTGCGATTGGTCCTCGCCCCAAGTCGAAAACTGGATCTGAGTAGAAGATGGAAGCCGGAATTGTAGGTCTGCCGAATGTCGGCAAGAGCACTCTTTTTAATGCGTTGACGAACAGCAAGTCAGCCGCCAGCGAAAACTATCCGTTCTGTACGATCGAGCCGAACGAAGGGATCGTCCCAGTGCCGGATGATCGATTGCAACGTATCACCAAGTACATCGTGCCGCAAAAGGTGATTCCGGCCGTCTTGAAACTGGTCGACATCGCAGGGATCGTCGAGGGTGCGTCGAAGGGCGAAGGACTTGGCAATAAATTCCTCAGTCATATTCGTCAGGTGGATGCGATCCTGCAAGTCGTACGTTGTTTTGAAGACCCGGATGTCACCCACGTCAGTGGCGATGTTGATCCGTTGTCGGATATCGACATTATTGAGACTGAGTTGATGTTTGCCGACATCGAAACGCTGCAAGGCGCGATGGAGAAAGCCAAACGAACCGCGCGGTCGGGTGACAAGGATGCGAAAGCGTTGGTCTCGGTCATCGAACAATGTCTTGCGCATCTGGAGACCGAATCGCCGTTGCGAAGGATGGAATTGAACGAAGCGGAACTGAAGTCAATCAAGAGTTATGGCTTGCTAACTGCCAAGCCGATTCTTTACGTCGCCAATGTGGACGAGAATGATCTGGAAGGAAAGTCAGAGTTGGTTCAAAAGGTTCGCGAGCATGCGACGAAGGTTGGAGCCGGCGTGGTGACGGTTTGTGCCAAAATCGAAGCTGAGATTTCCGAGTTGGAGGAGGAGGATCGCCCGGAGATGTTGGAGGCAGTCGGGCTGACCGAACCGGCTCTATCCGTGTTGACTCGCGAAGCCTACCGGACGTTAGGGTTGGATAGCTACTTTACGGCTGGCGAAAAGGAAGTTCGTGCGTGGACGATTCCGCGAGGTGCCACGGCGCCGCAGGCCGCCGGTGTGATTCACACCGATTTCGAACGAGGCTTTATCCGTTGCGAAGTTTATTCTCTGGAAGATTTGGAGGAGTTCGGGACGGAGGTGGAACTCAAGAAAAACGGCAAGCTTCGTGTCGAAGGCAAGAATTACACAATGCAGGACGGCGACATTTGTCACTTCCTGTTTAACGTTTGATCGAATTTGGAACGGAGCAACAAACGGGTCGGCAAACGGCTCGGTTACCGAGGTCGGCAAGAACGGCGGCGATTCTGTTTCAGTCTCTTGCTTGCTGAAAAAAAGTAGTATGCTGACTCGCGAAAATTTGGCCAGAGAAACTTGATTCGCTGGCAATTGCATTGTTTGAGTCGTTTGGCGGGCGAGGTTCCGCTTTCAAAATCTGGCTACAGATACTACCTTTAGCGAAACGTCAAACAGAGTTTGTTTCGAGTTCGCAAAATGCCCAAGCATACGCCGTTTCACGAGCGTTTGGTTTCTATCAATGAGACCGGAATCTGGAAGAACTGGTCCGGGTATCTGGTCGCGCCCAGGTAT
>CAZPOL010000018.1:43161-50549 GCA_964588195.1 uncultured Pirellulaceae bacterium | reverse complement strand
GCGTTGCAAGGCCCGCACTCGCTGGATGTTTTGCAGCAGTTGACTGACGCCGCCGACGGACTCGGCTATTTCGATCTCGCCGCCGCAAACATCGCTGGCAAATCGGTGGTGATTTCACGAACCGGTTTCACGGGCGACTTGGGCTACGAGATCTGGGTTGCGTCGGAAGACGCGTTGACGATTTGGGACGCACTGATGACGGCCGGCAAGAACTTCAACATCACGCCGATGGGAACGACGGCATTGAAGATGGCGCGTGTCGAAGCAGGCCTTTTATTGATAGACGTCGATTTTCAATCAGCCCGGTTTGCCTGGGTGGATGAACAGCGCGAGACGCCTGCCGAATTGGGCTGGGGGTGGATGTTCCGAAAGTTCAAGGACGACGATCGCGATTTTATTGGTCGAGAGCGCATCGAGCGCGAGCTGAACAACAAAACGAATCGCTGGACGACAGTCGGATTGGAAATCGATTGGCATGACTACGAACGTGTTCACTTGCAGGCAGGCATCATGCCGCCCAAGCACGGTATCTATCGCGAATCGACGATGAGTATCTACCGGCCTGGTGACGTGGAGTGGGACTACGCCGGCTACGCCAGTAGTTTTTTGTACTCGTCGCTGCTGCGTAAGCCGATCGCCATTGCCAAATTGCCGTTGGATCTGGCCAAGCGAGGCACCAAAGTCGATTTGGAGATCCCGCTGATCCGAAAGCCGGTCAACGTGGTGGCCACGGTCACTCGAATGCCATTCTACAATCCAAAACGCAAGACGGAACTAATGACGGCGACCGTCTGACGCGAATTCGCGCAGGCTGACACAGGTTCGATTCAGAGACAAACGCAAAGAGTATCACCAGGCAGGATTCAAAATGAAGTATGACGCGATTGTGGTCGGTGGTGGACACAACGGTTTGGTGAACGCTGGCTACCTTGCCAAGGCGGGATTGAAAACGTTGGTGCTGGAACGGCGTCCGATGGTCGGCGGTGCGGCGATTACGGAAGAGTTGCTGCCGGGATACAAATTTACAACGTTTTCGTACGCGATCAGTTTGTTGCGTCCGGACATCGTTCAGGATCTGAACCTGGTCAAGCACGGGTTGCTGGTGTTGCCGATGACGCGGACGTTTCAGCCCGGCTACAACAATGAGTATCTGTTGTTGGGCGCGGACAAGGACGAAAATTTTCACGAGGTATGTCGGTACTCTCGAGAGGATGCCGAGGCCTATCGCGACCTCAGTCACTTGTTTGACAAAGTTTGTTTCGCCTTGAAGCCGTTGATGGATTCGATTCCACCGAACAGCATTAGCAAAGACCCGGCTGATGTCGCGAAGTATCAAGAAGTTGAAAAGTACCTGAAGGGACTCGATCCCAAGGTTCAGGGATTGATCGATCGGCTCTGGAATCAGAGCGCGGCGGAAATCCTTGACGACTACTTTGAGTGCGAACTGCTGAAATCGAATATCGCATCCAGCGCAATCATTGGAAGTATGATTAGTCCCCGCTCGCCGAATTCAGGAATCGTTTGGCTGTTCCACAAGATGGGCGAATACGACGGAATGTTTGGGGATTGGGGCTTCCACAAAGGAGGCAACGGCGGATTTACGCAAGTGTTGGCCAAAGCCGCGGAAGCATATGGCGCTACGATCATGACCGACTCAGGCGTGTCGAAAGTGCTTTACAGCGATGGGCATGCGGACGGAGTCGTATTGGAGAACGGACAGGAATTGCGAGCGGACGTTGTTGTAAGCGCACTCGATCCGCGTCGCACATTTACGCAATTGGTCGAGTCGTCGGATATGCCAACCGATCTGGTCGACTGCATATCGAACTACAAGTTCCAGGGCAGCGCATCGAAAGTCAATTTTGCGTTGAGCGACGTGCCAACATTCCCGGCGCTCAAAGGGCGAACGGATCCGTTCACCGGTTTCGTGAATGTTGGTCCGTCGATGCAGTATCTGGAAGATGCGTTTGCGGATGCTCAGTCCGGCACGTTCAGCCGGAAACCGTTTGTCGATTGTTGTGTACAGTCTACGGTCGACCCCGACATGTCGCCGCCGGGCAAGCACATCATGTCCTGTTTCGTGATGTATACGCCGTATCACTTGAAGGTCAGTACGTGGGATGTGGAGCGCGAGAACCTGGGTGATGCCACGCAAGCGACTTTGGAGGAGTTCTTTCCTGGTTTCAATGATCTGGTCGAACACCGTGAGGTCGTGACACCATTGGACATTGAAAATGTTGTTGGGTTGAGTGAAGGAAACATCTTCGCCGGCGAAATGTTTGGCGACCAAATGTTTTTGAACCGCCCTGCCCCGGGCTGGAATCAATATCGAACGCCGATCAAAGGGTACTACCAATGCGGATCGGGTACTCATCCTGGTGGGTGCGTGATCGGGGCGCCCGGGAAGTTGGCGGCCAAACAAATTTTGAATGATCGCGAAATGTTTGCGAGTTTGATGTAGGTGCTGCCAGAGTCCAGTTCTTGTGAGCGACAAGGCACTAGCCGTCGGTTCGTAGCGTAGTGAAAACTGGCGGCTAGCGCCTTGCCGCTCACGGATTGATTGAGTCGCATTGGCCTTTAGGCGGGACGGCCAACATCTATTTTGCCAAGAGCGCAATCTTCTTTTTCAGCAATGCCCGTTCGTGAGGCGCCAGATTTTCCCGATGAAGTGCGACCAGGTAACAATCAATGGCTGAATTGTTGTCGCCTTGCATTTCATGAAAACGGGCTCTGGCACAGTCCAGCAAGTAGTAGTCTGCCATGTCTGGGTGTTCGGATATGTTGGCCAGGTCTTTGAATGCGGTTTTGATGTCACCACTTTGGGCTCGCGCGATCGCCATATTTAGGACGTAAATTGGCGAGTTATTCATCCTGCCTAGCTTTTCATAGAGTTGGACGATCACTGGCCAATTAGTTGATTCGACGCTTTTCGCCTGGCAGTGTTGCATGGCAATAGCGGCTTGCAAATGGTATTGGCTGAGCTCGCCTCTTCCCGATCGAGCGAGCCATTGACGAGCAATTTGAATCAAACCTTGATCCCATTTCGAACGATCCTGATCATCTAACAAGACCACCGCTCCATCCTCATCCATACGCGCGGGAAGTCGAGCTGCATGAAACAACATTAATGCCAGAATTGCATACGTGGTTGAATTGGAAACCGAATGTTCGCAAAGCAAATGGCACAAGCGGGCAGCTTCTTCGCATAAATCGACGCGAATCGGGTCGAGTCCCTGCGACGTGCTGTAGCCTTCGTTGTACATCAGGTACAAAACCTCATGCACCGTTTGCAAACGATCCTGTAACTCTGATTCGTCGGGAACCTCGACCTTCAATTTTTGTTTGGCGAGTTGTTGCTTTGCCCGTTGGATGGCTTTTCGCACGGTTTCTGTTTTTAGTAACAGGCCGCGGGCGATTTCGTCGACGCTAAATCCACAAAGGATTTTGAGTGTCAGTGCGATCTGCGATCGTCTGTTTAGTGAGGGATGGCAACAGACAAACATCATCCTTAGCAAGCTGTCCGGGATTTGGTCATGTTCCAGCCACTGTTCGACCAGCGATTCCGATTCATCCAGGCTTTGACCTGCGAAGGCCAGGGCGCGTTGATGAGTCTTCTCTCGCCGCAAATGATCAAGAATTCGGTTGCGAGCGACGCGATGAATCCAACCGGCAGGATTTTCAGGGACGCCCTTTTGTTTCCACGAGTTCATTGCCTGCAGCATCGCGGCCTGGACCATGTCTTCGATCAGGTCCAGACGACGGATGCCAAAAGCGCGGCTAAGCACCGCAATCATGTTCGCTGACTCGTGCCGAAAGAAGTGTTCGACCAGTTTTTCGGACGAATCGCTCATGCCAACTATTCAGGTTCGCCAACGCCCATCAATTCACGGACCTCGACGGTTCCGCCCGCAGCAAACATGGGGCAGTCTTTCGTCAGTCGGACTGCGGCTTCCAGAGTATCAGCTTGAACCATCGAGAAACCACCGACCAATTCCTTGCTCTCAGCAAACGGGCCGTCGGTGACTGTAGCATCTGGATGAACGACTTTACCTTCAGGTTTCAAGGCATCACCGCCATCGATCATCCAGCCACTCTCAACCGCTGAACCGATCCAATCCATCCAGGTTTGCATCACTTGCTGCATCTGTTCGGGGGACATTTCAGGTGCGGAATTCTCGCTTTCACGGTAAACAAACATAAACTTCGGCATGTCTTCTCCAGAGTTCTTTGGCCGCGTGGGCCGGCTATTCTATTAAGTAGCCCGCTTAAAACGCTAACGAATGCGGGCCGTTTCAATCAGATGACGATCAGAAAACCCCACAAGGGACAAGGTTTTCTGTTTTCGGAGAAATTCTACAGGTTAATTGCGCGCGAATCCGCAGCTCCCCATATTCGACCAGAGCGTGTGACGGTTTGAATTCCGAAAAGCGTCGGCTATCGCAGGAACGCTTCGTGCAACCCACCATCCACATTGATGATTTGTCCAGTCGTTTTGCTGGAACGATTGGAGGCCAGGAAGTAGATGGCTTCCGCTTGATCGGCTGGAGTGATCGATTGTTTGGTGAGCGTTCTTTGAGCGTAAAAGTTCGCCAGCTTGTTGCGCAGTTCGTCCTCGGAATCAGATTCTTCGAACGGGATGTCGTATTTGGTCAGCGAGGCAATGACTCGGTCACGCGGGAACATTGTCGAACCGGCGACGACGGTGGCCGGCGCGACTGCGTTGACGCGAACCAGCGGTGCCATTTCGATGGCCAATTCGCGAACCAGATGATTGGCGGCGGCTTTCGAAGTGTCGTAGGCGACGGAGCCCTTTTTGCTGACAACGCCATTGACGCTGGTGGTCAGGACGACGGAGGCGGACAAGCCTTGTTCGGCCATCAGGTTTCGCAATTCATCGACGACGTTGTAGCTGCCTTGAACATTCACATCGAAAGTGAATTTCCATTTCTCGTCGCTCAGTGATCCGTCACGTTCTGGCGGCACAAAGACTCCGGCCGTCACGATGACTCGATCAATTCCACCGTAGGCCAACAAGGTCCGCTTGATCATTTCGCGAATTGATTCGCGGTTAGTGATGTCGACTGACAAACCGATTGCTCGGCCACAACCGGAAATTCCAGTGCCGGCGACACCGACACCGACGCCATAGATTTCGGTCAACTCGTCGGCGGTCGCCTTGGCGGCTTGTTCGTTCAAGTCACAACAAACGATATGAGCGCCTTCTTTGGCCAGCCGTTGTGTGACCTCTTTGCCGATACCATTCCCGGCACCGATCACCAGCACGATGTCGCGTGACATTTCTTTTTCAGGTGGCTTGCGCTTTAGCTTCGCTTCTTCCAACAACCAGTACTCGATATCGAAGGCTTCTTGTTTGGGCAGTGCGATGTAGTTGCCAATCGCCTCGGCGCCTCGCATCACCTCGACGGCACAAGTGTAAAACTCGGCGGTGACGCGTGATTCGCTCTTGTCCTTGCCCCAGGCAATCATGCCAACGCCAGGAATCAGGATGACGGTAGGATTAGGGTCACGCATGGCCGGTGAATTGTCATGTTTGCACGACTCGTAGTACGTAACGTAATCCTTGCGGTACTGTTCCAACCCGGCGGTCAATTTGGCTTTCAGGTCTTCGAGTGCGGCCATGTGGCTTTCGCAATCACTGCCGAAAGTAGCTGGATCCCAATTGACATACAGCGGCTTGATTTTGGTTCGCAGGAAGTGATCCGGGCAACTGGTCCCGAGTTCCGCCAGGCGTTCGGCATCGTTGGAATTGACGAATCGCAAGATCGAGTCTCGCGTTTCGACGGTGCCAACGAACTTGTTCATCTGCGAGACCTGACCTCGCAACCAAGGTAACAGGTTGAGCAACAGATTTTCGCGACCCGATTCATCCATCGTCGAGTACTTCGATCCACCAAACGTTTGGTCGCCCTTGTCTTTCGACTCGATGAACTCGGCGGCTTTCTCAATCAACGAAAGAGT
The DNA here is from genome assembly GCA_964588195.1 of uncultured Pirellulaceae bacterium. Lineage (GTDB taxonomy): Bacteria > Planctomycetota > Planctomycetia > Pirellulales > Pirellulaceae > CAJQPP01. The sequence continues at coordinate 44,570 of CAZPOL010000018.1, read as the reverse complement.
CAGTTCGTAGCATTCCTTGTCATCGTCAGCCCAATTGATCAAACCGTGCTGGCCCATGACCAGGCCTTTCAACGCCGGGTTGGCGTCGAATTCGCGTTTCATCATCAAGCCGAGTTCGAATCCGGGTCGCAGCCATGGCACCCAGCCAATTTCGTCTCCAAAGATTTCTTGCGTCACTTCTTTGCTGCGATCGCAAGCGGCAATCGAAATCACACTGTTAGGATGCATGTGATCGACGTGTCTTGCCGTCAGGAAGCCGTGCAGCGGCGTATCGATCGAACTGGCGCGCGGGTTCAGGTTAAACGTGCAATGAGGAAACAAGCCGACCATTGAATCTTCGGCTGGTGTTTTGGGGCCGTTGTTCGGAGCGTTTTGATAGTTCGGAATCAAGGCGAGCAACTTGTCCATGTACAACGAAGCAAAATTCTCAAGCTTGGCCGTTCGCAAGTCTCCTCCGGAACCCTTCACCCACAGGATGTCGTTTTCCTGGCCAGTCAGCGGGTCGACTTCCATTATTTTGGAGGACGTGTTGCCGCCGCCAGTGTTCGTAATTCGCTGGTCAGCGCCCAGGCAATTTGACCGGTAAACCAGACGCTCGGCAGGCGACAATTTGGCGGCTTCTGCATCGTTCCAGTGGCGGTCGACATGTTTTAGAGTTTGCTGAGCGGTGGACATTCTTCGGAGATCCCAAAATCGGTCATCATGTTTCGTTGTGGATAAGTCGCTATGTTCGCACAACCAAAATAGGTGTCAACTGAGCAGTTCAAGCCCGGATGGTGCGGCGAATCGAACCAGGCGGTCAGCCCCATTTCACGATGGCGAGAATAGTTTGATAATCAGTCGCTAACGTAATTGAATTCGACTTAAAAAGAATGGGTATGCAAGTTGGCAAGAGCACTCGTTTGGTTCCGCCGCGATTTAAGGGTTGCCGACAACCCTGCTCTGCATCACGCCTGCGCCAGCAAGCCGGACGGAGTCATCGCGGTTTTTGTGATGACTCCGCAGCAATGGCTGCAACATGACGATGCGCCGGTGAAAGTGGACTTTTGGATGCGAAACCTGGCGTCGCTGTCCGGGAAGCTCGCCAAACTGAATATTCCGCTGCTTATCGAAACAAAAAAGACGTTTGAAGACTCGGCGAAAGCGATAGTGCGACTCGCCAAAAAGCATGAGTGCTCGACCGTGTACTGGAATCGCGAATACGAGGTCAACGAGTCGGCGCGTGATCGGTCGACTGAGAAGATACTGTCGAAGGCGGGGGTTACCGTCCAGCAATTTCATGACCGGGTGATTGTGCCGCCGGAAGATATTGAGACCAAGGATGGCCGCTTTTATTCCGTTTACACTCCGTATCGCAAAGTGTGGGATACGAAGTTCGTCGATCGGCTGGACGTGTTGGCAAAGCCTCG
>CAZPOL010000018.1:0-43061 GCA_964588195.1 uncultured Pirellulaceae bacterium | reverse complement strand
GCCAATGTGTGACGGCTGTGCTGGCGGCTTGTCAAAACAAGTTGGTCAAAGAGAGTGGTCCGGGCGTCTGGGTTTCCGAAATCACCTGGCGAGATTTTTATGCACATGTGATGGTCGGTTTTCCTCGCGTCTCCATGAATCAACCTTTCAAATCGAAGACGCTTGGCGTGCCATGGCGTAGCGATGCGGATGACCTGGCGGCTTGGAAGAGTGGCATGACCGGCTATCCGATTGTCGATGCCGGGATGCGGCAATTGAATCAGACGGGTTGGATGCACAACCGATTGCGAATGGTGACAGCCATGTTCCTCACCAAAAATCTGTTGATCGATTGGCGTTTGGGCGAACGCTATTTCATGCAGAACCTGGTCGACGGTGATCTGGCGGCCAACAACGGTGGATGGCAATGGTCGGCATCGACGGGGACTGACGCGGTTCCCTATTTCAGAATTTTCAATCCGTTTAGTCAGAGCAAACGATTTGATCCAGACGGGAAATTTATCAAGCGATTCTGCCCTGAATTGGAGAGTGTGCCCGCCAGGCAGTTGCACAATGTCGACAAGTTCGCGGCCGCAGCGTCTGGTCTGGACTATCCCCGATACATCGTCGACTACAAAGAAGGTCGCGAACGGGCGTTGGCGGCGTTCAAGTCATTGGGTTAGTTTATTGACGTTGACGCGCACTACTTAGTCTCGCGACGGCCCTTTTTTTCGAGCGTTCCGTTCGTTGCGACCGGGACGTTGCCGTTTGCGTTTCGTGCTTTTGCCGCCCGATCTTTCCGAGCTGCCTGAATTGGAACGCGGTTTGTTTCCGCTTTTAGACGACGTTTTTTTCGTGCCGCTTTTCTTCTTGCGGTTTCCGGAATTGCCAGAGGCTGAGGGCGACTTCTTTTTCTTGAACGTGGTGCGACCGTCGTTGGATTTTCTTTTTGAGCGATAGCCGCGCTTCTTGACGGGTCGCTTTTTTCGAGTCGACCGCTCGGAAGTCTTGGGGCGAGGGTGATTCGTGTGGCGACCTTCTTCATCCGATTGCTTGATGCGAGTGCCGATCAGCTTTTCGATGTCTCGCAATTCCTGGTGCTCGTCCGGCGTGCAAAAAGAAATCGCAATCCCTTTGGCTCCCGCCCGACCGGTTCTGCCGATGCGGTGCACATAGGCCTCGGGGTCCACTGGCATATCAAAATTGACAACATGGGTCACGCCGTCGATGTCGATCCCGCGAGCCGCCACGTCGGTGGCAACCAAAACCTGGACCCGGTTGTCGCGAAAGTTGCTGAGTGCGCGTTGTCTGGCGTTTTGCGATTTGTTTCCATGAATCGGCACCGCTGTGATATCAGCAGCCAGCAGTTTTCGGGCAACGGTATTGGCGCCCCGTTTGGTACGAGTGAACACGATGGCGCGATCGACTTCTTGCCGAGTCAGGATTTTTTGCAAGACTTCCTGTTTGGCTTTGCGATCAAGAAAGATCACTCGTTGTTTGATTTTTTCGACGCTGGTCTTCTTAGGCGTTACGTTGACGCTAACTGGCTTCTTCAACAACCGCTTGGATAGCTCGACGATTTTGGGCGGCATGGTCGCTGAGAAGAAAAGCGATTGGCGTTTATCGGGTAACTGCTTGATGATTCGTTTCAGGTCAGGCAGAAAACCCATGTCCAACATGCGATCTGCTTCGTCCAGTACGAAAATACTCAATCGATCCAGTTCGACGTATCGTTGATCCATTAGATCCAGCAAGCGACCAGGCGTAGCCACGACAATGTGGGCGCCTTGTTCCATCGCTTTGACCTGTTTGGATTGACCGACACCGCCGTAGATCAGGGCGCGTCGCAAGCGAATATGTTTTCCGTAAGTCGCAAAACTCTCGTCGATCTGAATTGCCAGTTCACGAGTCGGGGCTAGAATCAGAGCGTCGGGCTGGTAGGGGCGAGCCCGTTTTTGCTTGCCGTTCGAATTGATCGATACCAGTTTGTTCAGGATTGGCAACGCGAATGCGGCGGTCTTGCCGGTTCCGGTCTGTGCACATCCAAGAATGTCTTTGCCGGTCAAGGCGGCCGGTATCGTCTTGGCCTGGATGGGAGTCGGGGTCGTGTAGCCCTCTTCCTGCACCGCTTTTTGCAACGGTTTGATCAACTCGATTTCGGCAAACGTGTTCAACAGGATTCCCAATGATATGGTTTCGACGACGGCGGCAATCGCCGTAAATTTACATGCGGAAGATGCAGAAGTATGTTCGCCGGTGTAAAACTTTGCTAACCCAAATGATTGAATTTCAGTTGAAAATGATTGGAATTCAGTTGATCGACCCAAGTTTCTCCAAAATATCGCTTCGATTCCTCCGTAACTAACCTTCGAGTAAACGAATGAGCTTTCAATTGCACCCCGATTTGCAACGTGCTGGCATTCCAATGGGCCGTTTTGAACTCTGCCGGGTTTTGCTGATCAACGATCGGGCCTATCCATGGTTCGTGTTGGTACCCGAGCGGAACGAGGTGCGCATGACGATTGATCTGTCGCCAGAAGATCACGAACGCTTGTGGGTTGAGTCGCGAATCTTCGGGACCGCCATCATGTCAATTTTCGATGGACAGAATTTGAATGTGGCAGCGCTGGGCAATATGACTCCACAGCTGCACGTGCATCACGTCGTCAGGTACCACGATGATGCGGCTTGGCCGGGGCCGATTTGGGGGAGTCAGCCGATATCGCCACGAAGTTCGGACGACATTCAGGACGTTCGCAAGCGCTTGGCCGCGGCACAGATTGCTGGTTTCCAGGCGATTTCGGAATAGCCTGAACGGTTTGCTGTACGGAATTCGCGAAGCAGCTACTGGTCGTCGGAGACGCCGTGAACTTTGCGAATTTTCTCCTCATCGAAATTTTCAGGCGGATCGAAATCCTGATTTTTCTTGAGCTCGGCCAGGTTGAGCGGCTCGATGGGCACTCCGTCTTCCGGGATCTCAAGGCCAGCAGACCAGGCGATTCCGTTCAACATTACCTTGCGGAAATTCGCGTCTCCCCAATTCCAGTGAAAGTGGCCGCCAGTGAATCCGAAGCCGCGACCACCGTCTGCTCGCTCCGTCGCCCAGGCAACGTGTTGTGGCTGACCGGCTTTGGCGCGGACGTGCGGGTTACCGCTGTGTGGACCGTCTTTTCGTTCCAGCGTGCTGGCCGGCGGGATAGCGGAAAGGATCGGCGTAACGCCCTGCATGTCCTCGCGAAAACGCATGTGATAATACCATTCGTCTTGAGCACTGAATGGCTGGACGCCACGAGTCGTCGGGTGTTCGGGCAGTTCGGTGAATTCGGCACGCCAGTGAGGGTTTACCGACCAGTCGGTTTCGAAGTAGCCACCGATCCACTCAAGAAATTTCTCACCCGAAGCCCCGATCGGAACTTCCACCGCATAATGGATACAGACGATGCCAACGCCCTGTTTGGCCAAGGCGTCGATTTGTTCCAGGTGTTGGTTGACCGGGTGCCTGCGGCCTCCGTCGCTGTACATGACGATGGCGCTGGCACCTTCAAAGGCGGAATCGTCTGGCCAATCCGTGCGATGGACCTGGACTTCCACGTTGTCCATCGCGGATTCCAGGCTCATGGCCAACAGTTTGCAACCAGCGTAATGTTCGTGCGAGCCGTAGCCGTGACTGGGCCGCCCGGCCAGGAAAACGATGCGGGAAACCTTTTCGTCGTCGGCTTGAGCCATCGCGGTGTCCACGCCAGGACCAGACACGTAGCCCATCGTCACCGCCATTAGCAGGAGGAGACTGAATAGCCCTGGTTGTTTCATCGTCAGATTCATTTTCATGGCATTTGGGGGTGTTGATTGGGATGTTGGTGAATATTTCCAGCTGCAGGATAGTGAGGTTTTCGTTCGGCGAATTTGATCCAGGGAGGTTGGCGACAGTAGGCGGTTTGGTTGGGCCGTTTTTTGGTTGGCGAGTCGGTCGATGTGATTCGATGGAAGGATTCGGATGTTATCGAGCTTTCCAGTTTGCCGAATAATCTTTTCAATTATACTGTCTGACTAACCTTTGCTTCCGAGGGTTGGGCCATCGTGCTTGGCGCAATGGTCATTGTATCAAATCGGAGGAATTATTGACGCAATTTTTGAAGATCGGAACCTCGGCGTGAGTGTAATTAATCGAGTAATGGTGGCTGGTGGAGCCGGATTTTTAGGTTCACATTTGTGTGAACGGCTGGTCGAACAGGGCCATGACGTTATTTGCGTCGATAACTTTTTCACGAGTCAGAAATCCAATGTGGCTCACTTGTTGGACAAGCCGAACTTCGAAATGATCCGGCACGACATCGTCTATCCGTTGTTTTTGGAAGTGGATCAGATTTACAATCTGGCCTGCCCCGCCGCTCCCGGCCATTACCAATTCAATCCGATCAAGACCATGAAGACTTCGGTGATGGGGTCGATTAATTTGTTGGGGATGGCCAAGCGTTGTCATGCCAGAATTTTTCAGGCCTCGACCAGTGAAGTCTACGGCGATCCCGAAGTGCATCCACAGCCCGAGTCGTATCGTGGTTGTGTGAATCCGATTGGTATTCGCGCGTGCTACGACGAAGGCAAGCGCGCGGCGGAAACCATTTTCATGGATTACCATCGCATGCACAAAGTTGAAATTCGACTCTGTCGCATCTTCAATACCTACGGCCCACGTATGCATCCGTTTGATGGTCGAGTCGTTTCGAACTTCATTCGCCAGGCATTGGAAGGCTCAGAGATCACAATTTTTGGTGACGGATCGCAGACGCGTTCCTTCTGTTACCGGGACGACCTGGTGGAGGGCTTTTTGCGTTTGATGAATCAGGACGATGTGATCGGCCCGATCAACATGGGTAATCCTGGCGAATATACGATCAAGGAATTGGCCGAGATGATTATTGAGTTGACCGGTGCCAAATCTGATCTGGTTTACAAACCGCTACCGGCCGACGACCCAACCCGCCGTCAGCCTGACATCACGTTGGCTAAAAAGCATTTTGATTGGGAGCCCGGGATTACGTTGCGAGAAGGCCTGGAGAAGACGATCGCCTGGTTCAAGACGATCAACACAGAGAATTATCGACCGCCGACCCCGAACTTTTAGGCCAGTTCCGGGCGATCCGCGCCTGATCTGTTTTCGGGGAAGCGATCTGGAATGTGCTCTACGTGAAGAATCCGATCACGCTTTCGGCGTTGTGCGATTCGACCAGCACGACGATATGGTCGTTGGCCTGTAACTGGTCGGAGGCTACGGGGACACGGACGGTGTCCTTTCGAATCAGGGCGCAAATCAGGAACGGGAACTTGAAATTGAACTCGGCCAGAGTCGATTCGGTGCCTTTGGCTGATTCGGAGATTTCAAGTTCCATCAATTGGATATCGCCACCAGCCAACGTTTGGCGACGGATGATGTTGCCTTCTTGCAGGAATGAAACGATATGCCGCGCCATGACTTCACGGGCGCTGACGGCAACGTCGATGCCGAGTTTGGCAACGACGTTTGAGTAGTCTGGTCGGTTGACGACGGCCATTACTTCGGCGGCGCCCAAATCTCTGGCTTCGACGCCAGCCAGAATGTTGTTTTCATCAGAACCCAGGCAGGCGACAAACGTATCCGCGTTGCCAACGCCCTCTTCCTGCAGCACTTCCCATTGTGATGCGTTGCAACAGACGACCTGAGTATGTTCAAGGTTGTTTGCCAGGTACTCGCAGCGTTGCTGGTCAGTATCCATCAACGTGACATTAAATCGATGGCTCTGAAGTTTTGACGCCAGGTGAAAACCGGTCTCACCACCTCCGGCAATGAAAATTCTCAGTCGATGGTCTTGGGTTTGTTTGAATTGGCTTTTGATCTCGGCCACATCGTCCGGGCGGCAGAAGGCCAGCACGTTGTCGCCGACTTGCAGTTCGTCGTCGGCGCGGGCGATTCTCATTTTTCCATCGCGGCTGATCGTTCCGATGCGAACAGTTTGCTTCATTTTCAGGTCGATCAATCGCTTGCCCGCTGCTGAGCTCTTTTCATTGATCACGATTTGGTGAACTTCCAGGCCACCATGCGCGAATTGTTCGACGATCGCCGAACCGAGATCACGCAAGTTGTTGGCGAGTTCCAATGCCGACAATTGCTCCAGGCTTAGCATACGATCGATGCCAAAATGTTCCTGGTAGTCGAAGGTGCTGAGGTCGCGATAGACCGGAGCGAAGACGCGAGCGATCGATCGTTTGGCGCCCATCGCCCGCGACAGGCTGGCGGAAATAATGTTGACTTCGTCGCTGCCAGTGACGGCCAGGCAGATGTCGGCCGTAGAGATTCCGGACTGGAACAAAACGCTGGACATCGACGCCGAACCGGTCACGGCGCGGACATCCAGTTGTTCATTGATCAATTTGGTTTTGGCAGGATCACGATCGACAACGACCACGCTGTGACCTTGATTGCAGAGCAGATCGGCGATGGATATTCCCACCGTCCCGGCTCCGAGTACAACAATATTCATGCGTTTCCAAATGACAAAATCAGGGCTCAATCATCGGTTATCGATTGTTACCCGAATTTCGTCAAGCGAAGGCAGGCACTGTCATCTGGCGCCGGCAAGCAACCCGGATTACTTGTCCTCATCTTCTTCCACATCGGCCCGACGTTGGAATGCCAGGAGGTGGAAGCCGGTTTCGTCGTTAATCATGAATGATCCCTGAGGCGGGAAATATTTAGCGACATCATCAAACGGAGGTAGTTCATTTTCTTCGACCAATTTGTTGAGTATCCCGTAGATTGGATTTTCTTCAGCCCGTTCGTAGAGGACGTCCTTGGTATTCTCGGACTCCAGCAATTCATAGAACATTCTTAGCGTTTCAGCTGGACGAGTATAGGAGACCATCGAAGGGAGGTTGCCATCAGTCAACCCGCGGATTTCATCCATCGTTGACTTGAACTCTCTGTCTCTTACCAGCATATCGTGGTCGCCATCATGAGTTTCGATCAGGTGTTTCAACATGTCCACATTGCCGGCGAAAACCAGGCTGTCTTCGATAAAACAAAAGCAAGGGACAGTTTCCACGACGTCCATGCGAGTGCGATCCTCGTCTTCCTCGGGGAAGAAGTCACGTTCGTCATTTTCGCGACGTCGTTCACGCCATTCACGTCGGAATTCGCGACGTCGCTCCTCCATCGAAATTGGCGAGGCCCAGTAATCAATTCCTTTGTACGTTTCTACGAAAGGCATGTCATCTTCGTCAGCATCTTCTCCGATTCTGTCGAGTAAGGAATCGATGAATTCGCGTGCGGCATCGGGGTCCTCAACCTGAATAACCATCGCGTTGCACTGGCCGTCAATTGTGGGTTTGTCGCCAATCCACTGCAGGTACGAGATACGGCCGGCCAGGTTGGCCATGACATCCTTCTGAAAGTTGATGCCGAGTTCTTCGTTGATGTTTTCGTCGATTGTTTGTTGGAAGGTTCCTTCGCTAGTGAATGTGTCGACGATGTTTTCCAGTTCAGTCATGAAAGTCTGGAATTCCCAACTGCTGGTTGCGTAGGTGACTGTGTCAGCAGGGACGAATGATTCCGGTTCGTAGTAACCAGGTCGCATCGCCAACATGTTGATGATTCCAGCCCGTGGATTGGTTAGCAGGAGGTGACCGTGAAATACGCTTTCGTAATCTCTTTCGTTAAACAGCGCCGAAGCGCCCAGGGCACTGACACCATCCAGCCCCAGAGTCGGCAAGGCGGCGAAAGCAAGTTTTGCGCCCGCTTGATTGGTTGTGATACTGCGTGCCAACATGATCGGATCGATGAAAAACGAAACCGACATGGGTAAGTCTGCCGTGCTCTTGCACTTGTTCATGATCGTAATGAACTTGCGATTGTCTGCCAGAGTTTTTTCACGGGCAGGCGGCGCACCGACCCAACGCGTCATGACCTCTTCGAACAGATCGGGGTCGTTGGCTGCGACCAAAGTGTTTTCGTGCAGGACATAATGCACATGCTCGTCTTCGCTGTTTCCACGAATGATCTGGTATTCAATGTCCCCGACGGCACCGGAATCGAATTCGGTGTCCTCGTCCTCTTCTGCTTCTTCCACAGCACGATCGATCAACCGCTGAGCGATGTCTGAATCGTCCGGGACATCCATGATCAATACAAAGCGAGGCTCCGAGCGTCGAGGAGTCACTACGGCAAAGCAGACTTCTCCTGCGGGCAGCGATGCAATTTCGGACAACGAAAAGCCAAGTCCTTCTTCGGCATCGAATTCGTCGAATGCTTTTTTAGCTTCGCCATAGAGTTCCTCGACCAGCGGAGCGATCTTTTCGTCACGCAACATCTTGCCAAAGTTGGATTCTTTCAAGTCCTCAACTAGTTCCTTAACGTTGTCGACACGCAGGTAGACGGCAGTTCGGTCCGGCAGCAGGTCAACGGCGTTGGGCCGTTTGCTCTGGGCCGAGACAGTCGAAGTGAGGGTGAGCATCATCGACAGGGTCAATGAAAAAACCATCAAGGTAAGCAGGGATTTGCAAGTCAGAAACGTTTTCATGGTCTTTTCCGCATCATCAGGTAACGCGATTAATCGCTAGGAAGTTGGCTTGTTGAATTCCATTTTATGGAATAGCCAAGGCACTTTGACTAAACCCGGCTTGGGTCGATAAGGTTTCAAATTCTAGGCAATCGAGCTGATTCCTCAAACATTTGATGTTTACCCAGTATGGTCGGACTCAAGTTTCCGTCGAGCCAGGTGGGGATGCCCAGGAATTTTGACCTGGATTTGGCTCTGCCATGGCAATTTGAGCCGGTAATTCCGTGGATTGAAACACGTCGGCGTCCAGGAATAGTCGTAAAAGGCAGGTGAAATAGGCAGGTGAAAATCCCGCAATGTCCGCACAGCTTGCACGTCTGAAGGCTTTTTAGGGAGGTTTGGATTGCCCTCGTTTCATTTGTTCGAATTTGCGAGTGTTTTCCAGGTGCAAAAGTGGGGTATTTGACAGCGATTCCTGGAAAGACAACGGCGACACTTGAGCGGGTCAGCGGTGTTTCATTTGACAGAGTTCACGGGTATGTCGAATATTAACAGTGGCGGTCGTGTTTCCGGTGAATCACGGTAACCCGCAGAAGTATGTCAGCAGCTGGTTTGTAACGTTCCAGAATTTTGAAGCAGAGTAGATCATGAAATCCGCCACTCCAATTATGTTGAAAGCCGTCGCTATCCTGGTGACGGCAGGGTTCGCTTTTTCCGTTGGCAGTTCGGTGGCCATGGCCCAAGGTGGCGGCAACCAGATTCCAGACGTTGGTGGGAATATTGGTGGCAATACAGGAAATAACGGTGGCAACAACACTGACCTGGGTGGCAACACAGGCACCGGTGCATTCGGTGGCCAGAATCTTGATGGCGGTGGAGCGACCTCGATCAATGACTTGCTGGGCGGCATCGAAAATCAAATCGAGGAGGTTAACATCGAGGACAATCGATTGGATCGCCCATTCGTTGGACGCTCCACAGAACGGTTCTCCGATCAGGCTGGCCGTGCCCATCCGCGGAGTAACTTCGACGGTGGTTCGAATATTATTACCGGCGGCGGTGGTGGTCGCATTGGTGGTGTTGTGAATCGCGGCGGACAACGTGCTGGCGGAGTTGGCACCAACAACATGGTTATGCGAAGGTCATTGCGAACCAGGTTGTCAGCCTCGAACCTGGCGATTCGCCCACGGTCGGCCCAGCAAGTTTCCAACGGTTTTCAGTCGCGTCTGAATCGAATTCCAGTTACGGCCCAAGCCAGTTCCAATGTGCAGGTACGTGTCGAAAACAAAACTGCTTTTCTGACTGGAGTCGTCAATAGTGCGGCTGAGCGTAGACGCGTCGAGCGGATGGCCCGTTTGGAGCCTGGGATCTACCGAATCCAAAATCAGATTCGTGTCCAACAGTAGCGATTCGGTTCGAAGCCGGTCCGTTTTGAACGCTGATTGGCATGTGCACGTGTCGAACCTGCAAAATCGGATGCGAAGTCGTCGTTTGTACCCGCATTTTGACCGTTCGTGCGAGTTCGTTTATTGCCAGAATTGCCAAATCGAGGCATAATTGAAGGATAGATATTCGCCCTCAATTCAGCACCCATCAGAGTTCATCAATGAGTACTGTTGCTATTCCAGAAAGCCTGCTTCCGCTGGTCAATTTCTTGAACAATCTGGACCAACGGGTTCCTCTCGAAGGGCTCCGAAAACACCTTGTTGAACTGAAGGTCACGGCGGAAGACTTGAAGGCCTTTATGCACTTCGGCGAAACGACATACAGCCGTAACCTGATCTGCGAAAACACCTGGTTCGAATTGCTGTGCATCTGTTGGAAGAACGGACAGGAGAGCCTGATTCACGATCACGCGCATTCGACTTGTGGTTTGCGAGTCATCAAAGGTGGTGGTGTCGAGACGACTTTCGAATTGAATGCGAGCGGCAAAGTGGTTCCTGCTGAGCAGTGCGTTCTGAGCGAAGGCGAAGTCTGTTGTACTCAGGATTCGGACATTCATCAGGTATCGAACAACCAGGCAGACGGCTCCGATCTGGTGACGCTGCACATCTATTCTCCGCCTCTGCGTTCCATGCAGACTTGGGAAAAATAGTAGTTCGAGACCCAATCTGGAACTTTCTTCAACGACGATTCTATTGGCTCTTTCCGATCCGTCGCGCCTGCTCTATGTTTCAGGCCGGATGATGACTTGCGACCCCTGCCCCTGAGTCAAGAACACGTTCGGCAGTTGGTGTCCCGTTGGGATATCTAGATGTCGGGATATCGGAAATTCGAACGGCTGCCACAGACCACTCTAAAAAACACGAACATGGAATTGCTGCAAAACGAGCCGTTGATGTTGTTATGGCTGGGCCTGATGGGTTTGGGCGTCGGGTTTCTGACCGGTCTGTTTGGAATCGGCGGTGCTTTTATTACCACGCCTGTGATGATTACCTTCTTCGGGCTGGAACCGTCGGTCGCGGTTGGCTGTAGTATGGGGTTCACGTTGGTCAATGGTGCTCTGGGACTACGTAAACACAGTGGTGCCGGAAATTCTGAACCGACGGCGATGTGGGCTATTGCCAGTGCCGCATGCGTGGGAACGATTGTCGGGTTTCAGTTTCACAACCAATTGAAGGAAGCGCTGGGCGACAATTTTGAGTCGGGTGTCAACACAATGTTTTGCATCATCCTGATTCCAATCGGCCTGCTGGTTTGGTGGCAGAGTGACAAGGACGAAGGGCGGCCGTTGTTGTCGAAATGGAAAGTGCCAAAGATGGTGTCGCTTCGTCAGGAAGGCTTGCCGCCGGTCAGCATTACGTTGCTGGCTCTGATCGGATTGTCCATCGGAATCTGCAAAGGGATGCTGGGTATCGGAGGCGGGATCATCCTTGTACCGACACTGATTTTGGTTGTCGGGTTGACTCCACGACGGGCCATCACGGTTGCGTTGTGCATGGTGGTGTTGAGTTCGATCGTGGGAACCGCGTTGTATGCCTGGCAAGGCGACATCAACGTGTTCGTGGTTCTGGCGATGTTGTTAGGCAGCCTGGCAGGAGTGGTCCTGGGGGCGAAGTTCTGCAACATCATGTCGCCAACGCGGTTGAAGCGGCTGTTGGCGATCTTGATCCTGGCGTTCTCAGTCTATCTTGGCTACGCAGTAATCACGGGATAGGAATCAGGCAGATTTCAATTGGTTTGCGATTGTGATCTTTGGCTTGGTCCTTATTTTAATCCTTGTTCAAATAGAACTGGTCTTCGGCCGGACGTAGCGGGCGATTCATCCAGAGTGGGCGACGAAGTCCATTTGGCCCCGGCGCGGGACGAGTCATAGCCAGCCATTCGCGATAGACCTCCATCGACTTGTTGGTGTCAACCTGCACATCGCCGTGGCGGTCATCGGCGGCAGCGGCCGTTACGGTTACTTTTTGGTGCCAACAATGCATGCCACTGATCGGGTCAGGATGGACCGGGAAGGTCAGGTTCTGGTGAACTCCGCCATCCTTCCAGAAGATGCGGGACGAATCGGCATCGTCGCTTTTGTATCCGCCGATATTTCCTTTGCGACGCATCGTATAAATACCGTCGTCGGTCTTGGTGATCTCGACGGTGTTGGCGGCCCAGCGATTGGCTTTGGGATCCTGTTCGCGACGCCAACGGCCCAGGTGATGCGAGCAGGCGACGATCCCCGGCTTGATCGATTCCGTTACCCAGACTCGATCAACGAAGTAGCCGATATCCGTGGTGACTCGAACCAGCTCGCCCGTTTTCACGCCAAGTTTTTCTCCGTCGCTGGTGTGGATCCAGACCGGGTTTTGGTTGGCAATCTCGGCCAGCCATTTGGCGTTTCCACTGCGCGAGTGGATTAGCGTTGGCAAGCGATAAGTGGGCAGCAAAACAAATTCGCTTTTGGCGGGATCGATGTTCTCGTGATGAACGTGTGATTTGATGTACGTCGGAATCTCGTACTCGGGCCAGCCCCAGTCTGAAATTGTCTGCGAGTAGAATTCCTGTTTCTTGCTGGGCGTTGGAAAGCCTCGTCGTGGTTGGCCGTCGATCATGACCCCGACCACTTCTCCGTCTTTGGAGATGCTGCCCGTCGCTTCGTCGATGTCGGCGCCGGCCATTTCGTCTTCTGGAATCACATGCATGTGCTTCTCGTACGATTTCCGTTCGACTTCGAAGGCACCGTACTGTCGCATGTATTCCAGCGGTTCCAGTCCTTCTTCGGCGGCGCGAGCTTTCAGGCCGGGAGTCTTTTCGAAAATGTACTGGTAGTACTCGTCGATGTTGATCTTCTCGCCATCGCGATAGGGCGACATGAAGTGTTGACGGATGCCCAGGTCATTTTCCTTGTCGATAGCCCATGACAGTTCCAGCCAAAATTCATCCTCTTCCCAAACCTCGCCAGGATTCGTCTCGTAAGTGAATTCGACTTCCTTGCCTGCGCGGCGGGCTGCCTCGCGGAGGATTGGTTGACGGAAAGCGATCCACAATCCGCTGTGGGTTTCGTAGCTGTTCAAATCATGCCGCTCACTGGCGTGACCCATCGGCAATACGTAATCGGCGTAGTAGGCGGTCTCGTTCCAGGTCGGAGTCATGGCGATGTGGCAACCGATCTTCTCTTCGTCGCACAGCACGTCGATCCATGAGAACCCATCGGGATAGCTCCAGACGGGATTGAAGACTCGCGTGAAATAGGTGTCGATCTTGCCACGACCCTCTTTCAAAAAGTGTGGCAACAGAAAGCTCATTTCATAGTGAGCCAGCGGGTACTCGTTGGGAAAGTGCAGGTTGTTCCAGAACTTGGCCGCAGGTGGATCGTCGAAGAATTTCGGTTTGAATTTGTTCCAGCCGCTGGGGGACGTGCCGCCGACTGTTCCGACGCTGCCGGTGATGACATTCAGGAAATGCAATGTTCGGGAAACTGCCCAACCGCCCAGGTTGCCACTGCTGGCGCTGCGCCAGTTGTGTGTTGCCAGGCGAGTTCCAGCCGCGCCGATCCGTTTGGCGACTTGTCGAATCATATCAGCCGTTGCGCCCGATTCCTGTTCGGCGAACTCGGGTGTGTACTCGGCGTACTCTTCTTTCAACGCTTCGATGAAGGCCTCAAAAGTCTGTGGTCCATCGGGTCGTTTGGCGGCCAGGTATTCCTGCCAGTTGACCCATTGCTTCATCCACGGTCCGTTGTAATCGCCGTTCTTGAGGATTTCAGAGACGATTGCCAACAAGACGGCTGCTTCACTGCCTGGTTGAGTCGGCAGCCAGTAATCGGCGACGCTGGCAGTGTTGGAAAGTCTGGGATCGAGCACGGCAAGTTCCGAACCCTCCATCATGCCTTCGATGATCCGTTGAGCATGAGGGTTGAAATAGTGACCGGATTCCAGGTGAGCACTGACCAGCAGGATGAAACGCGAATTGGCGTGGTCCGGCGAAGGTCGGTCGTAGCCGTGCCAGATGGCATAACCGAATCGGGCGCCGGCGGAGCAGATGTTTGTATGGCTGTTGTGACCGTCAACGCCCCACGCTTTCAAGACGCGATTGGTATAGCCTTCGTGGCCAGGTCGGCCCACGTGATAGACGACTTCGTTGTTGCGTTCTTCGCGAATCGCCTTGCCGATGCGATCGCCGAGATCGGTCAGGACTTCATCCCACGATACTCGTTTCCATTTTCCGCTGCCTCGTTCACCATCACGTTTCAGTGGGTACAGGATGCGATCGGTGTCCTTGATTTGATTGATGGTCGCCGGACCCTTGGCACAGTTTCGCCCGCGGCTGCCCGGGTGATACGGATTGCCTTCGAACTTGCGAACCTCCATCGACTCTTTGTCAACGTAACCAACCAAACCGCAAGCGGATTCGCAATTGAAACATGTGGTTGGAACGATCGTGTAGTTTTTCTTCTGCTTGACGGGCCAGGCATGTGGATCGTACTCGGACCAGTCGTCCCATTGTTCCATTGGAGGGAACCGTTGCAGGTCGACCGTCTGCATGCCAGATTGATCGCCTGTTGCTAAATCGACGTTGTCCAGTTCCGGGATGATCTTCAGGCTGGAAGCGATGCGTTCGATCAGTGAGCGTTTCGGTGAGGCCATTTTTTTATCGTTCAGTAGATGTTTGAGTTTTGAATTTGCGGTCGAGCAACAGCTGCTCTATCAGCTGAGTGGGATTTGCTGGGGAGCTCGTACCCAGATGTGTTCGGCCACGTACAGCCCAGCCAGTGCGATGATTCCCGCTAAGGCGGCCACCCAGGGCGACGGTATCAACAGCAAGGCGATTGGGACGGCACACCCGATCAGCACGACGCCAAACCAATATAAATTGGCGTATTGTCCTTTGGTGATCATGCGAGCGGCTGCTTTGCTGTCCGCGGTTGCGTGGGTCGTGGAGAGCTCGAACCAATCGATCAGCAGCTTGGCGGCCAACAGCACCATCAAGGCACGCGGCACAAACGTCTTCCAGGACTCGACATCCGACATCGGCAACAGAATGGCAAACATCGCGGCACCAGCGATCGCCGAATGAACCAACATATGCACCGACAACAGCGGACTCTGCCAAAAATCACGTCCCTTGGCTTGAGCGAACAGGAACGCCGTGTAGACGGCGGTCAACGCACTGAAAGGTGCGACCAGCCACATCAACCACGTGGGAGGTTGCCCGGATTTGAATATCCCCACCAGCGGCCAGAGCATCAAACAGATCGCATAGGCCGTGATGATGTAGGCGCCGCGGACCAACCAGGATTTCCACTGCGGGCGCAACAGCACGTAAAGAAATCTTTTCGGCTGGTCCAGGTCGATAACCAACAGGTAGCCGGTCAAACCCATAAACAGCAGTGCGACGATGATCGTAATCCATTGAATGGCGGGTGAAACAATCGCCATGTCGCCAAGAGCAGCGACGGAAGCGACCAGGCCGACGCCAGCCGCAATCGATTTCGTCCACACGTAAGCGGAAACTTGCCAACCCCACAGCACTCCTTTGCCCGGTGCATCGTAAGCACGACGAGCCTGTTCTTTCTTAACCGCCGAGGTCGCTGCGATATGTTTCGTATCGGAAGGATCGGGATTGATCACCCCGTCACTGCGGTCGCCTAGATCCAGCATGCTGTGCAATTGGTCCAGTGGATGGCTGTCGGGTTGGGCTTTTTGGTGTTGTTGTTCGATTCGTTTTTCGACGTATTTTGCGTAATGGCCGACGCCTGTATTTTGTTGGCTCCACATCGACTGTCCGATCGGGTCGGCCGCCGTTGGTTCCAGAGAAGCGCGGTCGCCGTCGATGTAGAAGAGTGCCGGTTTGGTGCCCTTTTCCGGTTTCCGCACCGAGACGACTTCGCGTGATTTGTGTTGGGAGATTCGCGATTCGGGGTCGTCCAGGTCGCCAGAGATAATTGCTTGAGTCGGGCAGACGTTGACGCAGGCGGGTTCCAGTCCGACGTCAATCCGATGTGCGCAATAATTGCACTTGGCCGCCGTGTGAGTGTTGGGGTCGATGTACAGAGCATCGTAGGGGCAGGCCTGCATACAAGCCTTACAGCCAATGCAGCGTCGATTGTCAAAATCGACAATGCCGTCCTCTCTTCGGAACAGTGCCGTAACTGGGCAGATTTCGACACACGGGGCGTCATCGCAATGGTTGCAGCGCATGACCGAAAAAAGCCGTCGAGATTGTGGGAATTCTCCCTTCTCAATGTACTTGACCCACGTTCGATTGACTCCGACTGCGACTTCATGTTCGCTCTTACAAGCGACCGTGCAAGCGTGACAACCGATACAGCGACGGTTGTCGATTATAAAACCGTAATTTGCCACGGGAATTGATTCTCGGGAGGAAACTGTGAACTGAAGCGCATAGGATACCGTATCTTAATTAAAGGGGAACTGACCGCCTGGAATTTGTAGAGTCCGATCATCGGTTTTGCTCTTGATAATCCACATTTTGAAGTGGACAATTCGCGTAAATTCGAACCTGAAATCAAAGCCCATACCCATAGACAGAAGGAGACTTCCGATGCGAAGTGTGAAATATTTTTTAGCCCTGGCCAGTGTCGTTTGCATGATCGGTTTAACTTCGGTTGGCTGTGACGATGGTAATACTGAAAAGAAGGACGTAGGCAAAAAGGGTGCTTCGCATGACGAGCACCATACGCACATTCACGGCCCAATGGGCGGCGAGGTGATTGAGATCGATGGAGTCGATTTCAAGCTGGAAGTCGTTGCCAAATACGGTCAGGACCTGGTGGCGATCGCCTTTTACAAGGATGACTTGAAGACGCCTCACAAAATTGCTTGTGAAAAATTGACTGCCCGGATTCCCGCCATGAAGGACAAGGAGTTTATGTTGGCAGGCGTGAATACTGAAGATGGTATGGCCAGCAAGTTTGAAATCGAAGATCAGGACTTTGCGATCGCTCGGAAGACGACCGGGTTCAAGCTGGAATTTGAAGTGGATGGCAAGAAGCACATGGTCGACATCCCCAAGGATCCACACGGCTAAGCACGACTAAGCCAGAATTTGGTACAGAGTCGAAAGACTGGAACCGCACACCATTTGAATGGTGTGCGGTTTTTTGTGGAACGGATGCGGGAGTACCGGATGCGAAACGGCTGGGACGGCTGTTCAACTATTTAAACTTGTAATCGAAGCGATCCAGGTCTTCGTGATATAGTTCCTCGGCGAGTGTTCTGGATTGGTCGTCGAAGTAATCGCGGTAATGCGAGTGACTTGTCCAGTTGGTTCGAGGGAGTTCCGGATCGTTGATTCCGACTTCCTTGGCGACTTTGGCGAAATCGGCTTGCAGGTTCTCGAAGCGTCCGATGAAGTCGATATGCTGCAGGCCGTGGTAGGCGTGCGTCTGTGGAATGATGTGATTCTTCAATCGAATCAAGGCATCCGGCTTCGTTTGGTTATATCGAGGATGGCCGAAGGCGGCTTGATCATTCAGGCCCAACTGCAGCACCTCGGTCAATGAAAGCTGCAACGGTCCGCCTTCGGGCAAGTGCCACGCGTCGTCCTCCGTGCCCTCACAAAACATCTTCCAGGCGGATACGACGCGGTCGAATGGATTGCGCACGAAAGCGAACTTGAACAACGCATGCCAGTCATCGGGAAGCTGGTCGCCAAACCACGGCCCCTCGTAATCTCGCTTGAAAACGACATTTCGGATCGAGTTGCCGCCCGTTTTCGGGATGTGCGCAAACACACACCTCGGTTGGTTTAGCAAAAATAAGGGCATGCTTGTTTCCCCGGATTACACCGGTGGAGGCGAATCAACAACAGCCGCTTGAATCATCACCACAGCAATCACCACCGTCGGAAATCGGTAAGTTCATTTTGCCGCCCTTGGTGACTTTCGGATCCCGCAGGTGATCGGTTGAGCAATCAAACACCTTCGCCTTTTCGATCGGGATTTCTTGTTGCGGTTGCACTGCGATGAATTGACCAGCGTAAGGCTCAGCCATCAAGGTTTCGAATGTGCGGTGACAAACGGCCGTGCGTTGTCCGCGAACGTACGTGTGGCCATCGTCATCGGAGATCGAATTGAACGGTCCGCGATAGATCACGGCCTGGTTGCGTTCAAGGCAGACACCGGTATCGGTTTTAGTTGCGATGATCGTCATCGATCGGAATTCGAGTCCTTCGACCGTTTGCCACGGATCGGATTCGAGTTTGGCGATCTGAATGCCCTGGAACCCCGCGTTTCGGAACTCCTCGACAAAACGATCTTCTCGCCACGCGCCCGAGATGCAACCAGACCACAAGTGTCCATCACGCTGCATTGACTCAGGCACATCTTCGTCAGAAACGATATCTGAAATTGCTGCACGACCGCCAACTTTCAGGACTCGATAAATCTCCTGGAACAACTGGATTCGATCAGCCGGGTTAACGAGATTCAAAACGCAGTTGGAAACCACGCAGTCGACCGAGTCGTCCTCGACCAACGGGTGTTCGTTTCGCAGAGTCTGTTCCAGGTTGCGAAGTTCGAGCCAATCGGTGGCATTGTTCAATGGGCGGTTACCCCACTTTTCAGTCAGCATTTCCAGGTTCAGTTTCAGGTCCTGGATTCGGCCGCATCGAAAGTCTGTATTTTCGAATCCGAATTTGGTCGCCATTTCGGCCTGGTACTTTCTGGCGAGAGCCAGCATGTCGTCGTTACAATCGACGCCGATCACCTTGCCGGCCTTGCCGACGATCTGTGCCGCGATGTAGCAGAGTTTTCCGCCACCGCTTCCCAGGTCGACGACGGTTTCACCAGGATTGACGAACGGGGATGGGTCGCCGCAGCCGTAATCCTTTTCGATGATCTCGTCCGGGATCGCTTTCAGGAATTTTGGGTTGTAGGAAACCGGACAGCACAGAGCTTCTTCCTGGGCCTCGGCGGCTGCGGAGTAACGTTCTTTGACTGCTTCATCGCTGGTTTGTTGATCGGTAGAATCGGCGGTCGCCATTCAGAAACTCCAAAGGGGTCAGGTGTCGGTGTGTTGATTAGACGAGTTTGCCAAAGATTCCTTACACTGCCAAGGTAGTTTTCCGATCCCACCTCGTCAGGCGTATGGAATCGGGGCTGTCAACGCTGCTGATTCAGACTCCAGTCGTGTTTCAGCCACGTGATTTTCAGTGGTTGCTCGGTCAGAGATTGCCGGATTTCGGGATCCGGCACCATTTTGGCCAAATGCACCAGTTGTTGATGCTGGTCGCCTTCGAATTCAGCCAATACGGATTTCAGGACGGGGCTGAGATGGACTCGGCTGGTCCCTTCGATTTCCAGGTGGGATGGATTGGCCAGGAACGCGGCGGCTTGCTGGTCCAGTTGCTGGTCCAGCTGTTCTGGTTGGTATGCGGTCGAACGAAGATTGGGACTGCCTACCGATGCTTTGACGATCGCAAAATGGACTCGACCGTCTCCCAGATTCTTGAGCGGACCATTTTCGATATCACGCAATGAATAAACCCGTGTTCCCAGGTTCAACTTGTAATGTCGCCAAAGATTAAAACCGATCGGGTTGGTGTGTCGTCGAATGCTCTCTGTTGGATAAACGCTCAAGACGGCGTGAATCGTCATCGCGTTGTAGGCGTTGATCCAGAACGCTTTTTCGATCGCATCCCGATTCTTTGCCTCAGTATGAGGCGTGCGGTCTCGATTCCAGTGGATGCGCGAAGTCGAAAGCAAGTAATCGAGTAACTCAATCTTGTCCTCTTCGTTTTGTTGCCAGCTGGCGTAGTCAACCTGCCCTTCCTGGTTGACGTACTTTTGTAACAGCTGGTCGAATTTCGAGTGATCGAATTGTTCGATTGGGTACAGGCTGTTACCGCTCCATGACGAACCAAGAACGATTGTATTGCTGGATTGTCGGATCAGAAAAAAGCCCGCAATCATGGCAGCAACCAAGCCGATCACTACGACGCGGCGTCGCAAACGTAAGGTCGGTTTGTGTTTCGGATTTTTCATGAACAGACAGCTGCAGGAAAGCGTTCTTGAGACAAGCTGCAAGACTTGGCAGGCTGTATCAATATATAAGGTGAATCGCCGAATGTTTGCTTCGTTCAATAATTTACACTATCAAGCTTTCTGCAACACGTGAGGAGCTCAGGAAAAATTGAATACTGTCTTGAAAAAGCGCCCAATCCGCCACGCCAATGTGAATTTACCGACATGAATCCTGGCTCGACCACGGAACCCTTGAGCCAAAACGATTTCATCCGAACTTGCATCGCCGGAAACGTTGTTGGTGTCTGATTGTGAGTCCAATTGAACCGTAACCTGGTAGTAATCGAATAGTGGCGTTTCGCCTTCGAAGGATTGTTCTGCAGCGGCAAGTCCACCGCCGGCGGACTTGGAGAGTTCGCGGGGCAGTTGAGTGACTTTGTCATTCGAAGTTTCACGAACGATCCCGGTGATCCAGTGACCAGGATACTCATCCAGCATGGCGCGGGTGCGGTCGCCATTCTTCACCAGGTTGATGTCGCTCTGTGGCACCATCAAGACCGCATCCCACTGGCCCGGTTCGGCGACGCTGCAGAACCATGTGTCGCGTTCCAATCTGGCACCAAAGCTGCCTTGGTCAAACGGAGTTCCTTTCCAGGTTGGTAATTCTCCCTGGAAATTGTTTGGTGGCGAATCCATGTTGGGCGGCGGGATCACGATGCCGGATCGGTTCGAACGCAGTTCTAACATCTGCAGTCGCTCTTTCTGCAGGTCCAACTGGCGTTTGGCGCCCATCAATTCCGCTTTCTTGGAAACGATCACTGTCGAGGCCAGTGGTGAGACGCGTGTCATTTGATTCAGGCGAGCGATTTCTTGTTCAAGCAATGCGACTCTGGAGGACATACGGTGCAAACGTATTTGCTCGTCAGAGTTTCGCAACCGCGCCAGCAACTGGTTCGGCTTGACGATCTCGCCTGGTTTTACGGCCGGTATATCCAGCATGCCAGCCAACGGCACGTAGACTCGTTGAGCCATTGAAGGCTGTACGACTAAATGAGCGGTGACGCTGTAGTTGAACGGAACCAGGAAAACGACAGCAACGATTCCACCTAACAGAGCCAGGGTCGCAATCAATCGAGGTCTCTTCACTTGACGAACTCTTCCAGGGTACGAGAAAAACTTGATTAGTTTGAACGATGGCATGCCGACCATGCCAACCAGCGACAGCCCGATCAGGAAATGCCCGATCGCTTCCAGGCCGTACGGTTTGAACATTTCAGACAAAAACCACAGGATCATAATCAGCACGAACCAACGATAGATCACGCTAAGGATACTGTAAGCCGCAAACAGAATACGGTTTTGCTGAGGAAGTTGGCGGTCAGGGATTGGCTCCATGCCTAGCAACGAGACACGCAACTTGCTGAGCATTGCCGACTTGGACTTTTCCGACATGTTCGGAACTTCCAGCCAGTCAGAAAGGATGTAGTATCCGTCGTATCGCAGCAGCGGGTTGCCGTTAAACATAACCGTGGTCACCGAGCACAAAAACATGATGTTCAGGCATGTGTAATGCAGCCAGCCCGGATTCGTGTACCACCAAATGAACGTGCAAACGGCCGACAAGACAATTTCGACATACATGCCGGCCGCTCCGATCGCCATGCGATGCCATTTGTTCGGCAACCGCCACGAGTCGCTGGTGTCGCAGTACATGCATGGCATCAGGACCAGAAACATAAAGCCGATTTCGTGGCATTCGCCGCCAAAATGTTTACAAAACAGAGCGTGTCCGAATTCGTGCAGTGTCTTGGTGATGATCAGCAACGCGCCCATGGCAATGATGTTCTGGAACGCAAAGAACTTTTGAAAATCAGGCAGACGCTGTGCGAACTCGTCGAGATTGCCAAGGATCAACGCCAGAGCACCGATCGAGATCAGGCAAACGAAAACCATGAACCAGCGGCTGAAAAACCAGCGAGTCATCGGGTAGACGAAATTCAGCATGCGAGTCGGATCAATGCCGGGCAAGCGCAGCGACAGTGCGCTGGACAATAACTGAATCGCTTTTTGTCGTTGAAGCTTCTCGGCTTGTTCCAACAGAGGGCCAGCTTTGCCAGGCGAAGGCGAAACCAGCATGCCCTGTTTATTCAGTGATCCGATCAACTGTTGCACATCGGCCAAGCGAGTGATCCGGTCGGGGAACCGTTTCACCAGTTCGCTCTGAATGTCGCGCAGGCTGGAACGACCGTCCAGCATTTGAAAGACGACGTGCTCCGGTTCTCGCAGGCGGTAATATTTCAGCGCCAACGGATCCTTAACCACCCACGACCGTTCGGATTGATACCAGGCCTCGGTCAGTTCCAGGTCTTGTCGAATGCGTAACTCGATTGGACGTTCTTCCGACGACAGGTTGCCGGAATTGACGATCGACATCGGATCGTTCTCCAGCTGAACCTATTGGAAGTAAAACATGACTTTGGATTGGAAGAACTCACCCAGGTCACGGAACATGGAGTAACCAAGACTGCATTCACCACAATCGATTTTTACCGTGGCGTCGGTCCCGACCTGGCGGATGTCCAGGTCTTCCGGGTTATCGATGCGAATTTTGATTTTGATCGACTGACCGGAATCTTGCATGACTTGTGTCGCCAAAGCGACGTCGAAAACGGTACCAGACAATTTCTTGCCTGGGTCAGCTGCCAAAATAAACGTCGCCTTCAATTCTTTACCCAGTTCTTTCTGGGCTCGATACAAGTGTCCGATTCGTCGGTCTGGCAGATCCATTTCGATAATCCAGGGTCCGTCAGTATCGGCGACTTCCATCAGGATCTGGCCGGAGCGGACGGGACGATCCATCAGCTGTTTCCGCAGGTCGGTGGAGATGACTTGCCCGGTGATCGGACTCTCGACCGACATGCGATCGACTTCCTGTTGAAACAGATCGCGTTCGTTTTTGTAATTTTCCAGCTGGTTGGTCAGCGATGAGTGTTCCAGGTCGTCTCTGGCCATTTGCTCGGGAGTCTTCTCGCCGGTCATTGCCGACATTCGTTGGCTGTCGAGTGCCTCGATCTGCTTTTTGGTTAACTCAATCTTGTTCTCAATTTCGCCCAGGCCCATCTTTAAATCGCTATCAACCATCTGCAACAACACTTCCCCGGCTTCCACTTCCGAACCGTGTTGCACAGCGATGTTCGCGATCTGTCCACCGACTTGCGCGAAAACGGTCCGTCGTACGACAGGGACCAATTTGCCATCCCCGGAAACCGTCATGCGGGCTGGCACGAAGAACAGAGATGCCAACAACAATACGGCCAATCCCGAGGCCAGCAGGGTTTTGGATAAGTGACGAGGCGAAGTCAGGCCTTTCAATTTGCCAAGTGATCGCCAGACCGGGTACAGAAACAGATCTTTGTGTTCGTAGGCGTTTCGGTAGGCTGATCCGGCGTGACGTCCCACGATTGAAATCGGCTCGATCATTTGCTGTTTCTGCCACTCGCCAGAAAAATTCTCAAAGATCACAGCACCAATCACGGCACTCTTTTTTTCGAAGTGGATTTCTTCGGGAGCCAACCGCGTGTCGCCTCGCCCCTCCATAATTGGAACGATCACCAGACTTCGCGATACACCATCGGCCAGGTATCGATCCAGTTTCTCGGCGATCTGTGGCAGCGGTTCGGAATCGGGGTCCGGGTACCAAAAGGGTTGTTTCGTTTTGAGGACCGTGGTCGCCAGTTTTTCAAGTGAATTGATGGCGTTGGATCGGCGATTGAATTTTGGCAGCCCGCTGATGGCCACCGCTTTGGCTTTGTGATCAAATTTAACGACGACCACTCGATCACACCCCAGCAGACTCTGTGCTTCGTTGGCAATGTTGTAGCAAGTTGCTTTGTGGTCGATCGATTGATGCACGTTGTCGATGAATTGATCGAATCGTTCCAGTGAGAACTGCACGGACCCCTGATCGGTTGGCGATGGGTCGACGGAAACATTTTTGAAAGTCTTCGCGCCTGTTTTTTCACTGATCGATTGGCTTATCGCCTGGCAGCATGCTTGTAACTCGGCCTTGTTATGAACGTAGGTCGATCCGGATTGGTCGGCTCGAACAAATACTTCCACCAGGTCCCGGTGGTTGCCTCTTTGCACAGGACACAGCAGCAGATGGGACGAGCCATCATCTGGCGAATTGGTGGCGGACGACAGAGTCGGTTGTTCGTTGTTGACGGCTCGTTCCAACAAGGCGATGTGTTGCTGTTGCGAGATCCCTACCTTGATCGGCGAGTCCGAATCGCGACTGAGTTGCTGGATTGGGTGATATGGCAATTCGGTGCAATTCCAAACCATGACGGCCTGAGCGTCCAGGCGATCGGCGATATACTCAATTGATTGACGATAGAAGCCAGCGATATCGGGCTGGTCCTGGGCTAATCGTCTAAATTCGTCAACAATCGATGTCATTCGATTATTATACAAACAGAGGCAACGATTGCCGGGCCGTGAATTCAACTTAGAACTCAATTGGTACCGAAAATGGTGAGGTTGTCGGAAGTGAAAATTGGTTTCAAAAGGAACACCTGGGTTCTGTGTCGTTAAAATCAGCAAAATCAGAACAAGTGTACATCAGCAAGGTGCGACACTTTCAAAAGCGATTTGAGAAGCTGGACGATGCGGGGCTGCGCGAACAGAGTCTGCGTTTGCGGTACGACGTGCTGAGTGGTGTGCCATTGTCGCGGATCATCGGCCCTGCTTTTGGGCTGGTTTGTGAATCGAGTCGCCGGGTGCTCGGCAAGATTCATTACGATGTGCAGATCATGTGTGGCCTGGAACTTGCTCGGCAAAAGATTGCTGAAATGAAGACGGGTGAAGGTAAAACGCTGACCGCCACCCTACCGACTTACCTGTATGCATTGGCTGGAAAGGGGGCTCATGTTGCCACGGTAAATGATTATCTGGCGGACCGCGATGCGGAAGAAATGGGTCCGGTTTATGAACGGTTGGGATTGAGTGTCGGAGTTGTCCGCAGCAGCGACACGCCCGAGCATCGCCGGAATGCCTATCGCCGCGATATTACCTATGGCACCAGCAAGGAACTTGGTTTCGATTTCCTGCGCGACCGAATTGAACTGCGAGCCAAAGGTGTTGCCGGCGCGGCCAGAAAAACCGTCACGGACCATGCGGATTTGCTGCACCGCCCTTTTTACTTTGCTCTGGTCGATGAAGCGGACAGTATCCTGATCGATGAAGCGCGAACGCCACTGGTGATTGCGATGAAGGACGATGCGGAAAAGGCGATCGAGAACGATTGTTTCCGATGGGCGGCCGAGCACGCGAAATCGTTTATCGAAGGCCGTGACTTTCGCTACGAACATGACAAGAATCGCGTGAAACTGGTGGCGGCCGGACTCACTCGATTGAGAAGCTTGCCGCAAAACCGTGGCACTCGATTGGTCAGCGTGCACGAGCTTTATCGTTACATCGAAAATGCAATCAAGGTGAATCGGGATTTTCATCGAGATCAAACGTACGCTGTCAAGGATCAGGAGATACTGATCATCGATGAACTGACAGGACGGATTGCCGATGGCAGACAATGGCAAGACGGGATTCAACAAGCCGTGCAGGCCAAAGAGGGAATCGAGATCACCGCCGAAAACAAACAGACCGCATCGATCACTGTGCAGTCCTTGTTTCGTTTGTATCCTCAGTTCGCTGGGATGACAGGTACCGCTTGGACTTCGCGGAGAGAGTTCAACAAGGTCTATCGCAAATCCGTCAGCCGAATTCCGACGCACCGTCCTATTAAACGCAAGATGCTGCCGGTGCGAGTCGTTCCGGACTTTGATGCCAAATGGCAAGCGATCGTCACTGAAACCAGGGAGATGGTTGATCAAGGTCGAGCCGTTCTAATTGGAACGCGAACGGTGGAGAGATCGGAAGAGTTGTCCAGGTTTTTGACGCAGGCGGAAATGCCTCACCAGGTCTTGAATGCCAGGAACGACGATCGCGAGGCCGAGATTGTGGCCGATGCCGGACAGCCCGGTCGCGTGACGGTCTCGACCAACATGGCCGGACGAGGAACGGATATTAAACTGCACCCGGAGGTCCGTAAGGCTGGCGGTTTGCACGTGATTTTGACTGAGATTTCTGAGTCCGAAAGGATTGATTGGCAATTGATCGGGCGAGGTTGCCGGCAAGGTGACCCCGGAAGCTACCGGATTTTCGTCTGTCTGGATGACGAAATTCTACGCGGTGGCATGGAACCGCAACGCCACCAACGGTTCCTGGCGAAATACGGTTTGCGTCGTGCCCTGCCCCGCAGTCTGTTTGCCGTTTTTCGTACGGCCCAGCGTCGCCTGGAGAGAAAACACCTGGTCGACCGAATGGTCGTGCTTCGAATGGACAAGGATCGACATCAACAGTACTTCGAACTGGGACTGGATCCCTTCTTGTACGCAACAACCAGTTCCAGGTAGGTCGCGCGGAAGTTTCGCGCGGTTAATTCTTGTCAAAGATCCGCAAGGTACCGGTGTTGTTCGGGCGAAGCTTCATATCGGTGTTTTCGATTTCGGCCCACACGGTAATTTGATCTCGTTGCAAAATGATTTCCGGGCTGACAAAGGTCACCTTTCCGGTAAACGTCATTTCATCACCATTCGGTGCCACGTTGGCGATGAATTCGACCTCGTTGTCAACCAACGACTCATCGAATTTGCTGGCGGGCAAAATGCACTGAACGCGTAGACGATCCAGCCGCACGATTCTTAGTAACGGTTGCCCGGAATTTACCCATTCACCTTTCTGAGCCAAACGCTCGACGACTTTGCCGGAGATCGGTGCCTTGATCGAGCGGCGGTCGAGTTTCAGTTTGGCCGCCGCAAGTTGCGAGTTGTTGACGTTCAATTCAGCCTGGGCAATCGACAGTTGCATTCGCGCCTGTTTCGTTGCCAGCTGGCCGCGTTCCAATTCCAGTTGCAGGCGTTCGATTTCAGTTGTGGAAACTGCTTTCGCGGATCTTTGATTGGCACGAGTCGATCGCTCCAGAGTCTTGCGAGCCATCTCGCTGGACTTTTCCGCGTATTCAATATCGGCCTGATTCGTGGCGGCTAATTGAGCGGCGGCTGATTCAGCGGCTGCGATTGCGACCTGCAAGTGCTGAACTTGATTGTCCAGTTCCACGATCACGTCGCCCTCGGTGACCGTGTCTCCTTCCTTAACCAGCACGTCCTGAATCACACCGGCTTCTTCGGCAGGGACTTGCACATTGTCGATCAACGCGACCACCGCTTTTTCAGTCACGAGGACTTGTTGAGCGAAAGCGGTATTGGCGAAAAACGACATGACGATGGCCGCTGCCAACAAACCGGAACGAGGGAAGCCAAAAGTGTTTTCAGATGAGTGAGTCACCGGGAATTTCTCGCGAGACGAAAATCAGAAGCATAAAGTCGGAAGCATTAGAACGGACGGTCCAATATCCGGGGACAACGCCGTTGATTCTATGATAACACGAGCTTCTGGCTTGCGCCGCGAATTCAGTTCATTGCCTGCTGCATCACCGTTCTATTGGCCAAAATGCTGGCCACGCAATGCTCGACGTCCCGACCGGGTAAACGGCAAAACGATGGCCGTCGACAGAAACCGCTTGGCAGATCGGAAGTCGCCGACCAGTGGCCGCGGCCCGTATCCGTGACGCTCCAGCAATGGTTCCTCGAAGAACAGGCAATCGTGATACAAACCAGTAGGTCTTTCAGAAACGAATTTCAGGCCCATCATTCCGGCGTACGGATTGCCTGCTAACTCAGGCCATGCCGCCGGTGAATCGTCAGAGATTCTGGGGCCAAACGGATCGGCAAAGGAAATCTCGGAAAGCGACTGCAGGGGCTGACTCGAATCTTGTGAATCGTCCGAATCGTCCGCAGGATCGGCTGCGGCTCCGTCTGCAGGTTCGTCGGCTGCTTCGTCCGCTGGCGAACTGGTTTCCGTGGGGGACGCCGGTGCGCTCTCCAAGGAAAGGTCGTCGATCGTCGTTGGATCGCTTTGCTCCTGAGCATGGAGGCGTTGGTTGGCAACCAAAATCATCAGGATCGCCAGAGTTGCGATGGACGTGCTTTTCAAGTTTCGAATCAATTGTCTGGCCACGCTAATTTCCTGTTTGCATGCATCGAAGTGACTTCAGTTTTATCGACCACATGGCGATCGCCTGCGAATAGATGGAGTCGATGTTGGGAAGATGCTGGCGACGATGTGAGAGATTGACGTCTGTGTAAAGTTGTCGGGCTTAACCTGTGACGATCAACAAGTCGTTGACGCTTCAAACAGTTGACCCGGTAATGGAAGCGTACACGGTCATTTTGAAACGATTGATTTCCCGATATAGCAGGGTCGATAGGCAATTAAGGGTCGTTCCGGACGCGACTAATTTTGACTGCCCGGCCGAATCCATTTGCCACTGAGTTGCCACTGAGTTGTCTTTGTGCCCATTCATCCAAAGAGTGATCGCGTGTTCCACCACCCATTCGCCAAATTTACGATTGTGTTTGTGATGGCCGTTTCAAGCGTTCTGGTGAGTGGTTGTCATATTTCCACGAAGGTGAAGTCGCCCAAGTTTGCTCCGCCTACGCGACCGGTTCAACTGAGTCACAACGAATCCGCTGGGCGTATCGGCAACGGTTCGCATGACAATGGTGGGTCGCCAATTGATGTTAGCGGGCCCAATACACATTTCTCATTGGGGCAGGAACATCTGGCCGCGCCGCGGACTTCCAGCAACGGATTGCCTGAGTCTTTTGTCGATATTTCACTCGACAATATCATTGCGATGGGCCTGCAGGATACGCGAGTCTTGCGTAGTTTGAACGCACAAGTGTTGGTCAATCCAGCCGCGGTCGGAACGGGGTTTGAGACAGCGATCGGTGATTCGAACCCGACATTTGGATCGGCTGCTGCACTGGCGGAATTCGATGCAAATTTCCAATCGGACCTCTCATACGCTCGTAACGATGACGTTTTCAACAACGCGTTTTTGGGGGGCGGTACGACGGAGGTCCAGCAGGATTTGACTCGGTGGAATTGGAACCTTTCTAAAACCAATGCCTACGGAACCAGCTATTCATTGACAAGTCAGTTACAGCATGACAACAACGACAACCCCTCCAGTGTGTTTCCACATAGTTGGCGGACGTTGGTCGAAGCGACCGTTCGCAAGCCCTTGTTGCAAGGTGCCGGATTGCAGTTCAACCGAATTGCAGGCCCCGCCGGACAACCCGGCTTTCGCTTTTCATCAGGGATTCTGGTCAGCCAGATAGCCAATGAAATTTCGTCCGCTGAGTTCGAACAAGGTGTCCGCGACTACGTGAATGAAGTCGTCGCTTCCTATTGGGACTTGTATTTCGCTTATCGCAATTTTTCATCGGCGACTGCGGCCCGAGACAATGGCTACGAAACATGGATGTTGGTCAAGTCGCGTTTCGAAAGCGATCTGGAGGGTGGCGAAGCGGACGCGGAAGCGCAAGCCCGTGAACAGTACTACGAATTTCAGCAACGAGTCAACGATGCTTTGAGCGGTTCGCGGACCGGTGTGATAGGAGTGTTACAGGCAGAGGCAAATTTGCGTCGACTGGTTGGACTGCCGCAGACCGAATACGAATTCCTGAGGCCGTCCGACGAGCCTTTGCAAGCGCGTGTTGCCTGGCAATGGGAGGAACTGGTCCATGAAGCGATGGCTCGACGAGTCGAAATACGCCAACAAATTCGTCAAATTCGGCGACGTGAATTGGAGCTCGTCGCAGCGAGAAACTTCACCAAGCCAAGACTGGATGCCGTTGGTACCTACCGCAACAACGGCTTTGGTGATGACTTGAGCGGCGGTGATTCAGGACGATTTGGCAGCGCCTTGGGCAATGCAACCGATTTCGATCACGACGAATGGGAATTCGGACTGCAATACAATATGGCGCTCGGTTTTCGCAGAGCCCATTCCGGTGTGCGTCACGCAGAACTGAATCTGCAGAGAGAGAACGCGGTGCTGGAGGAACAAGGAAAGCAGATCGTCCACGATTTAGGTTCTGCCTTTCGGGAACTGGATCGATCATTCATGGACCTGCAATTTGCGACCGAGAGATATTCCGCATCTAAACGAACCGTGGAAACGCGTACCGCTGCCTATGAAGAAGATTTGGCGACGATTGTCGACTTACTGGATTCGCAGCGACGCCTGAGTCAGGCGGAAGTCGATTGGTATCAGGCTCGCGCCCAATACACTCGGGCAAATTTCGATTTGATGCGTGAGAGCGGCCGATTGTTGAGTGACCTGTCCGTCGTGCTCGACGACAGTGTTGGCGCTGGACTCTGAGCGGCCATTGCCAAGCATTCCACCCGATTGGGGTGTTGGTGGTAGGTGCAAATTTAGCCCGATAGTATATAGAGTCTAGAGTCGGTTCGGTGCTTTCGCTTCAAGCGTCACCTGGGGTTTTTTCGAGCGCGATCTTGAGCACGCCAGGATCGATGTCTTTTCGTTCCCTATCGCCCCCGAACTTTGAAAGTTCACCTTTCTTCGATGGACTCGGCACTGTAAAATGAGGTCGGGATAGTTTTGGGAGAGACTACTCAACGCTGCAGCCATTCAAACGGTTCGAAACTCCGTGCGTGTGGGTGCACTAAAGGAGACGGCGATGAAAATCTTCTATCGATGCGCGCTTCGATCAGCGTTTGCACTTCTACTCATTTCTTTTTCGACCAATCTTGTTGGTCAGGTAACCTGGACCAATCCGAACAGTGGAGACTGGAACGTACCTTCGAACTGGTCCACGAATGCTGTTCCCGGTCTTTCTGATGATGTCGTAATTGATCAGCGTGGGAACTTGATAATCAACGTTCCCTCGGACGCCTCGCACAGGGTCAACAGCATTTCGATTGCGGAGTCACTTGTGCTTGCTGATGCAACGGCCTTTCGTCCTTTTGACATGACGGAGGGTGGGTTCATCGAAGGTGATTTTGAGATTGGTGACAGTGCAAACAGCGCGCTGTTCGATGGTGCATTGCGGATCGATGGGCAATTGGCGATCAAGTCCAACGCGCGGTTCAGGATCCTGGGTGGAAGTACGCTTCTTCTGCAAGAGATGCCTGTGTTTATCCAGTCTGCGGCAATGTCTGGGGGAGTTCTCGATCTGCGAGAAGGATCGCTTTTGGAATTTCCCCCAACGACAACCTCTCTTGTGATGGGAAGCGAAAGTAGTGGCATGATTCTGGCTCGCACCGGTTCCGTACTCGATTTTTCCGGCATTACGTCGATCGATACAAACACAAGCGCGATTAGATTGGAGCCCTCCAGCGCGACAAGTTTTGTCGACCTCTCTTCGCTTACTGAATTGCTTGGCGCAGGGAATGTCGCCTTCAGAGCTTTGGACGGAGCGCAAATCGATGTTTCTGATTTGTCGACAATTGGCGCTGACACAATCACGACTTTTTTAGCGGAGGGCCAAGGCGGCATGATTGATGTGTCGTCGCAGAGCGAGTTCAGAAATTCGTCTCTGATTGCGAGAGAAGGTTCTCAGATATTGCTCAACAGCACCGGTTTTTCGCTTGTCGACTCAGCAATCGAAGGCGACAACGCGTTCATTGACGTTAGTAGTTTGACCGCAATGTCTGGGGGAAGAATATCCGCCACGGAAACTGTGTTGACATTTCCCAATATCGATGCCGCGTCCCTGGACATCGCTGCCAGGACAGATGGTATCGTCGATGGCTCTGCGATAACCGAAATCGTGCAGCGACCAGGTGATATCCTTTGTGATCTGTTCGTAGCGCAGAATGGCATCATCGATTTGTCAGGATTGACTGAACTGGTTGCGGTCGACAGTTCGCCCGATGCGGAAATCGAATTTTTTTCAGGCTCCGATGGCCTCATTGATCTCAGCGGCGTTCAGCGAATATATGGAGTGTTGGGCCCCATATTCATTCGCGGCCAGAGCGTGTTTGATCTCAGTTCGATCACGGAAATGACCAACACGAATCCCGTTTTCGCCCTTTTTGCCCAATTTCGGATGGATGAAACCTCCCAAGTCATTTTGAATCCAGACAGTCGTGCCACCCTTACGAACATTCATCTGCACATGATGAATTCATCTACAGTTTCGGGCCATGAAATTGAGTTGGTTACGGACCTGTCGCTTGGCCCCAATGAGGCAACTCTAAGGGGAAGCGGAAGTGTAAATGCCGACGTCCTTGTCACTTCTGGCGTTTTGGCACTGAACAACAACGGCTTCGAAGCGATGCTGGAAATTAACGGAAACCTTCGAATCACCCGCAAAGGATTGGTTGATATTGTCCAGAGTCCGGCGGTGATCAAGGTGGCTGGAAACCTGGAATTGCAAAACTCACAAACCGATATAACAGATTACAATCTCCCGTTAACGCGGTTGGCTTTTGATGTTGTGGGCGACAGTACAGGTGAATTTGCAAACCTGCCTCAAGGTTCCATCATTCAATCTGAAAATGGTTTCGATTTGAAAATCGATTATTTTGGTGGAGATGGAAACGACATTTATCTCACTACCGATCCGATCGCTGAAGTAGTTTCCCCGTTTGGCGTAAAGCTGTTAGACGGTGTTTCGGTCAAAGGGGATACTGCTGACCTGGAATCCAGCGACAACCAGGTTGTCTGCATCGAACCGTCGGCAACCAGGAATCCAAACAAACAAATAGTCGATATGATTCTGTTGGCAGAATCTACAGTGGCCAGCCCCGAAACATTCCGTTTTGTGTTTGAATCTCGCATGATCGGCGGTCCAGTTGGCGACGTGCAACTGGAGGTTGAACTTTGGAATGAAAC
This sequence comes from uncultured Pirellulaceae bacterium, assembly GCA_964588195.1. Classification (GTDB taxonomy): domain Bacteria; phylum Planctomycetota; class Planctomycetia; order Pirellulales; family Pirellulaceae; genus CAJQPP01. The sequence goes on along the minus strand of CAZPOL010000018.1, from coordinate 10,312 downwards.
GGATGAGATCTGGGAGTCGATTCATACTGGTCCGGCTAACGATGTTGATATGCCAGTAAATGTATTGGCCACCGGCGACCTGACTCGATTCGTGCATCCTCTGACGAACGAGGTCATGGCGAGAGCCACATTCAATAGCCAGGAATTTGCAGGAGATCCTTTCAGCTGGCAAGTCGCAGTCGACCGCGTATCCTGGCTGGTAAAATAGATCGGCTTAAAGCATTAGCTGATTCAAAAACTGATTCAAAACGGCTCAAATCATCCCTGGATTTGGGCTGTTTTTTTGCCCCTCTCCAAAAATCCTGGAAGTTTCCAGAAACTTGTTCGAATTTGAATAAAAGGTACAACATAGTAGTCCAACGGGCGAACAACTCAAATGAAAAATACCGCGTGAAGCATTTCGCTGGGCAGACCAGCCATTTTTGTGACATCAGGAAACGAAAAATGGATATCTTGTGCACTTGTCAGTCCACTTTTCAGGTCAAGCCCAGCAAGGCGGCTCAAAAAGTACAGTGTCCCTACTGTCGAGCCATCCACCAGATTCCAGCCGGCGGTTTTGTTAAAGACGCTCCACCGTATTCTCCCGCCAACCCCCGTCCACAAAAACAAGGTTCCGGTTTCCTGACCGTTCTGGCTGTGTTCATGGGGGTGGGTTTGCTGTTGATAGTTGGTCTTTGCGGTACCTACTGGATATTCAGCGGATGGGCCAACAGCAACGATCCAATAAACGAATACACACAACGAGGATACCGCCTTGTTCTCAGTACGATGGTCGATGAATCAGGTGCCATTGATGAGGACAGAGTTTACACATGCAACATCGCCCGTTTTTCAGGTGAGATCGATGCGAATCTTGCAGTGTTCGGAAACTCGTGTGAGATCGACGGGTTCGTCAACGGAGACCTCGACTTCATTGGTAACGTGCTCACGATTGGACCGGATGCAGTTATCAAGGGCGATTTGAACGTGAAGATGGCGAACTTCGTTAACATCCATGGCCGAGTTGAAGGAAGCATCAATGGAACCGTCAATTTTATGAACCGTGAAGATGGCGGTCAGGGAGTGGATCGAAAAGGCTTCCAGGACACTCGCTCAACGATTGAGCAGGCTGCAAAACAAGTGGTCGCTTACGCTAAGGGACAGAGTCGCTTGCCCAATGACGATGAAGGGCGTGGTCTGTTGAGTTCAGATCGAGATGCCTGGGGAAAAGGAATTCGCTACGAACAGAATTCGAAATCGGAATTTGTGATTCGCAGCGCGGGTCCAGATGGAATTTGGGAAAACACGGATGACGTCTGGCAGACGGAACGAGTCAGATCGTTGCAAAACGCAGGCGACCGCGTTGCCGGGCAAGATGCTGCATCGCCCGCTGATTCGGGGCCGACGTCGATCGACCAGGCGATCCAGTATTTGAAGTCTCCTGGTGAGATGCGTCGGGCGGCTGCAGTTGAATGGTTGAGTTCCACGACAGAAAAACCTGATGACAAACAACAGACAACGATTGTCGAGTTGACTTTGCCATTATTGAATGACGATTCATATACGGCAAAAGCAAAACGGATTGTGCACAAGTGGATCATGCCCGAGCAGTTGCAGCAGCTTGTGGAAGTCGCTTCGTTTGCGGATGACGAGGGGCCCGCCAAATCGCTGATGACTATTTTCGAAGCCAAAAGCCTGGGTGACGGGTTTGCCGCTTTACTCAATCACCCAAGCGAGTCCATTCGCAAGACCGCTCAGGGCAAGTATCGACAATTCTTCGCCAGCGATTCCTTAGTGGCATCCAATTCAGCCAAAGATCTGCAAAATCCCAACCGGATTGAATTCGCAATCGTACGGTTGCAGTCGCTGCCGAGTGTGGAACGACTGGTTCGAATTGAAGCGGCCAATTCGTTACGAAAAATCGTGGTTGACCTCGATTCGGTCAAGGCTCCCGCTTTCGATATTTCCATTCTTGATGTTTTCGCCATGCCAAGCGGGAATACCCATCGGCGTTCGCGAAATCCATCCAAACTTTCCGAGTCGGCGTTTGAATTGCTGGCCAAGTGGGGATACTCGTATGTCGACTCGCACTTTCTGTTGCAGTTGAGTGAGGGTGAAAACCTCCGGTTGTCCGAGCGAGCGACTGAAGAACTGGTTCGCTTGAGAGATATCAGGGTGATCCCCCGATTGGTTGATTCGGTTGAACGTTCTCGTCATGACGATCGGTTTCAAAAGCTGGTCAAGAAATTTGGGCCGATTGCCGAACCCTATTTGCTTGACAGGATTATGGAAAACCCACGCAATGCATCTGAGTTTCTGGCATTGATGGGCGACATCGGCACGCCACGGTCGATTCCGGTCCTGCAGCGGGTTGTCGACGATAAACAATTCCTCAGTAGCCATTTTTACTTTAAGCAAGCGATCGAGAAGATTCAAAAAAGCAATCGAAAGGCAGTCAGTTTGGAACAAAACGCGTTTGCGACCTTTATCACACGCTACTCACTTGATTTCAGTGAAATCAATTTGTTGGAAACCAAGCGGGTCAATGGAAGCTTGCCGGATCCGGACTCGGCCAACCAGCTGAATCTGATTGGGATCGATGGATGGGGCTCGCAAATCGAATATGTGCGAAAAGACGATACCAGTTTCCAGTTGCGAAGCCCCGGACCGGATCGAATTTCCGGCAACGACGATGACATCGTCGAATCTGCTCCTGTTGCTGCTCCAACGGACGAGGCGCAAGTCGCCGATTACCTGGCCGGTTTTGATCGGTCCCAACAAAACGCTGCGATGCAGTGGCTTTCCAATGTGGATTCAATTGAAGCTGAAAAGCGAATTCCGATCATTGCCGGACTGATTACTCAGTGCAACGACATTGACGGGCAATCACAGGCCCAACAGTTGTTGCTGAAGCATGTTTCGATTGAAGACGGTTCGATGCTGGTCAATGCGCTCAAAAATCAACAGAAGTTGCCAATCCGATACGATGGGTTCGAGTACTCTCTGGCCAAGGCCGTCGCTGAAATTGATTACATCGATGGATTGGTCAAGTTTGCAAACAATGAAGACAAGTCGGTCCGAAGTTTTGCACGCGACGAATTAGAAAACAGAAACATCGAACAGGGATTACTTGTCGACGCCTGTATTGCTGACATTAATGAAGGGCTTGGCGTCGCTGAAAAGATTAATGCGGTCGATTACTTGTTGGAGATGTCGGAAATCGATCAGTCGAAACGAGCCGCGCTATTTCAGGCCTGCGGCAAAATGCTGAGTGTCTACGAAGGACGCGTATTTGAAGATGCATTCAAAGTTATGTCACGAATGGGTTTCACTGAAGAAGACGGTGAAATGTTGGCCTGGGCCATGGGTCAGAGCAACCAACTTGATGAAGAGGTTGGTGAATTTCTACCCGGTTTGGCAAACGATGCAGTAATCGAAAAGTATGCCGCCCAGCTGCAAGTTCGTGATAATGGTGAGCGTAACGACGCGAAAAGAGTCTTGGAAATGTGCGGATCGAAAGCCGAAGACGCGGTGATCGAAGTGCTGAGTCATGAGTCGTGGGTGATTTTTCACGATGCCGCCATGATCCTGGATAAGATCGGCACGGAAAAGTCGATCGAACCTTTGACTGAACTCAAGAACTCAGCTCGAGCTGGAAACTTCAAAGGGCGGCTGGAGGAGATCATCGCCAATATTAAAGCTCGTGAAGGTTAGCGACACAGAGCTTGGCTCGGCGCATAGAAAAAAGGCAGCCTCGCAAGGAGACTGCCTTCACACCTAACATCCCACAACGGATTTTTGGCTTTTGGTATTCGGTTTCAGATCGTTGTTGCTATTTGCGTTTTTACTTTTTTGTAAACGCGGTATCTGGTTTGGCCAATTGGTTGTCGTCTTTGTAGACAGGCAGGTTGTCGTTGGTAGCCGCTTCCGTAACGACCTGGCTGACCATCATGGCAGGCGTTGCGATTGCCTTGGTGGGCTGAATGCTGGATATCTGTTCTGTTGATCGTGTTGCGGTGAATGCCTGGGACTGTTGAATCCAGTTCGTCGCTCCACCCGCTACGAAACCTGCCTTGCCAATTACTTGCTGGTTGCTGCTGTCGACAAACAGGACCGTTGGATAGGATTGGACGTGAGCACCATACTGTTGCTTTAGCAGTTGATTCTGCTGAGCGACTGCCTGGGGCAAAGCATGGCCACGAGGAAAATCTACTTCCACTGCGTGGACATTTTCTTGTGCCCACTGTTGAAATTCGTTGGTGTTGAAGACTTCGTTTTTCAGTCGGACACACCATCCGCACCAGTCGCTGCCTGAGAAGACCAGCATGATTGGTTTGCCAGAAGTCTTTGATGCCTGCACGGCTTGATCGTAGTTGAACCAAACTTGTTGATTTGATTCGGCTGTGTTTGTTGTTGAGTTGTTTGCGGCAGTGTCGGTTTCGGTGGCCAATACGGCTGGATTTGTGAAGGCGACGAATAGTGCGGCGGTGATGAATTGAAGAGTGGGTTTCATGGTGGATTCTCCAAGCGGTGGGATGTGTGTTAGGTGAATCCAGTCAAGGCAAGTGGTGTGCCAGAGTTCAAAAACAATCGAAAGTACTGTGGAATCCCGTGACTTTCGGTGGCTTTCAGCAACTTGCGTTCGATAAACGCAACACCATCGGGCAAATTACGAACAATCTGGCCCACTTGCGAACTGTGCGACGCGATGTGACTGCGTTTGTCACCGATCGTCTGAAAAATCCGCTTGGTTTCCGCCTCCGCCGCCCGGGCCGCTGCTGCCTCCGCCCGGACCGCCTCCCATTCCGGCTCCGCCGCCCGGGCCGCCCATACGCCCGCGAGATTCGATCTGGATGATCATTTGTTGCAGTATCGCTCGAATCTTGTTCCTCGACGTGTCTGCCGCGGGGGTCGACTCGATCGCATCAGCCAATTCCTTCAGCTCATTCATTGGAAACGAAGCGTAGCCCGAAATATTGTAGAAGTGGCCTGCGATTTTGGTTTCCAATTCAAGGTTTTCGTCCTGCGATGTCGGTTGGTTTTCGACAAGCTGTTGACGCATGTATTGGATGAGAATCGGTAAGGCAGGTTCCGAGTGCTTTCCCAGTCTCCGAATGTGTCTAATCGCAAGCTTCTTGTCACGGTAAGTCGCTGCATTAATGATGATGTTTGAGAGTAGTACCGCTAGTCCTTCCGTGTTCGGGACTGCCTGGGTAAGGACTTCGCTAATAGTTAACAGCTCCTGAGTGTCTGCCACAGGCAATCGTCGCTGAAGGTTTCTGATGATTCGGCCGCGCTGATGTGAGATATCAGAATCGCCATCAGTTAACCTGTAAAAAGCAAGGTAGAGTTCGGCTGTTTGGCCAGAGTTTTCTGGCGACGAGGCTTCCTTGTATTCCGCTTTGTCCAGTAGTGTCGCGAAGAATCTGGGTGAATTGATTGAGCTTCCAAGTAAATTTTGGTGACGGGCGGTTCGTAAAATCTCTATGCCGTTGGCCAGTGCATGTTCGTCTTCGCTGTGGATGTACTGCATCAATGTTTTGGCAACCACATCAGGCGGAAGTTTTTCAAGGATGTAAAGGTACGACGTGAGGCTTGGTATCAAGTGGACTCGCGACATCATACTCAAGGCAACCGGTTGGGCTTGTTGAGCGCTCGTTTCGTCCAACATTAATGTGTAGATAGCAACCAGAATCTCACTAATGCGCTGTGGCTTTCTTTCAATTTTCGCTTTCTCCAGCCAGTATCCAATCGTCTTTCCATCATAGGTCGGTTCAGTGGTTGAACCGATTCCGTTCGTGCCGGTTGATGATGAGCTACTATTCAGTTGCGAAGGGGCCGGCTGCGAATTCGACGATAGGGCGTCCGTCTTGATCGTGACACGCACAAGTTGTTTTCCGCCACGTACCAGCGTTAGTTCGTTAGGCGAGATTTCGACCTGGTTTTCGGCACTGGCCGCTCGCAATTCGTACTGGCCTTCCTTGATAATGATTTCCTGATTCGATTCCGACTCAATGACCTTTACGGTTTTTCCATCTTGCAGAACTTCGATTTTGATATTTGGATCGTTAGCTTCGATTTCAATCACTCCGGTTCCTGTGACGATGCGAATAATCTGGTTGCCATACATCCAACCGCCAAACCCAAAAAACAGGATGGCGCAAAGGGCGATCCATCTGACGAAACGACTCCCGGATCCGGTTTGTGTTCTGGACTGTCTAACCGGATTTCGCGCCGAATTTGGTGATGGCTTTTCTGACTCGTTGGACGTTGGGTCGCTATGAAGCTTTACTACCGCGTCGTCGTTGATCGATTCAGGAACAGAGAATGGCCATTTGTCAGGTTCCGTTTCCAAGGCGTGTAACACCGACACGGCCGACTGGGGTCTGCGGTTGGCGTTCTTTTCCAGCAAGCAGATGGCCAGTTGATTCAGTTTCGTATCGGCGCTTTCGTTCCACTCGACCGGTTCGGCAGGAGTGAAACGTTGAATACTCTGCAGCGTCGCCAACACATTGGGCGCCTGAAACGGCAATTGCCCCGAGATCATTCGGTAGAGCACACACCCCAGACTGAAAAGGTCAGAGCGATGATCAACGACATTTCCTCGGGCTTGTTCCGGAGACATAAAACTGGGAGTGCCAGCGATCATTCCCGTCTCTGTAAATTTTGGATCGTCATCAGCGACTCGCGCGAGCCCGAAATCGAGAATCTTGACTCGGTTGGTTTCCGATTCGATCCAGATATTTGCCGGCTTGATGTCGCGATGGATCAGGCCTTGTTCGTGGGCGGCTGCCAAGCCGAGTGCAATCTGACGGAAAATGTTGCGGGCCATTTCATTAGAAAGCATCGGGCTACGACGCAGTAACCCCTCCAGTGTTTCGCCAGGCAGCCACTGCATTGCCATGTACGCCAGACCATTGGCTTCACCAACCTGGTAGATCGTGACGACTTGATCGTGATCCAGTCGGGCTGCCGTTTGTGCTTCGGATACGAAACGTTCGCGAGCCATATTGCCCAGTGAGGGACGAAGCACCTTCAAGGCGACGGGACGTTGCAACTGAGTATCAATCGCTTTGTAGACGACCCCGGTTCCTCCCGAACCCAATAGCTGAGTGACCTGGTAGTGCGCAATTTTTCCGAGGTGTTCCGGATTATCCGATTCCGCCAAACACATGGTAACTTCTCGAGCCCGATTTTCACGAAACGATTCGTTTGGTGGCTGCGAGTCGGCGGTCCCGTTTGCTTCAAATTGTTCATCCAGGTTTCGATCGTTTTGCAAGCGTTCGATGATGGCTTGAACATCCGATCTTTCCGCTGGCTCCATCTCGAAATCGGCATGCTTGATCCGCTTCAACAGATCATCGGAAGTGTCGCCGGCATCGAGGCCTCGGATGGTGTCGCCGCACGGCGGGCAATCCTGCAAATGGGACTCGACGATTTGAATGTCCGATTCGGGTAGCTTCCCCGTCAGGAATTCAAAAAGAGTGTTTTTTTCCGGGCACTTCGAATTGGTCGCAGGCATTGTTTGGCTCCTGAATGAATGGGTTCAATCAAGACTATGCGCCTGCCAATATCGATTTGTATCGACTTTGAAATTTTTTTGATGGCGTACCAGCCGGGTTTCAGTCCAGCAGGCCTTCCAATTGCTCGCGCAGGTGAGCCAGCAATCTGGACTTAGCTGAATAGACGGTCCAAACGCTGATGCCATGTCGTTTCGCGGCCTCGGCGGCATTCGCTTCACCCTTCAGGTAAACCGAGAGAGCCTGCCATGTCGATTTTTCAAACATCGGTTCAGCCAACTCGATTGCCCGAGCCAACAATTGGCCAGGGTAGACGGTGTCCCAATAATCCGGTTCGGGATTTGGGATGTTGGCAAATTCCTGATCGGATGCATCGACAATCTTGATCGACTTGCGCCGCTTTTGTTCACGCAGTTTGTTGATCGTGACGGTTCGCAGCCACCCGCGAAAACTCTTGTCAGGGTCGTGTCGGAATTCTGGTAGCTTTCGAATCAACGTTGTCAAAACGTCCTGCACCAGATCCGAGGCGTCACTTGACTGCAGTCCCATCTTCCGCGCCCAGAAGTAAATCAATGGCGTGTACAAATCGACAAACCGATTCCATGCCACAGTATCTCTGTGAGCCGATTGCAAACGGATTAGCAGGCTGGCGGAGGTTGTATCCATTCTCTGATTCTAGCCATTGCGAAAACGAAATGGTTGATGAATCCAATGAAGGCAGGTAGTTTTTTTGGCCGGTGAATTTTCAAAAAACGTTTCCAGAGCAAGCGAGTCGCTCAAATCCAAAAGTCCACGAATGACATGTATGTAGCAAGTCGTTTACAATGTTAAGTGTTACAGCCCGTTCTTCCATGCGAGTTTTCTGATGACGCCTACCACGATTTCTCACCGATTCTTTGCAATCACCATCATCATTCTGTGGACGTCGATTTGGGTTTCAGCCAGCTCGCATGCTGCCAGGCACGAAGGGCCGGACCCATTGGCGCACTGGATCTTCAATTCCAGAACGGTAACGGATGACAAAGTCCGGGCGAGACTGGGCCCTGATGGGATGATCGCTGGCGAAGCAATGGTGGCCGGAAACGATGGTGGGCTATTGTTGGCGGGGCCCGAGGCGTGCATCACGATTTCGGACGACATCAATCTGGTGAAAGAATATTTGCCAACCAGAGACTTCACCGTATCCGCACGCGTTTCGATCAATACGCGACGGCAATGGGGAGGCATCGTCGGCGTGTTGCAGGATAACAGGAACGCTGAAAAGGGATGGGTGTTGGGGTACGACACAAGTCGATTCTACATCGGGCTGGCGACAACAGGTGCCGATGATGGCGATGGCAAGATGACTTATTTGCGCGGTGACACTGAATACGAGACGGGTCGTTATTACCATGTGGTCGCTGTTTATGATGGCAAACGTTTGCAATTGTTCGTGAATGGAAAACTGGATGCAGAATCAGAAGTACAGTCGGGTGACGTGTTGTATCCGGAATCAGCGCCTCTGGTTCTGGGGGCCTATCAGGATGCGGACGAGTTCTTTCCTCATCACGGCCGGATCCATGACGTAGCGATTTACGATATTGCGGCCAAGCCAAAATGGGTTACGACTGAATTTGAACATCAACAGCGGCTGACGGAGTTAAGCAATCTAGATTCGGCTGCCGAAAACTTCGAGGTCGCAGTCGCACCGTTCCTGCAATTTGCCAATCAAACTTCAATCACTGTCGGATGGCAGACCACCAAGCCATCACGCAGTCTGGTGCGGTACGGTGAAACGGCCGAGGTGAGAAAGTCGAAGACCGGATCGGCGGACCGCGCGATTCACCACGTTACGCTGGACAGACTGAAACCGAACACGCAGTACTTCTATCAAATCGAATCGGTCGACAGTGCCGGCAAGAAACTGGTTGGCAAGGTGCTGACTTTTCAAACGGCCTGTGATAAGAATACTCCGTTTGCCTTCGCAATTATTAGTGACACGCAGAGTAATCCGAAAGTCGCCGCCAAGGTTGCAGAAATGGCGTGGCAGCAACGACCGGGATTCCTGATCCATCCAGGCGACCTGGTCGGAACCGGAAGCAATGACCTGCATTGGACGGAGCAATTTTTCCCGGCGATGTCGCCGTTGATCGGCCGAGTGCCGATCTACCCGGTGTTGGGCAACCACGAGGTCAACGCGCGGAATTACTATGACTACTTCCAGTTGCCCGACCCTGAGTATTACTACGACTTTGTCTACGGGAATGCCCACTTCTTTATGCTGGATACCAACAAGAATGTGGGGCCGCAAAGTGAGCAATACAAATGGCTGGAGAAAGCTCTGGCGGGCAGCACGGCCAAGTGGAAATTCGTCGTGCACCATCATCCCGTCTACTCGTCAGACGAAAATGATTACGGCGATCTGTGGAAGACCAACAAGTCGACTCGTGGCGACCAACGAGTGCGTGTGCTGACCAGGCTATACGACAAGTATAAAGTTGACATCGTGTGGAACGGTCATATTCATTCGTACGAACGCACCTGGCCGGTGGCCGATGGCGCGGCCACCAGTTTCGACAAAGGCACCGTGTACATGGTCACTGGCGGAGGCGGCGGTGGCCTGGAAACACCCGGACCTTATCGACCGTTCTTTCAAAACAACGTGAAACGCGGGCATCATTACTGTATGGCTCACGTGAATGACGGCGTGCTGGAATTTAAGGCCTTCGATTTGGAAGGCAGGTTGTTTGATTATATGAAGCTGGAGAAGGAGTAGTGCGTGCGGAATGCGGAATGCGGAATGCGGAATGCGGAATGCGGAATGCGGAATGCGG
>CAZPOL010000017.1:38766-60602 GCA_964588195.1 uncultured Pirellulaceae bacterium | reverse complement strand
CCGGCCAATTATCACCCAGGTAGCACATCAAACCGGTATGAGCATGTCCTCCACCCAATGAATCGGTAGTCGCTGACATACCTTTTGTTTTGGTGTCTGACCAACGCTCTAAATGATTCCAGTGGTAGTGATCGGCTGCCTGCTCGATCACCTGGTACGTGTGCGGATTGAAATGGGCTCCGTACATTCGCCGGAACCGCGCACCGGGAACGACGTGGAACATGTGCCCGATCACTGTGTTGATCATGAACATCTCGCCATGATCATCGAAGTCAAAACCCCATGGATTGGTCCCGCCTTCGGCCACGATTTGAAACTCTTGGGATTGTGGATGAAATCTCCAGATGGAACAGTTCATCGCGGTCCGCTGAGAAGCCGAAGAACCGGGTAGCCCGACGTTGGAAGTCGCCTGGATCCCGTGCCTGCCATACAGCCAACCGTCTGGTCCCCATCGCAAACCGTTGACAATGTTGTGTCGAATCTCTTCAGCATTGAATCCGTCCAACAAGACTTTTGGCGGTCCGTCGGGAACGTCATCGCCGTCGGCGTCAGGAATGAACAGCAGATTCGGAGCAGCCGTCAACCAGACTCCACCAAAGCCCAGTTCGATGCCAGTTAGCTTCTGCCCCTTGTCCCAGAAAACCGTCCGTTTATCAAAAACGCCATCGCGATCAATGTCTTCCAGAATGATGACTCGATCGTGCAGCTTCAGGTCGAAGTTTTCTTTGCGATCTGAGTAGGTCAGGCATTCGACGATCCACAATCGCCCTCGCGAGTCCGAGGTCACCGCAATCGGCTGAATCACATCGGGCTCGTGCGCAAACAGAGTCGCCTTGAATCCAGTTGGCATCTTCAGTGCGTTGAGCGCCTCGGTGGGCGGAGTGAACGGGATCTCCAGCTCTTGCGTATTAGGCGGCTCCGAATCCTGTGCGTGCATAAGAACAGGAATCGCCAAAACCAGGAGGCATGCCCACCACAAGCGGCAGATCGTTTTTGTGTTTGTATTCATGTCACCAGTATAAGTGCATTGCCGTGGATAAACACTAACACAGAAAAGGAACCTCTCGCTTGTGCTTCGTCACGCAATACGAGCACGACGCGCCAGCGAGTGGTTCTGCCGTACGGTAAAATCACTGCGATGCAACTCTCGATGCACGAAAACCACTCGCTTGCGCTTCGTGCTTGTATTGTTGGGATGTGCAAAAACCACTCGCTTGCGCTTCGTGCTTGTATTGTTGGGATGTGCAAAAACCACTCGCTTGCGCTTCGTGCTGGTATTGTATTGCGATGCGTTGTCGTTTTGACTTGGGCGGCTTTTTGGTTAGGGTGATGTGCTTCCTGGCCCGGCGGTACCGACAACTTCACGTTCATGATCTTCCTGATTTTAAATATCCTGTTTGCGTCGGCGTTCATGCTGTTCATCAAATGGGCGCAGGTGCGAGAGCGGGAAGATGTGGTGACGATCGGCACGATCAACTATATCGTGGCCGCCGTCTTGATCGCTCCGTTCTTCTTCTCGGCAGACGCGCCGGTAACGCAGGCCGCGGTTGGGACGGGAGCCACCATGGGGTCGGCCTATTTCATCGCTTACTTCTTCGTGATCTACGCGATCAAGTGGGTGGGGGCGTCCAGTGCCACGGTGATCTCGGTGCTGTCGTTGTTGGTGCCTATCGGATTCGGGATTTTTTGTTGGGGCGATCAGCCGAATGCGTGGCAAGTCGTGGGGATTGGCTTGGCGGTCGCTTCGCTGTTGTTGATCGGTGGGCAGAAAAAGGAGTCGAAAGGGAGCGTCGAAAAACCGTGGTTCGCTCCGATCATGCTCGTCCTGTTTTTCTTGCTGTGTGGACTGAGTCGCTTGGCGCAAGACGCCTTTGGCCAATGGTGCCAACCGGACGAGAAGATGACGTTCAACTTCGCAGCCTTCGCGGTAGCCGCGATCCCTTCGTTGGTCGTGATGATCGTGCGACGCGTCAAGTATGCGGTGAGAGTCAGTCGCAGCGAATGGGCTTTCGGGTTTGCGATGGGTACCGTCAACTTTTTGCAGACTCAATTCATCCTGGAATCGCTTCAGCGGTTTCCGGGCTTCATCGTGTTTCCAGTCGTCAGCGCCGGTGGCGTCATCTTGACGATGCTGGTGGCCACGCAAACGCTGGGTGAAAAGCTGACGGTCAAATCCTACATCGGGATTTCCATCGCCACGGTCGCGCTGGTGTTATTGAACGTAGCCGTGGAATAGTTCCAACGTCAGATGTTTTGAGCAGACGTTTTGTACAGACGTTCGCCGTTCAATGAACATGCCGTAGTACCAACGCATTCATTGAACAGCGAACCGCATAACGTGCTAGTTAAACGTGCTAGTTAAGCTGTGGAGATCACATTGATCGTCCAAAGGTCATCGGATTCTCGTGGCAATTGATCCCAGATCACTGCGGCAATGACGCCTTGGGCATCAATCACATCGTTGAATGCCGTGTTGTAAATGTGGTACTGCCCAGGATTAATTTCCTGTAATTCCCAAGTGGTTCCCAGGTTGGTGCCGCTGCTTTGCGTATCAACATCGAACTCATCGCCATCCAGGTAACGACCGTTGTCTACGTTTCGCAGCTGTAATTGGTCGTCGCCATCAGGATTGACAACTTCCCAGTGCGTATCCGTTCCGAATGAATTCCAGGTAAAGGTGTCGACGCCAAGAGCTCGCAATTGACTGTTGAACTGAACATTCGTGAACTGAATGACGTTGCCATCTGCGAAGATCGAGTTGGCGGTGACTTCAATGGAAACATTTCCAGTCGTCGTACCACCCAATTCATCACCAACAACGTAGCTGAATGAATCGGTTCCAGTGAATCCGTCATTCGGTGTGTAGGTGAAATCGCCATTGGCCGAAACGTTTACGCTTCCGTTACCTGGGTTGGTGTTCGAAACGATCGACAGCGAGTCACCGTCGATATCGGAATCGTTAACCAGCAGGTTGCCGCTGACGCTTTCTCCGCTACTCTCGAAGAAGTCACTGCCAGCCGTTGGGTTGTTGTTGGCATTCGGGACAAACAAGAATTGGAAGAACCCGTTGTTGGTCAGGATTTGCGATTCAACAAAACCTGGCTCAACGCCGACACCGGGCACAAAGGTTCCGGTTGAGAACGTTGTGGGTGCTTCCGTTTCGAAGACCTCACCACCGATTTCGATTCGATCGATCGAGACGTTGTTGTCCAGGCCGGTTACCGGGTCAGTGGCATCGTTGATGAAGTTGATTCGCACATCGCTGGCGTTGATCGGAGCATCGGAAGTGAAGGTCAACGGGATATGTCGTCCTGTCAGGAAGTCGCCTGCCAGGCCTCCGTTTTCGCCCAGGTTAAACGTGGCGGCGACCTCACCGGCAATTTCCAGAGTAATGATTTCGTCAGCGGTCGAGCCTGCTGCAAAGACCGTGATGGTGTTCGGGTCACCGACGTCGTCGCCAGGGTCGGCATTCGGGTCAAACAGGAATTGGAAGAATCCGTTGTTGGTCAGGATTTGCGATTCAACAAAGCCTGGCTCAACGCCGACACCGGGTACGAAAGTTCCGGTTGAGAACGTTGTGGGAGCTTCCGTTTCGAAGACCTCGCCACCGATTTCGATTCGATCGATCGAGACGTTGTTGTCCAGGCCGGTTACCGGGTCAGTGGCATCGTTGATGAAGTTGATTCGCACATCGCTGGCGTTGATCGGAGCATCGGAAGTGAAGGTCAACGGGATATGTCGTCCTGTCAGGAAGTCGCCTGCCAGGCCTCCGTTTTCGCCCAGGTCATAGGTGGCGACGACGTCGCCGGCAATTTCCAGAGTGATGATTTCATCTGCGGTCGAGCCTGCTGCAAAGACCGTGATTGTGTTCGGGTCGCCCGTGCTTGCGCCAGTGTCGGCGAATTGGAAGAATCCAACAGCCTGCAGGACTTCGCTCTGCAGGAATCCGGGCAACAATTCACCATCGGCGTTGAACGTTCCCGTCGAGAACACCGATGGGTCTTCGGTTTGGAAGACCTCGCCATTTATTTCAATGCGATCAATCGCCACATCGCGGCTGATGCCCGTGCCATCCTCGGGGATGTCGTTCAGGAAATTGATGCGGATGTCGTCGGCCGTAACCGGCTGGGACGTGCTGAAAGTCAACTCGGCGAAATTGCGAGCGGCCAGATCACCGGCTTCGCCACCGAAGGATGAGAGCACGAACGCGGCGGAATCTTGTCCGGCGATGTCCAGGCGAATGACCTCGTCACCGACCATGCCTGCCGCGAAGATTGAGATCTCCGTGGTTTCAAAAGTGGTCGAGTTATCGGCGATACCAGGGGTGCCGTTCAATTGCGTGCTGGCCACCCAGCTGCTGGCCAGATTGTTGTCCAGCGACGGGTCGATCAATGACAGAGAAAATCCTTCTCCGTCAGGCGAGGTTGGAAATGGTGCGGAATCATCGTAATCGACAACGTCGATCACGTTGCCAGAGGCATCCAGCAAGGTGATGGTTTCGCCGCCGCCACTAAGTCCGCCCGAGTACTGACCACCGAGGGCAATGTTGCCGGGGTACTGTTGGCGGAATTGAGGCAGGTTGTCGGTGAAGACCAACGTTTCGTTGGGCAGGATTACAGTTCCAAACTCGAACGTATGGCCAACGCCGTCCAGCTGCCAGCCACTCAAGTCAACCGACTCGTCGGAATCATTGAACAGCTCGATGAATTCGGCATCATCGCCAGCCGGGTTGTAGTGCAATTCGTTGATCACAATGTTGGTGATGCCACTGGCCGAACCTGGCAAACGAGTTTCATTTGCGAAGGCGGTTTGGCGTGCCAGAATTACCTCTTCCCATTCTTCGCGGAAGAAATCGGATTGGAAGATATCAACGCGACCCCAGCGTTCAAATTCAAGTCTGGAATTCGTGGCTCCGATTTCAGCGATCTGCTCTTCTCGGCGAGCTAGTAGGTCCGCGACACCCTCGTCCGACAGATAGGTGTCCACAATGGTTTGCATTCGACGCCAATACATCTCCTGGAATTCCGGAACAGCAAACACTGCATCCAGCAAGTCAGCGCCAATCACCGAGATGTCAGTGAAGTCGGTTGGAACGTCTTCGTTGGCGATCCAGAGTCGGTCGAGATCCCATTCGATGACTGACCAAAGTCCGCTTTCAGCATCGCGAGCCATATAAAAGTTCTGGTCTGCCTGGTCGTCGTGTCGCGTCAGTGCGCTCAACGCCATGTGATTGATGACCGAAGGGATGTCAACATTTTCATAGAGCCAGGCGGTCTGGGCTTCCGAGCCGTCTGGCAACCAGAACAATATGTCGTTGATTTCGCTGATCGAATCGAAGTTCCCGTCGTCAGGATTCGCCTTGTCGAAGTTCGGGTTGATGTCGAAACCGCCATTTTCAGCCTGGAAGAATTCGTCATCTCCAAAACCGTTGAATTCGCGATATGCTCCGTCGTACAGTTCCTGGAACCGGAAGACACCGTGGAATTGACCGTTGTTTTCAACTCGCAAGTTGAACGACTGGACTTGCGAGGCCGTTTGTTCGTTGAAGACTTGCCAGGCAATGTCGGTGGCAGCAAAAGTAAAGTCTGAGAAGTCGGCATTCACACCGAATTCATCCACGCCGTAACCTGTTCCAAAATCCAGAGTAAAACCATCTGGCAATTCAAATTGCAGGCTCAGCTTGGGGAAGTTGGCTCTCGAGAAGTCGCCGCCTCGGACTCGCACCTCGGCATTGTCGATCACTTGCCCGTCCCACACGATTACGGTTGGAATCCTCGTGTTGGTCAGGCGCAAGTCTGTAGTAGTCAACTCTTCGAATTGAGCATCATCCACAAAGAACTGGAACAACGGCAACGTGCTGTCGACGATATCGGGCGAGTCCACCACAACGCCCAGGTAATTAATGGTGTCGTTCGCAAAAGGAGCGACCGCAACATCGGATTCGATTCGATAGCGGACCAATTCGCCCTCGGCTTGACCTGGAACGGTCGCTTGCCACAGATCTCCGCCAATGTTGATCATTTCAACCGGGATTTCTTCACCATTAAATCCGATCCGATAGAACAAGGTTGCGGTGGTGGCTCCCTGAATGTTGGCCGAGATTGTAAAGTCCTGGTTGGCGAGTGGCTGGCCCGGGTTAACGATGATGTCGGAAATCAAATCAACACCGGATTCTCCGAATACTGAGTTCTGTGCACCGGGAGTCGGGTCGCCATTGGAGGTCGCCCAGCTTGTCGGCAGGGTGTTGTCCAATGTTGGATCGCGCAGTTCCAGTGATGGTCCGTTTCCGTCCGGGCCGCCTGGCCATGGCGCCGTGTCGTCGTAAGTTACTTCATCGATCACGGTGACACCGTCGGCCGCAATCAAGGCGATGCGTTCACCACCACCGGAAATTGCGCCGCCAGCGAACTCGGCGATCGGTGTCACGCCCCATGTTGCTTCCGCTATTTCAATCGATGGACCGACGATAGCGTACTCGCCAGCAGCCAATATCGTTCCTTCAGCGAAGGTAAGGTCAAAACCGTCAAACGACGCGCCGGAAAGATCAAAATCGGTATCGCCTCGGTTGAACAATTCCACGAACTCGGCGTCGGGATCAACGACATCATCGGGACCCGGGTTGTAATGGATCTCGTTGATCACAATGTCTCCAACAACGGGAGGATCAACAGGTGTATCAACTGGTGAATCGTCTGCGAATTGAAAGAAGCCCGTCGTGTGCAGAATTTCTGACTCGCGGAAACCTGGCTGGATTCCATCTTCTGGCAACCACGTGCCAGTTGAAAAGACACTGGCGTCTTCGGTTTCGAATCGCTGTCCGTCAATTTCGATCGCGTCCAGGCGGACATTGGAATCGATGTCGTTGTCCGGATCCCAGCGGTCGTTCAAGAATGCGACTCGCACTTGATCGGCGGTGATCGTGTCTTCCGTTTCGAAAGTGAACGTGGAGAACTGACCGGCATCACCACCCGCTTCCAACGAGAAGGTTTCGACAGCCACTTCGTCAATCTGCAACTGGATCTGTTCTGTGCCATCAAAGCCACCGGCGAACAGTTGCACTGTCGACAACATCATTCGCGGTTCCAGCGTCTCGCTGGTCAAAGTCATTCGGGTGTTGTCGGACTGTGATTGCGCATCTTTGGCGTCGTTCTTCCGCTTTCGCATCGTTGTCATCTCTAGGTGCAGGGGTATCTTTGGTAGGGCTTCCTTCAACCAAAAGAATCTAAACTGGACACTTGGCGAAATCAACAGTTAACCCGGCACTTCCTCAATGACGCACGTTTTGGGGCAAGAAAGCAGCCAGAATGCCCAAGGATTTGCTGTGGCTCCTTGGCAGCCATCACCATTTTGCGATGAGGATTGAACGGGGCAAGGATTTGAAGAGCCGTTCTACCGGCTGGAATCGTAACCGGTCACCGGATGGGCTGCATGAATTGATTCGCGCGACAGGTACCCGAACTGGGCACCAGAGCATGCATTAGAATTCGTAGTCGTCGATTCCCAATAGCTCGTCGCTGATTTCCTGAGCGGTTGGAAGTTGGGGCAGCGGTTTGGTGCTGAGCCATTGGTCATCCGGGATCGCGCCCTTTTTGGCTTTGAGGGAACGGCTGAGCGCGCCCATCCAGATTTCCGAGCCCTCAGCAATCCGACCGTCGTGAATTTTCAAGTCGTATTGAATCCCGTAGTGGAATCTTGCGCCAAGTTGTCGTTCCTTGTAATGGAACGCTTCGCAAACGTAGACAAGTCCATCGTGGCTGGCCTGGTTCAACGAAGCGGATATCACATCAGCAGGTTGACCGGTGATACCAGCTTGTCGCAAATCATCTGGTCCGTTGACCGGGTAGCCAGCGTCGCGATAGGCCACAAACCACTCGGCCGCCATTGAGCCAACTCCAGCGACATCGGCCAATTCATTTTTCGAAATTGTTTGGGGATCAAATCGACGCCCGTTGTTCACGCCGGTGATGTCCAGTTCAAAGCGACAGCTCCAACGCTCGTCTTCCTTGACCACTTGCAAATCCGTCTTGTCCGGGATCGGTTGTTCCCATCCCATGTCCGGTGCGTAGCTGCGAGTCAGAAACATTCGACTCATCATCTTGCGATCGTACATTCGTTTCGGCGCGTTCTCCGGTTTCTGAATCGAGAACTGAATGTACAACGGCTTGTCGGTCAGGCGGTCACCGACTTTTACAGGTGTACCGTCCTCGTATTGAATTTCAATATCGAATTGAGCCGTTTGATAATTGCCACCGTTGTAGAGCACCGGACTCCGCTCGTCATTGCCTCGGTAAAAGCTGCGGGACAATTCGGGCTGGACCTGCGGGTTGTTGGGGACTGGCGGAACGCCGTAGTCGTAGTAGGTCGCAAGGTGGATTTCCGATTTGGCCTTCTCTTTCAACAACGCGACATGCAGCATTTGATTGGTTTGCCTGGTTTTCCACGCGTGACCAACACTGAATGCCAATATCGTAGCGACCACCAATGGGACCAGATGCGATCGGCTCTTACCCCTGGACAATGTCTTGCTTTGATCCCAGCCCAAAACGAAGTAGCCGGCAAACAGAACACCCAGCAATAGCGCGGTTCGCGAAAGCCAGACGCTTTGTGCACTGTTTTTTTCTTCCGCTGCGATGACTGGCTTGGGCACAACACCTTTCAGCTGTGGCAGTAGGCCCACATATTTTTCCGGTTCGCGTCGAAAAGACTCCACGCAATTGTTGCAACAGAATCGCACCACTTTTCCTTTGTAGACAGTCGTCCAAAGGTCTTCGGCTTCCACATCGGGCATCACCGGGCACATGATGTTGGTATCGGAATGTGCCGATTCAGCGACCGGTTGGTCATCGTCACTCGCGCAAGCACATTTCTCTTGCGCCCGGATTTGGCTGGTCAGCAACAGGCCGATGATCAAGGCCAACGTCGAAATTGAAAGTTGATTCAGGATTCGATTCATGGGGATTCTCAAGATAATGGGAGGTACTAAAACGTAGCTCACATGTAACCGAAACCAGGCCACAGGAACTGGCCCGGCCAACCGAATCGATCGCTGGTTGCCGTTTGACAGGTGCAACCATTACAACCTGACTCTGGCTACCGCCTCGATTCCGCGTTCGGTTAGAATGGTCACGTGTGACTGGTTCAGTCGCCTCATTGATTTCACGTTGCTTGGGACTGCAGGTTTGGCAAATTCAGCGCAGAATGATCTCGCACTGCACCCCTTCAAGAATCGGCCTGATGGGACGCGAATATTTCGTGGACAAGTCCGCGCATGTTTAAACGCCAAAGTCGATCAATTGGCGAACGCCTGCGGTTTGCCGGTCGGCGTCGTCGAATCGATTCAGCAAGTCGTTCGCGAAAGCTCGTTGGCTGATGCCACGACATTTGTTTGCAAGTACGTGTCGACCAAAACGGCGGGCATGCTGGGTATGAAAGGCGGCGGGCTCAACAGGAAGGCCGCACTTCAACTGGCCGAACGGACATGGCGAGAGCGACAATATTGCGAGTTGATCTACCCGCAGTTCGACGGGACGCCTGGGCGAGTGCCGCAGATCTATGGCTCACGATTTGAGGCTGTGACCGACCCTGCAAATGCAGGCAGGTTTTCGCAACCGGCATGCAGTTCGTTAATCGTTATGCAGGATTTGGCAGAAAACGAGTTCACGAAATACAAACTGTTTCAGCATATTCCGTTCGAGGAAATGCAGCCGATTATTAACGGTTTGGCTGACGTACACGCGATCATTCGCAAGCAGGGAGAAGATCAAGCGAGTCAGTTTCCAGAAGTGCTGTACGGTCCATTTGGATGCGGCAAGTACCGCCAACGGATCGATTCGTCGTATGCAGCCTGCAGGCGGCGGCTTCAGCAAATCAAAGACCCCGGCGAGAACCTGAAGCGTTCGCTGGCCGACTCCGAAACGTCAAAGATGCTGGCCGCGTTGCAGGACCTGTCGCTCAATCAGATGCTGGACGATCACGCCCACTTGTTTCAATTCAAAACACTGGTGCACGGCGATGTTCACGGAGACAACATCTTTGTGCAGCGAGAAACCGGCCAGCTCTGTTTGATCGATTGGCAAGTGTGCGGAGTGAACAATCCCGCCAGTGAACTCGCTTATTTGCTGAACTACTCGACCAACCCAAGTCCACAACGGGATCAGCATTTTCTGGAAACATATCACAAGGCCTGGTGTGAATCGATGAATCGGTATTCACCGGAGTGCAAGACTGATTACTCGTTGGCGGATTTGAAAGTCGGATTTCAAGTCTGCACTGCCCTGCTGTTGAAGATGACAATCGTCCATTCCAACCCCCGTCGCGCCAACCGAATCCACAAAATTCTGCTAGATCGCATGCTGTTTCGAATGCTGGAACGTACGAAAGAGTTCTCTCGCGACTCAGGTTTTTTAAGCAACTGATTCTGAAAACTGCATCCGCGAAGTCATCAATCTGAAGCCTAGTTATCAGACTTGTCGGCCGCGTCTTTTTTCGGCAGGAATCGCAGCGGTCGCAACTCGACTTCCTTGATGGCCTGAAGATGGTCGAGCAGTTGGGCACCTTTCTCCTGGCCAATTTCACGACCGACGTGAGCATGGTGATGCAATGTAAATCCGTGAGGGCCTTTGGCATTGATTAACTCGGGTTCCACGACCAACATTTCCTTAACGGTTTCCAGCATCCCCATCATGGCGGCACAGAAGATGTCGATGCGTGCTCCCTTGCTCAGTAGAAACGTTACGATGTCTTTGCGACCCATATGCGACGCGCCGCCCAGTGCGGTCTCCCAATCACCGCCGCCCCAGTCCAACGTGGCGTTAAGCAGGCCCGGTTCACGATCGAGCAGCATTTTGACTTTGTCCAATTCGCTGTGAGCATAAATGACAAAGTCTTGAGCCATCAAACGGTTGATCTGTTCCCGTTTCCATCCCGGCTTGAATCCTGGAGCGTCGTAGTCGCGTTCGAAAGCCGCTTCGCGAGGTCCGGCGGGTTCTTCTTCCTGCGTTTCCTCCTGTTTCCTGGCTTCCTCCTGAGCGGACTCTTGCCCACGACAAATCCCGGGCGAAAGCAGTACCAGTCCAGCGGCGGAAGTGGTGAAAGATCGACGCGTCAATTTGGATTTCATCTGCTTGTACTTTCGAAAAGTTAAACGGCCTTAAGATCGAGGCCACGTGCTGCCACGACCACCGGTGTGGTTTTCCAATCATAGCCGATTCAGTTGGCCAGGTGAGTCTGCGATTTGGCCGAAAGAAATTGGTCGAAAGAAGTTGACAACGAAAAACGCAAACAAATCCAACGGGCAGCAAAAAAAAATCTCGATTCGTGACAGTTTAACGACAAGCCGGCAGGCGACCGTGTCTTTCCAGCCAGCGCTAGTCATCGACGCCTGCCGGCTAATCGTTAGACAGAAAAGAACTCGTTGGATACGGCAAGATCAGCGCGGACGGTCAGACCGTAGAGTTTGCTTCGGCGGCCAAGGACTCTGGTGTTATCCGCATGAAGCGACCGTCAGAAACGGCCGGAATTTCCGCCTAAAGGCGGTACTACGAACACCGGCCACTTCATGATGCTCAGTTGCGGTTTCGGCGAATCATGGCAATACCGGCACCGACCAGCAACAATACAGTCGAGCCGGGTTCAGGAACGAAAGTCACTGTGACCCGTGCTCCGGCAGCCGCACCGTCAGGATTGTTGCTGCCGAAGGAACCGAAGACAGTATTGAGATCAGTTTCGATAAACGAGCCATCTTCCAGGAACCCGCTCAAGTTTACATTCCGTTCCGTGATCACGAATTCTTCACCAAAGGTCAAGTCCAGAGCCTGGCCATCGATAAAGAACTCGGTTCCAAACAGATTCACTTCGCCACCGGCGAATACCCGAATCGCAAAGATGTCACCACCACGAATGTTGACAGATCCACTGGCAAAAATATCCGGGAAGCGAGAAACCGTGCCACCAGTAATATTTGCTGTGCTGTTTGAAAAGACGCCAAAGCTCTCGATTTCGCCGCCAGAGATATCCAGGTTGGTACCGTTGGTGAGTTGAAAAAAGCCACCTACGGTTCCGCCCGAAAGACGGACCTGGTTGTTGTTGTTGGTAAAGCCTGTCCCAATTCCAGTAGCACCCACGGCAACCGTGCCACTTTCGATGTTCAAGATGCCATCGGACAAATCGACGCTCAAGCCAATATCGCCGCCCAGCACATTAACGGTCGTTCCCGAATCAATCACCGTGCCGTCTTCAATGAAATCACCTTCAAACAGATTGATCACGTCCAAAGCATGGACAGAACCGGTGAACAATGGCAGCAGCAGAATCAGAACAAGAAGGCGACGAACTGGCATGATGATTCCCAGGTGAAAAGGCAGGTGAACCGCTAGGCGGGTTAACTCTTACCCAATTCTAGTCTGTCATAGTAGTTAATGACGTGTGCAATTGTACGATTCGCCCGATTCCGGCTATTTGATCTGAGTGATCTGCGGTGCAACATATTTGAGTGAGGCCAATGTTTGTGCCGTGCCTCACGTCCAGAGCGACTGTGACGGCTGAACACGAGGGATCGCCAGACGCGGCCGTCCACCGACTACTTGTTGATTCGTCACTGCCGGGCAAGCCAAACTACGAAACGTATTTATCCAGGCTGGCGGTACTGTCAGCGAACTCAGAGATTTCGACACCCATTTCGTTGGCCAGAGAGAGCCACAGGTTTGCGAGTGGTGTGTCCTTTTCGCACTGGATTTGTCGTCCGGTTGTGATGCCGTGCGATTTGCCTCCGGCGATGACCATCGGCAGCTCGTTGTAGGAGTGCGAATTGCCATCACCCAATCCAGAACCGAGCACAAAGTAAGTGCTGTCCAGCAAACTGCCGTTGGTGTCCTGGTAATTCTTCATTTGATTGATCAGATAGAGGTACTGTTGAACATGGAACCGATCGATCAAGGCGACCTCTTCGTCGAAACCGTCGTCGTGAGTCATTTGGTGATGCTGGACCGGTTTTTCAAAGACGCCATCGTATAATTGTGGCGTCTCCCAGCGTTCGGGCCCGACCATCAACGAAACGACGCGAGTCTGATCGGTACGGAACGCCAGGATCATCAGGTCGCCCATCAGCCGCAGGTACTCGCCGCGATTTTGCGGAACTTGTTCCGGCATTTTGTAGTCGACCTTGCCGATGTTGCTTCGCGATTCCGCTTGATGATCGAGTCGCGTTTCGATGGCACGCAACGATTCCATGTACTCGTCCAGTTTGTGCCGGTCTTCCTGGCCGAGTTGATTGTGCAACGACCTGGCGTCTTCCAGTACCGTATCCAGCACGCTGCGATTGAAATGGTCGGACTTGCCGAACAGACGTTGAAAAATTTTGTGCGGATCGTTTTCAGAACGAGCGTCGTGGCTGGGCCCGTACCATGAAATCGCATCGAACAATTTCGGTTCCATGTTGTCGATGAAACTGTTGCAGCTTAATTCCAGTGACGGAAAGGGAGTCGCTTTGCCGACCTGGCCGGCGATCACCTGATCCAATGTCTTGTTGATCGCCGTCGATCCGTCGGTACGTTCGTAAGGTCCCGAGCTTGTCATCCAGCACGAGGCGGCTTGCGAATGTGGCTCGCCAGAAACGTAAAGGCGATTCAGACCGTTGATGACCACCAGCTCGTCACGAACTTCTTTTAACGGTTGCAAACTTTGCGAGTCCAGCCAATCCGTCTGGCCCTCTTGTGGAAAC
Source organism: uncultured Pirellulaceae bacterium (assembly GCA_964588195.1). GTDB lineage: Bacteria > Planctomycetota > Planctomycetia > Pirellulales > Pirellulaceae > CAJQPP01. Next base: position 46,885 of record CAZPOL010000017.1, on the reverse strand, counting down.
CAGTGTTGCCCGATGACGCCGTTGGGGATGTACATGAAAGCGATCCGCTTGGGTGCTTCGGTCGCGACAAGGGCTGAACCGGCGGCGAGCGATTTCAGCGGGCGCATGATGTTCAGAAACGGCAAGGCAATCGAGGCCGCGGTGCCGCGCAGCATCGTACGTCGCGAGAGCATGGGCACGCGTGTCGCGCGTCGCGGCGACGAATTGCGAACCGACGAATTAGCGGTCGATGAATTCGGTTTTCGATTCAACATGGGAAAGGGCCTTTTCACCAAAGTTGGATAACGGATTCAATTGTCAGGACTCGTTCTTGTCGCGTGCAAACGACTGGTTTGTAAACGACTACTGTCCAGGTTTTTGTGGAGGAGCGCGGAACAGGTCACTGGTCACGATCTCTTCCACCACAGCGGAGAAATTGTTGCCTCGCTGCATTACAGCATCGACGACCTTGGCGACTTCCTTTTCATCGGTCAATTCCAGCTGTCTTCCCAAGGCGTATTTTAACATATGTTCCGTGAAACCCTGAACGAACTCACGCTCGTTCCGCATGATCACCGCTTTAAAGCGGGCCGGACCTTCGAATGGTTCACCGAAAATAGTTCCGGTGGCGTCGATCGGTTGGTCCTTTTCGTACGTTTTTCGAAAGCGGCCGATCGTATCGAATTTTTCCAGAGCGAATCCGAGCGGGTCGATCCGATCATGGCAGACGGCACAGTTTTGGTCTTCGCGATGCATTTGCAAACGTTCGCGAACATTCACGGGACGCTCGGCCATCTTGTCGATGTCTTCCAGCGCCGGCACATCGGCCGGTGGCGAAGGTGGCGGGCGGTTGAAGATGACGTCCAGAATCCATGCGCCTCGGTAAACCGGACTGGTACGAGCCGTAGCGGAAGTACTAACCATCGTCGCGCCCGAAGTAATCACGCCGCCTTTGTGTAGATTCGGCCATTTGATACGGAAGAAGTCTTCGAATGCTCGGGGGTCCGGAGTGAACCCGAGTACCTTTTTGGGATTCAATCGGTACCAGTCCATCAACGGTCGGTTTACGTAACCCCAATCGGAGTGAACAAATTCCATGATGTTGCGATCTTCGACCAGGATGGTTTCGAAGTACAACAACTGTTCGACCATCATCGAAACGGACGGCGGGAATTGTTTGGTGTAGTAGAACTCGGGGAACAAGTCCTTGTCCGGGCGGACGGAATTGACGCTGGCTATCTTCAGCCATTGTGTTCCAAAGTCGGTCGCCAGGGATTTGATTTTTTTATGCTTCATCATGCGACGGACTTCGCGGACGATTCCCGACGGCGTGTTCAAGCGACCTTCGCGAGCGGATTGGAACAGTTGATCGTCCGGCATCGATGCCCACAGAAAATACGACAACCGATTGGCCATTGCGTATGGATCGACGTTCGACTCGTCGAAGCTGTCCTCTGAAAAATCCTGTCGAAACAGGAACGCAGGAGAAACCAGAATTGCGGTGACTGCGGCGCTCATGGCCTGAGTGTGCGAGCGGGTTCGATCCAGTTCCTGATTGAACAACCGGGAATACAGGTCGACCTCTTCCGATGTCACGGGGCGGCGAAACGCCCGTTGCAGGAAAATGTTCAGGCGTTGTCTGGCGGTTTGTTTTTGTTGATCGGGAGCGATGTCCACAGTGGCCGGCAGAAACATTGAATCCCAGAGTCCGCTGTGTCGCGGGAATTCTTCCGCATTGATGATGCCGTTGGCCAACTCAAAGTAGCGTTCGATCTGCAGCGGCGAGCAACTTAGCGCCGTGTAATCGTTGCTGAATCCATGCTCGACTGGCGGGTCGCTGGGAACGTTGGGCAGTCCGGTAAACAGTGGCGGTCGTTTCTGGATGTAACTGAAATGACTCATTGCCAGGACGTAGCGGGGCATCTCGCGTGTCGACGGATTGAAGTAATCATCAGTCAACAAGATTCGCGACGAGTTGGTAAACAGCAGGGCATCGATTCGCAGCAAGTCGGCGATCGTGTTCTCGTACTCAACGCGATTGAGTCGCCGCATTTGTGGGACGACGACCGAATGTTGGTCGTTGGCTTGCAAGGTTTTGAAATACCATTCCTTCAACTTCTGAACCTGTTCCTCACGAGGTTGTGGTTCGTCCGACGGAGGCATGTACTGGTCGTCCAACGCCTCCATGATCTCTTCCCATGCTTCCAGGTCGCCGTTGACCGCGACCTGACTGTCGAACTCCGACAAGTCCAAACCCGCCTCGGCCTCAGTACCCTGGTGGCAACGAATGCACCACTTTTGCAAAAACGGACCAGCGACTTTGTGAAATTCGTCCGTTGCGATTTCCTGGTGTGTGGGCTGGTTAAGCGAGACCGGTTTGTCGGCAGGCGTTGGAACAAACAGGTAAGGCAGACCGAATGCGGTCAGGCCGGTTACCAAGGCAGCAACCAGTATTCTGATGGAGATCATTGTTGCTCTTGCCTCCGGGCCTCTGCCTTTGCGCGACGTTCTTTGTTGCGTTCCCTGATTTCTGCTTTTTGTGCATCGGTCAGGATGTCTCGGTGGATTGAGCGACGGATGATTCGCGACGTCACCAAAATTTCTACCTTGATATTGTCCAGCTGCGTTTTCACGTCCTGCCCATCCATCGCCCGGTTAAGGATACGGGCGCGCTCGTCGCGCAGCTGTTGGTAATCGTCTTCGTAGGAGTCGATCAGTTGCCGCATGGCATCGTATTGATGTGGCTCAAGCCCCGGATAGTTTTGCATGAAGTAATTCTGGCGGGTTGTCGAGTTGAACGCGATTACAAACAGCGTGTGATCCTTGTTGCGTTGGGTATCGGTGAAATCGTCGAAGTTCGGATGCCGTGCTACCTTTACGTTTTCACTTTCCTGGTTTCCAGCAGCTTGTTTTCCGGTGCTTTGATTCGCATTCGGATTCTGTGATTCTGAATTCGCGTTATTGGTCGTTGGTTGCTTTGCGGCTTGCTGGTTTTTGCTGTTTTTTGGCTCGGCGGTTTTCACTGGTTGATTCGGATTTGGTTCGGCTTTCTGATCCGCTTTGTTCGCCGCTGGTGATGGCGAGTGGTTTTTGCGGCAGCCGTTGGTGGTGACCGTCAGCAGTCCGAGGATGACCGTCGTCAGGAACAGGGCTTTGACCGCGCGCAGCAGCGATACTGGTTGGACTTGTTCGCCGATCGCGTTGCTGGAATCCGGGTTTGCCAAGTGGGCTGCCTTCATGAATCTGAGTCTTGAATCTGAATCTGAATCGAACCACCAAAGACCGTGTTTTCGAACTGTGTATTCTATTCTAGCCGCATCCTGTCGAGACACGCAGAGCGATTTGAAAATGCCGCTTCCTTGCAGGATTCGGTGCGTGAATTGCCGATTCCATCCGCACAATAGTTCGTCAGCGAACGAATCTGGGCCGGGGAAAGAGTTGGCCCGGACATAATTCGACACCCAGTTCCTGTATGCCGAAATCGCAGCATTCGTTTAAGCTGGTAGGCAGATATTTGAAATCAGTGGCGGATCGACTGCGTGAACCAGGAATAGAGATATGAAAATCGGAAACCCGGCGGACTTTCGACAGCTGGCAACCAGCGTCTTGATCGCGAGCGTTTGTGTCGTTTACTTGACGTGCTGCGGTTGTGACTCGACCCCGAAGACTGGCAAGGACCAGCCCAGGCAAAAACTGAAGATGCCAGATGCCGGGATGGCAAATTCAAATCAGGAAAAGGGCTCCGAACAGGAAGGTGGCACTGAAGCCGACCAACAGACGGATCAACAGTCGACCGATTGGCAGCAATTCAGAGGGCCCGGATTCGCTTCGACGACTTCTTCTCGCTTCCCGTTGCAGTGGGATGTTGACCAGGGAATCTTTTGGAAGCAGGGGCTGCCAGGACGTGGGGCATCGAGTCCGATTGTTAGCGGCGATCGAATTTATCTGACGGCGTACAGTGGTTTTGGGCTGACCGTCGAAAACGCAGGCGACTCCAAGAACCTGCGTCACCACTTGTTGTGCCTGGATCGCGCGACCGGCAAACCGCTTTGGCAACGTGAGATCACAGGTACCAGTTTAAAACAGAAGATAAATAATGAGTTGGCAAGACACGGGTTCGCTTCGTCAACGCCCGTCACCGATGGCGAAAATGTTTATGTCTCGTTCGGAGTCACCGGTGTGTTCGCCTTCGATCGGGACGGCAACTCACTCTGGCAACGCAATGTTGGACTGAACACGCACTACTTCGGTTCCAGTGCTTCGCCGCTGTTGCATGGCGATTTGTTGATCGTCAATGCCAGCCTGGAAAGCAAAACGATTTATGCCTTGAACAAAAACACGGGCGCTGCAGTCTGGATGATTCCGCAAATCAATGAGTGCTGGTCGATGCCGGTGATTGGCAAGAATGCAGCCGGCGAGACCGAGATGATTGTCTCCAGCAAAAATCATGTGAACGCTTACAACCCGGAAACGGGCGAGCGACTGTGGCACTGTGCCGGTATTCAAGACTACGTCGTTTCGGTTCCGATCATCGTCGACGGCATTTGTTATCTGACTGGTGGCAAAGAAAAACAAACGATGGCGATTCGCATGGGCGGGAAAGGTGATGCCGAGTCGCAAAAGCTGTGGGAGATCAGAAAGATTGGCTCGAATGTTTCGTCGCCGGTTTACAAGGATGGTCGCCTGTTCATTTTTCACGACAGCGGAGTGATTCAAGTCTTGAATGCCGAGAATGGCGAAGTCGTGACCCGACATCGGACGGCGACCAAGGAGCGGCCCTATGCCTCGCCTTTGTTGGCGGGCAATCATTTGTACATGCCGTTTCTGGACTCGGGCATCTCCGTTTTCAATGCTGACGATAAGTGCGAGGAAGTGGCCGTGAATCCAAATCGCGATGAAGCCCCCTTGATGGCCTCGATCGTGCCCAGCGGTGACGTTTTCTTTTATCGCAACGACAAGTATCTGGTTTGTGTCGGAGGCCAGGCCAAGCCGACGGTCGTGACGGAGTGGGAAGTTCCGACCGATTTCCAAACGGTTCAAACGGTGGAGTCGTTCAATATCGATCCAGAAAAAGGGTGGTCGCGGCGTTACATGGGCTTCCTGACTCCGGATTTCGAGCAAGCAAAGAAGTTTCTGTTGATGCCGTATACGTCCGTGATTACCGAAGAACAAACGACGCAAGCTCGTGAGATCATTCAGGGCGAGAAGCCAAAGTACGATACTCTTCGCGAACAGTTCGAGACTTTGCAATGGGAAGAGTTGACGACACCTGCCCAGGACTCAGCAAAGTTCCGTGAACGTTGGGCGAGTTTGGAAGCCGACACAAAGTCATTGAATGAAAAGACCAGGATACTCGTCAAGAATTTGTTTCCCGAAGAGCAACTGCAGCAGCACTACCGCGACTCAAAAGCCGGGGTTGCTCATAAAGATCCAAATGAAGCGAAGAAGAATTGATTCTGGCGTTCGGCGACGGCGAGCTATTTGCGTTTGCGATCGCGGGATGTCATGCGGTTGTTTTCAACTGCCTGCGGATCGGCAGCATTCTCGATTTGACCAACCGATGCCAAGGCGACCAGTTCGATGACGGTCTGGAAACGATAGTCGTCATGAGCGGCTTGTTGCAGAACGAGTTCAATGATTGCCTCGTCCTGCAGACCTGGTGCACGACCGACGGAGTATTCGAACAAGTGCTCAACCAGCCCCCGCGCGAATCGATTGACCTTGTCTGGTGATCGCTGCAAAACCTGGTCCTTCAAATCGACGATTCCGCGTAGTGGCTGGCCAGCGAATTCGCCACTGGTATCGATCGGTGTTCCATCTGGATAGCGATCGCGTAGTTGTCCCACAGGATCGAATTGTTCCAGAGCGAAACCGAGTGGGTCAATCTTGTTGTGGCACGTGGCGCAATTGGCGTCCTGCCGATGTAGCGAAAGTCGCTCGCGAATGTTGACTGGTTTTCCGTTGGGTGTCTCGACCAGTGAAGAGACGTTTGCCGGAGGCGGTGGAGGCGGTCGATTGAAAATGGTTTCCAGAACCCATGCGCCTCGGTAAACGGGGCTTGTTCGGTCTGTGGCCGAAGTCGATAGCAGCGTGCTGCCGGACGAAATGATTCCGCCTCGGATACGGTTGGGCCAGCGGACGCGGAAGAAGTTTTCCATGTCGACGATTTCCGGTTGGAAGCCGAGCGCCGCCTGCGCATCGATACCGTACCAATTTAACAGTTGGGCGTTGAGGTAACCAAATTCAGCATCGATAAAATCGAAGATGCTGCGGTTTTCGACATAGATCGATTCGAACAACAGCATCTGTTCAATCGCCATCGAAATGCCAGGTGGCGACATGCCGTTGCTGCGATAGTATGCGCGAAACAGATCACGATCTGGTTTCGCAGCGATCGACTTCAACAACTTCAACCATTGCACGCCGAAACTGGTCGAGAGTGCCTTGGAACGACGGTCCTGCATCATCCGCCGAATTTGTTTTCGCAACTGGACCGGGTTTTTTAGTTGGCCCGCGTCAGCCGCGCGTAGCAGTTCATCATCCGGCATCGAACTCCACAAGAAGTAGCTCAACTTTGAAGCGATGGCGTAGTCTTCCTGGTCAGTCGTCGCGTCCGAAGCGACGCCGTGAAACAGAAACGAAGGCGAAATCAGAATGCCAGTGACGACAGATTTCATTGCCGCAGCGTAGGAATCGCCGGCCTGGATTTGACGTTCAAACAGAGCGATCCATCGATCGAGTTCTTGTTCGGTGATTGGCCGGCGAAAGGCTCGTGGCAGGAACTGTTTTAGTGCTTGCTCGGCGGCTGCCACCTGGCCAATCGTTGTGCTGGCCTCACTCTGAAAGAGCTGTTCCCAGACCCGTGATTCCAGCGGGAAGGCAGCGTGGTTCAGCAACGTGTTGGCGACTTCGTAGTACGATTCCAATTGCAAAGGCGAGAAGCTTAGTCCGACGGCGCTGTTGTCGAAACCGTGTTCGACGGCGGCGTCACTCGGAGGCGATGGCATCCCCGGAAATTCAGATGGTTTGCGGTGCTTCCATTCGTATTGACTGAACACCATTACAAAATCGGTCATGACGCCCGACTGCGGACGGAAGTACTCGTCGTTCAACACGATGCGTTGCGTGTTCTCGAACGGATTGGACTTCATGCAAAGCAAATCGCTGACTGTGTTCTCGTATTCGGTGCGACTGAGCCGGCGAACGGATGGCTGATTTGATTGGTCGTTGGTTGAGTGAGCAGAGCTGTTGGATTCGTTGCTGGTCACGAATTCCAGATAGGACTTCTTTAGTTGTTGTAACTCTTCATCGTTAGGACGCGTCGGATGATCGAGTGGCGGCATGTATTGCTCTTCGACCGCTGCAAACACTTGCTCCCAAATTTCTGAATCGCTGGCATTCATTGGTTGCGTCAGTTGCTGTAAATCCAGACCGCCCTGCCCTTCACTGCCCGTATGGCAAGTCAGACAGTGTCGTTTCAGAAATGCCGGTGCCAACTTTTGAAAGGTGTCTGTTTGCGCTGCTTGAGCGCCGGATGCTGCCCGCTGCTGTTCAGTCACAGGGCGACCAATCGTGGGCGGCGAATTGGCTACCAATAGAGTCGAAGCCGTCACAAGGATGGCGACTCGGATCGAGTTGTGACAAAAAATCGACGACATGGGGACTCGGGCGATGGTTTGAATCAGTTTCTTTGAACTTTGAAGCCGGCGTTGCGCATGCGGGCTCTTCGTTCCTGCGGAGACTCAGTTTGACGGATGACGGCCGTGAAAATTTTGCCTGTTAAATTTCGGCAGAGCAGCCGAACGGCAATGTCGTTGTATCGCAACATTTCGGGGATCTTGCTGCGGTCGTCGTGGCTCATGATCTGGTAACGACGCTGCAACAAGTCGTCGAATTCATGCTTGTTCTGGTCCAGTATTTCGCAAGCCAGTTCGTATTGCTGTTTGTCAAATTTTGGTTTCAGTGAATTTAAGACGATGCGTCTTCGATGTCCCTTATCAAGCACCAGGACCAGAGCCGTGTGTACCTTTAGTGGGTTCCTGGATTCGTATTCAGCCAATGATTCGTTTACCTGTTCGGCAATCGCGCCAGTGGCGAATCGGATCAGTTCTATTTGCTCCGTTGGTTGTTCTGGTTGTTC
>CAZPOL010000017.1:0-38666 GCA_964588195.1 uncultured Pirellulaceae bacterium | reverse complement strand
CGCCAGTGGCGAATCGGATCAGTTCTATTTGCTCCGTTGGTTGTTCTGGTTGTTCAGGCGGTTGCTCAGGCGGTTGCTCAGGCGGTTGCTCAGTGGCCGGTTCGGCAGCCTTGGTGAAATCTGGTCGATGCAGTTTCGCAGGTTGTGTTGCCACCGTTTCCGCATTGCTCTGCTTAGGCTTTTCATCGTCGGTTCGGTTTTCAGCCACGGTTGACGTTTTGGATTGCGTGGCAACTTTTTTGGAGCTCGTTTTGAAGTAGCTCAGGCTGATCACCAGGCATACCGCGACCATCAGGATTCCGTATTTTCGAAAGGCCGGGTGCATGGGTGGCTCGAAACAGAGAAAGTTCAACCAGCGATTGGCGCAAACTCTCTTCACGGATAATCGTGAATATCGCGCCAAAGCATCCCTTCAGATATCGGTTGGCCAAAACGACCGTCAGTGATCAACGATTGATAACTGTTTCAGGTAGTACGAACCGAATTGCTTACTGGGTCGTCGAACTCGACGTAGTCTGCCCAACAGGACCAGAAAGGGGCCGGAAACTGATAGCAACTTGATCGGTTGGCGTTTGAAAATTGAGGGGCTCAGGGAGCCAGCTTTTTCAGTTTCCGCTGCAAGGTACGGCGTGGGATGTCCAGGACCCGGGCCGCCTCGGAGATATTACCATCGCAGGAAGCCAGCACTCGTTGAATGTGTTCCCACTGGGCCGTTGCTAGCGAAGGCGGTGCGATTTCTTCCGACGCATTCGGTTGGCAATCTGGATCGGGCATGTCCAAGGCGGACAGAATCTGGTCAGCGTCGGCCGGTTTGGTGACGTAGTTGACCGCACCCAGTTTGATCGCCTCAACCGCATTGGTGATGCTGCCGTATCCCGTCAAAATTACCGACCTGGTTTGTGGAGAGATCTCGGCGAGTGCAGTGAGCAGTTCCAGACCGGATCGACCAGGCATTTTCAAATCCAGTACGGCCAGATCGGGCTGACGCTGTTTGGCGACCTCGACTGCTTCGTCGTAGTTCGCTGCGCAGCAAACGTTGAAGCCTCGACGTGTCAGCGACTTTTCCATTCGGCCGCGCAGAGTCTCGTCGTCATCGACGACCAGAAACAATGGCGTTGGCGATCCGGGTTCTGGATTTTCGTTTTCGTTATCGGTTGCGCTTCTGGTTTCGTTTTCGTTGTCGGTCATCTGACATCCTCCACGATTAAATTGTCCGCGATCGGGACCATGCAAGGAAGGGTTACTGTGACGGTCGTTCCGCGTGCTGGCAAGGGATCGGTACTGGATTCGAATCGCACCGAACCGCCCAGCCGTTCGATAACATTGCGAGCCAGAAAGACGCCCAAACCCATGCCACGGCCCGGTTGTTTGGTTGTAAAGAAGGGCTCGCTGACTCGTCGCAGCACGTCGGCGGTCATGCCTGTTCCGTGATCGCGAATTGCCCAGGTCATCCATTCATCCATGGCGGAAATGTCGACGCTGACCTTTTGGTCTGGCTGGTTGCCAACGCTGGCATCCAGAGCGTTTTGGACTAACCCGCGAATGGCTTGAGCCAAAGCATCGACCGGGACGTTAATGTTTGCTGATTCGATTGATGGCCCGTAGGAAACGGCCACGCGGTGATCGCCATCGGTAAGGCCTTGCTGCACGTCTTCGAAGAAGTCTTTGATGGCGATATTCCTCATCATCTCGCCAACCGTTTCACCGGCGTGGCTGGCCATCCGATCCAGTATCGTTTTGCATCGATCGAGTTGTTGCCGGATCAGTCCGACGTCGTCGATCAGGTCGTCGTCGGTGGAGGATGACGATTTGTCTTGTTGCCGTAGTGACTGTTCAACATCCTTGGCGACCAGTGCGATGGTGGTCAAGGGAGTTGCCAGTTCGTGAGCAGCGCCGGCGGCCAGTGTGCCCAACGCTTCCAGTTTTTCGTTCCGCGAGCGGTCTTCCTGGGCTTCGCGCAGGTCGAGTTCCTGTTGCCGCAGGGCTCCGGTGACGCGGGTCATGAAGTAAACGATGACGCTGCTGCACGTTGCAAAGGCGATCAATAATCCGAGTTGAGCCAGCGACCAATCGCCTTTTTCGACGACCGGTAACAACGACAGACCCATGTTCAGTTCGTCGATCGGAATGTGTGTGAACAGCAAGCCTGAGAAACAGGCAATGGAAACCAGGTTCAGCGACCAGGCCCAGATGCGATCCAGTACCACCGCCGACAGACTCAGGTTGACGAAAAAGAACAAGCAAAACGGATTCGTTGGGCCGCCTGAAACGAACAGCAACGTTGCCAATGACAACATGTCCATCGTCATCACCCAGCCCAGCGTATTGTCGAAATTGCGGGTCGGTCGATTGGCCGGGGGTTCGTCCTGCGTGGCCAGCTGTCTGTTGGAAAACGAGTAGATCAGGATCAGGTTAGAAATAATGGTTAACCCGATGACCACAAATAACGGCCACACCAGGATCTGGATTTTCAGCAACAGAGTGACGCCGGCAATGGTCAGCAATTGCCCGATCACTGCGACCCATCGCAATCTGATCAGCCAGCCAATATTGACAGATACTCGTTCTCGTGAGCCGGGCACGTGTTAATTGTTTCGAAAAAGGACAGTTTGCTGGTACAGGCGGATTTGTTTCACCGGTTGGGTCCGATCCTGACGGCCCACGAACCGGCGGTGAATTCGGTCCAGCCTGCGAAATTCCTGGAGCGGAAGGCACCGCTGGAAACGAAGCGGACCGGAAACCTAACCGAATCCGCATGCACATCATAACATTGGGATCACCCGGTCGGTTATCGATGTTTGACAATTGGCGAGATGCCAGTTTGAGTCTAGAATGGGCAGCTGAATTACAGGAAATGGGATGGTATTAACCGAGACAAAAACGATGAGTGAAACAGGAGTTCCAACAAGCGACGGCGGTGCGGTCGGTTTGGATGCTGCGGGAAGGCAGCTATCCTCGGTTCTCCAACAGGCTCCTGCCCTCAGTCGCCGCGGTCTAACGACGCTGTTGATTTGCATGTGTACCGTTCCAATCGTGACCGTTCTGGTGCTGCATTTCACGATGCCGCCTGTGATTCCGAACTCATTGAGTGCGGAGTGCGGATTGTTGGAAGTTCCTCCGGAGAGATATTACGAGCGGGATCTGTCGGACCGGCTGGAATTCCCCGAGGCGGCGATTGTCGTGAAGAACACGGGCGACCAGCCGTGGACGCACTTGAATATCCGAATCAACAACGGTGTCTACCAGATTTACGAGCACAAATCTCCGTTGGAGCCCGGTCAGGAAAGAGAGTTTCTGTTGAACCGATTTGTCCATCGCAGCGGTGCTGAGTTTCAGGTCGGAATCAACCGTCCGTTCAGCGTCGAAATCTACGCTCGTCTGCCGGACCACAGTCGCGGCACTTACGAGTCCGAATTGGATTAGGCACGGATTTCTTGTCGCTGGATTTGCACAAATTCACGGCCACTCGATTGTTGTCTTTCGACGAATCGCCAATCACCTCTTTCAGCCCGGGATTTCCATGACAAATGTCAAAATCGATTGGGAATTCGCTCCCCTTCCCGCTATTGGAATCCTATAATTTTCGACGCTTGTTCACGGAGCTCCCCCACCCTTCACTACGCTACTGAACCGGTATGGCCCATATTCTTGTTGTTGACGACAACCCTGTCGATCGAAAGCTAATTAGCGCGATCTTGCAGCGTACGACCAATTGGACCGTTGATACGGTAAACGATGGTCAACAGGCCGTGGATTTTCTGCAGCGTGCGGCTGCCGATCTGGTGGTGACTGATTTGCAGATGCCCAACATGGATGGTGTGACGTTGGTCCAGAAGATTCGTCGGGATTTCCGCTCCATTCCGGTCGTGCTGGTTACGGCGTTTGGAAGTGAACAGGAATCGGTGGCGGCCTTGCAAGCGGGCGCGGCGAATTTCTCTCACAAGACAAGATTGAAAACCGATTTAGTGCCGACTGTACGCAATGTGCTGGACTGGGCTCAAGCTATTCGACAACGATCCAGCGATGACTCTCGCACCGACCTGGCACTCGGCAAACAGCAAATGGCTTTTGTGCTGGACAACTGCCTGGGGCAAATCAGGACTCTGATTGAAACACTGGACGCCAATTTGCCGGAGTGGGCGGCGGCGGACAGCCTGCGGATCTCGATGGCACTGGAAGAGGCGCTTTGCAATGCGATTTGCCACGGCAACCTGGAAGTCGACTCGCGGTTAAAAGAGCGGGACGGCAACGTCTATGAAGACACGGTCAGCCAACGCTTGGATTGCGAGCCGTTTTGCGAACGTCGCGTGCGCGTTCAGGTGGAGTTTTCGGATTGCAAACTGAAGTTCGAAATTGATGACGATGGTCAAGGATTCAACCCGGGTGAATTGCCCGACCCGACCTCGCCCGAGAATATCCGCAAGCCATCAGGGCGTGGCCTGTTGTTGATTCGCAGTTTCATGGACGAAGTGCTGCACAACGCTTCCGGAAATCACATCACGTTGATCAAGAATCGACGCGAAGTCTAACAAACGACTCAGTTGGAGTTAGCTGCAGAAGGCGATTCGATCGGTGCGTTGTTGGAGGCTTTCATATGTCTGGCAGGGGTTGGACGGCAGCCGCAGTAATACCGTCTAGCCGTTTCCCTTGGAAATTCGATTGGCGATCGATCTTCCAAATTCTCCAAGGTCGGCGATTCCTGCCGGCAAATCGATGTCGTCGCCGTCTGTTTTCAAGTGCAACGTGCGTGTGGGGAACGCAAAGCGGACCTGCATCTCTTCTGCCAGTCGCAAAATGTCGCTGAGCAAACAATGTCTTGCTCGCAATTCCGTTTCGTATTCGGTGGTGTCAATATAAACGTAAACCAGAATGTTGATCGAGCATTCGCCAAACTCATTGAGAAAAACGTACGAGCCTTCTTTACGTGTGTACTGACTATTTTGAATCATCTGGCGAATGCCAGCGCAAAATGCTTCGATACGATCCACGGGTGTGTCGTAATCGATTTGCAGCATCGTCTTCATTCGTCGCATTTTCCGACGCCCGAGATTGTCGACGATGGCTGTGGTCAACAGGCTGTTGGGGACAATCACTTCGCTGCTGTTGTAGGTGCGAATACGACTGGACCGCATGCCGACCGTCTCAACCGTTCCTGCCACCTTGCCATCAATCACCACCGAGTCGCCGATTTCAAAGGGACGATCGGTCAGCACCGTGATCGAACCGAGGAAATTACTCAGGATCTCTTTGGAGGCTAACGCCAACGCGATACCGCCAACTCCGAAGCCACCCAATACTGTTTTCCAATCCAGTTTGAAGACGTCGACAAATAGAATCACACCGATCAGAACGGCTGCAAACTTCAACAGATTACTGGCAATCGGCACGATCGAATCGTCGTAGCGACTGGGCGTTCTGGCGGCGCGTTTGACCATGAAGTTGGCCAGCAGGTTGATCGCCCGGAACGCTGTCCACACTGCAATCACCACCGAAAAGAACTTCAACCCGACCAACAGGACGCCCAGGAATCCTGCCGGCAAATCCAGTAGTTTGGCGCCGAAATACCAAACCAATGCGTTGATCAACAAACTAAACGGCCGCCACAACATCGTGCGCGGTTGATCGTCGACGCTGGTCTTCGTGATACCAAACCAAAGTTGGGTCAACAGATCCAGTAGTAACCGCGACAGCCAGCCGACCAGGAATCCAAAGGCGGTCAACAACAACAAACAAATCCACTGGTAGTCCTTCAGCAGGAAGCGCTTTTCACGCAAGGACTTGGGAAACAGGCTGGCCACCCAGACTGGCGCGGACAGCGCTTTCGGTGCTATTTCGCCGTCGGCCAGACGATCCTGCCACTTGGGCCAGAGTTCCTGTTCGACGGTTTCGAGTGTCGATTGCGAGAATCGCCACATGCCTTTGCTGTTTTTGGTCAGCTGAATCTGGCGGGCGTCAATCCACTTCTCCGAGTCCTGCGCTTCCAGGACTGCTTCGGAGAGTTGATACGGCGGCTGAAAGTTCGGGTTGCCTGACACTCGATAGCTGCGTCGATCCCAAATCCGGATGATCACGAAATAGAGTTGGTCGGCGTAGGTACCACCTTTCGCGCTGGCCGTATCCTTGTCTTGCCAATCCAGATCGAGGCACTTGATCGCCTGGTCCAGATCGCCCGAGTCCATTGCCGACAGGAAAGTCCGCATCGCCTCGCGCGGGTCCTCCAACAGTTTTCGAAGGACCAAATCCTCGTCGGTCAATTGCGGTTGTTGCGGTGGCGTTTCTTCTTGCCAAACCGGACCGGCAGGTAACCAACCGTGACAGGTATTGTTCGTCGAACAAAGCGTTAGCAGAACAATCGTGCCAATCAGCAAACAAAGTCTTGGTGCCATGGTGTTGCCTCTGAGTCTCTCTCTTCGGTGTCACGGTTCCCTCGCGGGACTCTCCGCCAGCCCTGCCGTCGATGTCAGCCGTTTTATTAGCTGATTTACTAACCGTATTGTCAGCCGTTTTGGCGATAGCCACGATTGAGCATTCGAAAACCGTGGCTATCGCCAAAACGGCTGGCTCAAAAATTACGTTGTAACAGGCTACTGACCGAAAGCTTACAGGTAATACAGCAGCAGGCAGAGTCCCAGGATCAACGTGGCCCAGACTGCCATTACTCCGGTTTCCCAAGGGCGGCCCATCATACCGTTTTCGCTGAAAACTTTTTGGAATCGTTTCAATGTTCTCGACAACGTATTCAGGAAGCCTTGACGAACGCCCTTGTCAAGAATCGCGAACAACGATCCAAGGCCACCGATCGTCCATGGCAGGACTTTTCGGTACAGCCATTCCACGTCCAGGTTGACCGATGGAAGCTCAGGCGGATACAGGCCTTTCAGGTTCAACCATACAAAAGCACCAGCCGAGAAGAACAGCAACTGCAGCTGAGTCAAAATGTGAGTGCCGTCGTAGGGATGATACTCGTAATCGTGAGGCAGCAATCCGTACAGGACTTGCGGGAAACAGCCGATGCCGATGCACAGACTGGCGGCGATTGTCATGGCGATCAACATGTTGATCGGCGGTTCTGTGGTGCGGATTCCAGAATCGTGTGCGAAAAACGCGAAGAAGGGAATCTTGATCCCGGCGTGGTGGAATACTCCAGCTGCCGAGAACAACATGAACAGCCAAACGGCGTGATAGCCTTCGTACAGTAACGCCGACATCACCATCGCCTTGCTAACGAAACCACTGAACAGTGGGAACGCAGAAATCGATGCCGCTCCGATGATGCAAAGGATTGCCGTCTTGGGCATGCTTTTGTAAAGCCCGCCGAGTTCCGATCCATTGATCTTGCCAGTTTGATGCAGCACCGCCCCCATCGACATCATCAACAAGCCCTTGAAGATCACGTCATTAAAGGCGTGAGCCACGGCTCCGTTGACCGCCAGATCGGTTCCGATACCGATACCACAAACCATGAATCCAATCTGGTTGATCATGCTGTAGGCCAGCACTCGTCGCAGATCGTTTTCGATGACCGCGAAAAAGATCGGGAAGACGGCCATTGTGCAGCCGACGTAGACCAGAAACTCAGTCCCGACAAAGCCTCGGGCCAGCACGTAAACGGCGACTTTGGTGGTCAACGCGCTCAGGAAAATGGTTCCGGTTGGCGTCGCCTCCGGGTAGGCATCCGTCAACCAATTGTGCAGCAACGGAAAGGCACTCTTGATGCCGAAAGCCAGCATGATCAGCCACGAAGACAATCCGCCTTCCATGCCGATAAAGTTGAAATCGATTGAGCCGGTTTGTCTGATGTGCAGTACCGCCCCGGCCAGCAACAGCACGCCCGATCCAACCTGAATGATCAGGTAACGCATGCCGGAATGAGTCGCTCGTTCGGTTCGGCGAGCCCAAATCAGGAACACCGACGTTAGCGCCAGCAATTCCCAAAAGACAAACAGAGTGATCAGGTCGCCGGCGAAAACGGCACCGATGGCGCTACCGGCATACATCAGGCCGGCAACATGTTGTCCGGTATCTTTGACGTGCAGCGAGAAAATGACCGCGATAAATCCGGCGATATGAAACAGGTAGCCGAACAGCAGGCTAAGTTTGTCGACTCGCACCGGCGACAATGTGTATCCCAGGATTTCCAGCTGCTGCACGTGGTCGGGGTCGATGTTCAGCAAGAAGCAAAAGCTGACGATCGGCGCCACAATCAACAGTAAGGTCCGCAGGGGCCCTCGGAACAGAGGAACCAACAACGCGGCGATGTACAGGATCAGGAAGGGAGGCAGATTACTCAGCATCGTAGTAATCCTCCTTTCGCATCACGACTTTTCGCATCTGGGTCGCGATCAGCACCAGCACCACACATGCCACGAATCCGTAGATTGCATAGAACGCCGGAATTTTTTCCCAAGGATGTTCCATGTGGCGGTGGTAAATGAAATCGACCAGCACCAACAAAGCACTCAATGCGTAAAACACACGGAGGATCAGTTTGACGTTTTCCGGTTTATCGAAGAAGTCTTGCTTTTCGTCTTTGTGCTTCATCTGATTTGTGTTGGATTCGTGAGATTCGTGGTTCATCCCAGGCCTCCCGTCGTGATTGGCAGCAGCCATTGGTAGATCTGGTCGGCAAACAGGAACAGGACAATCGTACCCACGGCCGTAATGCAAAGCGGCAC
Organism: uncultured Pirellulaceae bacterium; assembly: GCA_964588195.1. GTDB lineage: Bacteria > Planctomycetota > Planctomycetia > Pirellulales > Pirellulaceae > CAJQPP01. The sequence continues at coordinate 29,991 of CAZPOL010000017.1, read as the reverse complement.
GACGCACATCAACGGCGCCTCGTGAAACTTCATCGGTTCTTGCCCTTTGGGCGTCATAAAACCCTGGATCGAAATCGGGATCAGGTAAGCGATGTTCAACAGCGAGCTGATCATCAGGGCGGCCATCAACCAGAGTTTCCCGGAGTCCACCGCGCCCACGGCCAGAAACCATTTACTCCAGGCACCGCCGCCGGGTGGTAATCCGATGATGCTGATCGAGGCAATCAGGAAGGCTCCGAATGTAAATGGCATCGCTCGACCCAGCCCTCGCATGTCGCTGATGTCTGTTTTGTGAGCTCCGACGTAGATGGCACCGGCACAAAAGAACAATGTGATTTTTCCGACGGCGTGCATGGCGATGTGCATGCCGCCACCGATGACGCTGGCCTGCGTGGCCAATGCGGCGCCGAGTGTGATGTAGGCCAGTTGGCTGATCGTCGAATAGGCCAGGCGAGCCTTCAGGTTGTCCTTGGTCATGGCCACTAACGAGGCCAACAGGATTGTGGTTCCGGCCGCATAGCACAGCCATTCGCTGATTCCGGTGTCCGACATCAAGTCGATGCCGAAAACGTAAATGGCGACTTTCAAAACGGAAAAGACTCCCACCTTGACCACGGCGACCGCGTGCAGCAAAGCGCTGACCGGTGTCGGTGCCACCATGGCAGCCGGTAGCCAACGGTGGAACGGCATCAATGCCGCCTTGCCGATCCCGAATGCGAACAGCCCCAACAGTATTCCGAGTTGCCCGTCGGTGATCTTGCCTTCGGAGTGCGGCAGGCCAAGGATCCCGCCGTCGCGGAAATCCAGAGTTCCTGAGATCGCCCAGGTCCAGGCAATCGCAAACATAAAGAAGGCAACGGATGTGGAAAGCAGGATGCCCAGGTAAACGCGGCCTCCCTTTTTCGCTTTTTCGTTTCCGTGGTGAGTGACCAATGGATACGTCGAAATGGTCATGACCTCGTAGGCCACGAACAGCGTGAACAGGTTGGCAGAAAAGGCGGCAGCGATTGCCGCGAAAATAGCAACGGCGAAACACGCAAAGAATCGAGTCTGGTTTTTCTCGTTATGCCCCCGCATATAGCCGACCGCGTAAATTGTCGTCAGGATCCAGAGCCCCGAGGCGACCATCGCGAACAGCATGCCCAACGGCTCGACTTTGAAAGCAATATTGAATCCGGGCATCATTTCGCCCAGTAACCATTCCGGCCGTTCGCCACTGAACACGATCGTCGCCAGGCAGCACATCACGAAAAACAGACACGATGAAATGATCAACGTGCAGGCTTCTCGCAAATTCGGAATCTTGCCGGTCAAACCGACCAGAGCCAGCGTCAGCAACGGCAAGCCCATCCCTAATTGAATCATGATTTCGGGGCTCATGGCGTGCCCTCCGCAGCGGTGCCCAGCAAGGCGTTGGCTGTTTCCATCGCGATGCCGGCAGAGTATTCAGTCCAGCAACCAAAGACGACCGTGGCCGCAATGATCACGTAAGTGCAGGCCAACATCATTTTCGGAGCCGGTTGTGCGTTAGCGGCTTTCTCGGAAGGCTCGGAAAAATACAAGGCCTCGACGACTCGCCAAACATAAACCACTGCCAACAAAGAACTCAGCAGCATCAACCCGGCCACCCACCAATGTTCGGTCTGGATAGCAGAGGTCAGCAAGAACCATTTGCTGACGAAGCCCGCCGTTAAGGGAACTCCGATCAAACCCAATCCACCAATGGCGAAGGCCAGCGAAGTCCAGGGCATCGTTTTGCCCGCCCCGCGAAGATCCTCAATGTTCTCTGAGCCGATGCGGTAAACAAAACATCCGACGGCCATAAACAACCCGCCCTTGATCAATGCGTGATTGAACATGTGCACAATCCCTGCGGTCAGCCCGCCCTGGTTGGCCATGCTGATGCCCAGAATCATGTACCCAACCTGGGCGATACTGGAATAGGCCAGCAATCGTTTGATATTGGTTTGATAAATCGCCGCAATCGAGGCAATGAAAATCCCGACCAGCGAAAACGCCATCAAGGCGGTATCCAGCGGCAGGATTTCAAACGCAAATTTGGGAGTGAAGATTCCGAAGACAACACGAATGAACGCGTAGACGGAAACTTTGGTTGCCGTGGCTGCCACAAACGCAGTCACGACCGACGGGGCGTAGGTGTACGAGTTAGGCAACCACGAGTGCAACGGGAAGACAGCCATTTTGATGCACAGTCCAACCGTCATAAAGGCAAAGGCCACAAGCATCGTTCGCGACCCGACCCAGGTACTGCCGTCCACCTCGCGAACCTTTTCCAGCTGATTGGCCATGTCCGCCATATTCAACGTTCCGGTCATTTGATACAGCAATCCGATGCCGATCAAAATGAACGTGGCTCCGATTGTACCCATGATCAGGTACTGGAAGGCGGCCAGCGGTGCTCGTCGCGTGCGTCCCAGGCTGATCAAGGCGTAAGTTGACAGCGACGAAATTTCCAGGAACACGAACACATTGAACAAGTCACCGGTGATGCAGATACCCAGCAAGCCCGTCATGCACAGCAAAAAAGTTGCGTGGAACAGGTAGTGTTTTGATTTGGGAACTTCCTTGTTCAGACTGGTGGGCGCGTAAGTCAGCACGATCGCCGCCAGGCCAGAAACGAACATCATCACGAACGCACTCAGGTAATCGACGATGTAGACGATCCCGTACGGAGCTTCCCAGCCGCCCAGGTTGTAGGCCATCGGGCCTTCGTTTATCACACGGGTCATCAGCCAAATCGAGATTCCGAAAGTCAACCAGCAAACGATCATCGACAACAACCAGGTCAGTTGTCGATTGCCCAGCAAAACGCAGAGCGGCGCAGCCACCAGCGGAATCACGACTAACAGTACCGGTAGGTGGCTTTCGATCACGGCTTCCGATCCATCAACAAAATCTCATCTTCTTCAATTGTTCCGTAGTCTTCACGAATACGCACGATCAAAGCCAAAGCCAAAGCGGTCGTGGCGATTCCCACGACGATCGCCGTCAGCATCAATACGCTGGGCAACGGATTGGAATAAACCAGCTCCATATGCTCGGCGGCGTGTTCGGTTGCCGCGTGAGCCTGTTCGGCGACGTGTTCCGTTGCGTGTTCGGTTCCTTCGGCCGCCTGTTCGGTGTGACCATGAGACTCACCGTGGTCTTCATGATGACCGTGACTTTCCGCGACCAGAGCGGGTGGGATGATAGGTGCGGTGGCGTCCGGGTGATTGACTTTGCCCATCGTGATGTACAGCAAGAACACCGAAGTCTGGAAAATATTCAGACCGATGATCGTTTTGATCATGTTTTTGCGAGCGATCACGATGTAAAACCCGGTCATCATCAGAAAGATCACGATCCAGTAGTTATAGAGCCCCAGGAATTCTTCCGAGGTCAGCGCCAGCGGAGAATTCAGATGCAAACCGGGATGGCTGGTTACGTATTCGATCATGATTCCTGTTGCTCCCTGCCGGCAAAGCAATAAAAGATCATCGTCATCACCGCGGTGACTGTGATTCCTACTCCGACTTCGACCAGCAAGATTCCCAGGTGTTGGCCAGAGGGTAAAAAGTGCATCGACTTTCCACCGATCGTGATGTCGGTCAGAAAGTGATGATTGAGTGCATCGTAATCCAGGAAGTTCTCGCCCAACACCATCGTGGCGATACCAGTTCCGGCGTAGACCAGCACGCCGATCGCGATAAATTTCTCAATCACTTTCGGGGGTGCGACTTTGTGAACAGCAGGCAACCCAAACACCAGTCCGTACAGGATCAGTGCCGAGGCAAAAATTACGCCCGCCTGAAAGCCGCCACCGGGACCAAAGTCACCATGAAACTGAACGTACAAAGCGAACAGCAGGATGTACGGAATGATCAGCTTGGCGACGACTCGAATAATCGGGAAGGACTTCACGCGGTTTCCTCCTGACTGGATTCGTCGGATTCGTCACGTTCGCGACGCAGAATCAGCAACACTGCGATCCCGGCCGTGAAGATCACTGCGGTTTCGCCGAGTGTATCGTAGCCTCGGTAACTGGCCAGCACCGCCGTCACCACATTGGGCAGCCCGTGCATGTCAGGTTGCGATCGCTCCATGAACGATGGATCGGGGTGCGTTTGCACCGGTGAATTCGGCGAGCCAAAGTGTGGCATATCCAATGTGCCGTAGATCAGCGCCGCACCCGTCATGATCACAACCAGCAACGGCAAGACGTTGGGTGTCGTACTCGGTTTCTCTTTTTTGCTGGTCAGAGCCAGTGTTGCCAACATCAAGAAAGTCGAAATGCCGGCACCCACCGCGGCCTCGGTAAAGGCAACGTCCGGCGCGTCCAGCAACAGCATCCAGCACGCGCCCAGGAAACTGTAGATACCCGTGAACATCACTGCTGCCCACAGATCACGAATTCGTGCAACGGTCACCGCCGTCAGGGCGAGCAACGTCAAAATGCAAATGCTGATAAATATCATGTCAGGAAGAGGCCCGCTTCTTCGCTTTCTTTGATTTGTCTTTGCCGGCGTGTTTGCCGTGGTGATCGAGTTCCGGTTTGAGTCCTTGTTTCAGTGCCGAACTTGCCAACGCGTGGCAGGAACTTGGGCTGGTCACCATCAAAAAGAACAGAATCATCAACAATTTGGCAGCCACCAGACCGCTGTCCGATTGAAACAATAATCCAAACATCAGCAAGGCCGCGCCCAGCGTGTCGGTAATTCCACCGCCATGCAGCCGCGAGTAGAACTCGGGCAAACGCACGATTCCAATTCCGCCGACGATGGAGAAAAATCCGCCCAGAACGATAAATATCCAGCTAATGATATCCAGTGCAATCATGATTCCTCGCCTTCATTGGCAAACGAACCGTATTGCGAAAACCGCAGCAGTGCCACCATTCCGATAAAATTCATCAGGCTGTACAGCAACGCCAGGTCAAGGAAGTCCGTGCGTTTCGTCAAGAAACAGACGACGCAAATCAGCAGCACCGTTTTGGTGCCGAACATGTTCAACGCCAACACCCGGTCAAAAACCGTCGGGCCACACATGGCGCGGATCATGGCCAGTGACATAGTGATCAGGATTGCGATGGCGGCGACCAGGAACATCATCATGACTTCTTCTCCAATGCCTGGACGCGGCGGTCCATCTCGCCAGAAATATCCTCGGCGGCACCTTCAAACGAAAGTGCATGGATCAGAATTTGGTCGTCGTCCAACGAAACAGAAACGGTACCCGGTGTCAGGGTGATCGAGTTGGCCAGGATTACTTTGCCAAGCTGGCTTTCCGCATTGGCGGTCACGGTTACCATGTTGCGTTGGGTAGGCAGTTTGGGCGACAGGATGATCTTTGTGACGTCGATATTGGAAACCACAATTTCTTTTGCCAGCCATGGAGCGTAAAACAAAAAAGGTTTCAAACCCATTTGAACCGGAGCACCTTCCTCGTCCACGATGTGCATTCGTTTGGACAGCCAGACGGAGAATAGCACGGAAAGCAAGCCAAGCCCGATAATGAACGGCTTGTCGAAATGTCCCGACCAAACTAGCCAAACAGCGACCAAGGCCAATGTCAGGATTAGCGAGTACTTCATTTTTGGCTTCCGCTCCGACGTTCGTTACTGCGGGAAACGGGACAATATAACGCTGACACAAACTGTCGAGAAGGGCGAACCCGGCAGCAACACGGATTGTTTCTGGCCAAGACAGATTGGCCAGGCGTCAATACTGTTCCAGTTTCAATAATTCACTCAATTCGCCATCAATTTAACTTAAATCCGTCCATTTTATTGGTGGTCTCCGTTCGTCGGCCATTTAACTTACAATGAAGGATTGAATGGCGGCATTGAGTCGACATTCCGACTACCCCCTTTTCCAAACTTGTGGCGGCAGCCAGCGATCACAATGGAATCCCTTCCCTTCGGATTCAAACCAATCGAACCTTCGACGTGGGCCTACCTTTCGTCGTTGTTAATGCTTGCGCTGTTCTTCAAATTTAACCGTTTTTGGAGCTTCCGCAATTTCGATCTGTTTCTGATCATCTTGCTCGCTCCAGGTTTGTTGATGGTGCACTACGGGGCGAGCAAACAAAATGAATTTGATGGGCCGAAAATTCGACAGTCGGCCGAAATGGGGCAGGCTGAATTGCAACCTCTGGTCCCGAACGACGGTCCATCCGATGCTCCGAAGTCAGGCTCACCCAACGTCAGTCCGCCCATCGGCAGTCCCGCCGCCAATGGCGATTCAGCGACGTCGGACCCGGCGGCCGGCAACCCAGCTAACAATCCGGCTAACAACCCAGCCAACAGTCCGCCCCGCAATCCAGCTGCCGAATCCGATCCCGGCATTGGACAAATTACGATTCCCGGCAGCGGCACTGGTGCTCCGTCCCAACCAGCCGCCGGAATATCGTCGATCGCCAAATCGAAATCTGAGACAAAAGACGATGATGCAGAAATCGAATCCGTCGAGGGCGCCAACCCGCTGACGAGTTTCCAGAAACAGCAACGCTTCGGCTACATCTGGTTGTTCATCGTCGGATTGATCTGGATGGTGCGACTGTTCTACGACCCGTTGCTGATTCGCAAGCCGATGCTGGAACCGAATCTGAGCGTCGGTGGTTTAGTATTCCTGGCCTGCAGCTTGATCATCTTTTTGTTCTTCAATGTCGCGCTCAGCAGTCCAGCGAATCTTGCCGGGCCCGAGGGAGCCATCAATTTGGTCAGCCGAAATGCGCAGGAGGCAGGCGATGAGTTGCAGAAATACGGTCCAGGCTATCCGTTGTTGCACATCATTCCAACGATCCAGACGTTTCGCGAAATCAGTCCCAGTGTTAACGAAAACGTTGCCGCTGATCGAACGGAGCTGGCCGAGGTAGCCAAGGTGATGGCGATCCTGTCGCAGATCGCGATCGTATTGGGGCTGATATACATTGGGCATTTGCATTTTGGCAGCTTCGGAATGGGCGTTGCCATGTCAACGATTTTTCTAATGTTGCCATACACTGCGCAGTTCGCTGGTGATTCGATGCACTTGTTACCCGGTGCGTTATTGGTGTGGGCGGTCGCTTGTTATCACCGTCCGATGTTGGCTGGCGTTTTGATCGGTGTTGCCGCCGGGGTCTGCTATTACCCGTTGTTCCTGTTGCCGTTGTGGATCAGTTTTTATTGGGAGCGGGGTCGCGCCCGATTCTTGCTGGGAAATATGTTCTCCATCATCCTTGTCGTTTCCAGCCTGAGCCTGACGTCGGCGGACTTCAGCGGTTTTGTCGCGCAGTTACAGTCGATCTTCGGATTTATATTGCCTAGACGTGAAGGACTGGGAGGTATCTGGGCACTGAATTGGGAAGGCTGGTTCCGGTTGCCTCTGTTGGTGGGCTTTGTCGCGCTTTGCGTTTCCTTTGCGTTTTGGCCAGTCAAAAAAGATTTGGCCAGTTTGATTTCTTGTACCGCAGCAGCGATGGTCGCTGTTCAGTTCTGGCACGGAGATGGTGGCGGTCTTTACATGGCCTGGTACCTGCCTCTGGTTTTGTTGGTGATCTTCCGGCCTAATCTGGATCACAAAATTGCGGTGGCCGTGATCGAAGAGAAACGCAACGGTCGCAATTCGGACGCCGGTACCGATGATCTCGATTATGCCGCGTAGCAAATTTTGACGGCCACTTCCGCCAGCGCCTGAAACACAACCAGACCGTTTAATCGGAGCGTCTGTGGGTTCCTGCACTCTGGGACACCAGGAATGCCGATTGAACATTCTGGACCCACTGTTTCTTTGACATTCATCGATTCGAAATTCGATTCGCTACTTTGTGGGTATTGGTGTGCGCAGATTTCTTGTCATTGTCGGTTTGATGCTATTCCTGTTCTGTGGGGCCTGGATCCTGTGGCACAAGGACCAGATACGTGGACCGGGTGACCTGTTTCGACTGATGGGTCATCAGATCAGTCGGCTGGGTGGCGGAGCGGTTTCTCAATACGCACCCTATCGCGGACATGCAACCAACGTGATTCGGATCGGTTCGTTTAATGCCCATCGCTTCAACGAAGCCAAGATGAAGGACGAACGGGTGGCGGCCGTGATGGCCAATATTATCAGCCAGTTTGATGTGCTGGCCATTCAGGAAATTGATAACTCCAGCCCGTTTGCCATGAAGCGGTTTTTGCGACGGTTGAATTCCACCGGACGCCAGTTTCAGATCGTTACCGGCAGCAACCAACCGGGTATTGGACCGGACCAACAGTCGGCCATTCTTTACGACGCCTCAACGATCGAACTTGAGGATCAACAGTTTTACCACGTCAATGATCCTGACGAGGTTATGGTCCGCGATCCGCTGGTTGCCTGGTTTCGTACCCGGAATTCTGGCGACCAGGCCTTTACGTTCACGCTGGTCAACGTCCACCTGGAACCACAATCACCGGCTAATGAAGTTCTTCGTATCAGCGAGATCTTTCGCGCCGTCCGCAACGATGGTCGAAACGAGGATGATGTGATCCTGGCTGGCGACTTTGGTGTTAGCGCAATGCAACTAAACCAAATGGCGATTGCCCAGGGCTTGCAAGCCGTCAACGTTGATCTGCCGACCAACACAAACGGCTCGGAACAGTTCGACAACTTTATGCTCGACCCGTTGGCGACCAGTGAGTTCACTGGTGAGACCGGAATCTATGACTTTCTGAAGATCTACAATCTGACTCTGCAGCAAGCGCTGACAATTTCCGACCACGTTCCAGTCTGGGCCGAATTCGAAGTCACCGAAAACGGTACGATCGGCCAATTCGCTACGCGAGATCAAGTGCCAAACAAGGTTGCAAACCAGGTGCCTGGTGAGAATCAAGCCGGTAATTTGGCTCGTTGACAGCGACTGGCCGGACAGCAAGCGATTGTCTGATGATGCAAATGGTTGTCTCTCAACGCAAATGCAGGATAATGAACCGAGTCACCGGGTCGCTGTTGATCGTCCTGGTATTCGCTTGCTCCGCCAGTCTTCCCTGGGAACTCATTTGCCGAAACCATGAATCTGTCCTGCACACATTGCGGTGAAGTCTTCACGATCACGGCCGAGCAACTCGGTACGCGTGGGAAGTGTCCGCATTGCAAGGCCACGATTATTCTTCCCAAGGCTGCCGGAAGCGGTATCCAGGAAGGGGCCGAGTTGAAAGCGCCCGGCATGTGGATGGAACGCTGGTTCTCATTGTTGGGAGCGGTTTTTCTGCACGTGTTGGTTTTGGCCATCCTGTCGATCATTCCCTACCGATTCCTGGCCGATGGAAAATTGGCCGAAGGCGATGAGGTCTTGCTGGGTACGATCAACAGTTTCAAGCTGACCGAAAACGCCGAGTCGACTCTGCAGGTTGAAACCAATCAACTGGATAGCAACGAACGAACGATCAACATGTTTTCCGACGATATGCTGTCGGCATCCAGTTCGCAAATGTCCTCGGCACAAGCGATGACCGAGCCTGTTCCAAATCCCGGCGGCGGACGGCAAGGAGAATTCGATCTTGAATCGATCAAGGACCTTACCGACCAGGACGACCAGGGAACCGAAGAGTTCGAACGGCTGGTCGCGCAGCTGAAACAAAACGGACTTGAGATCGTCATTACGTTCGACAGCACAGGATCCATGGAAGGCGAGATCCAGGAAGTCAAACGCAAGATCGAACGAATGGGCTCCGTGCTGTTTCGACTCGTTGACAAGACCAGGATCAGCGTCTGCACGTATCGCGATCAGGGTGCCAAGTACGTCGTCAAGGGTTTACCGCTAACAGACAACCTGGGTGAGATCGTCAAGTTTCTGGAAGACGTCTCGGCGGGCGGTGGCGGCGATGATCCGGAAGCCGTCAACAGCGGGCTGGAATGGTCGATCAATCAAAACCAGTTTCGACCCAAAGCGCGGAAAGTGATTTTGTTGTTCGGTGATGCTCCGCCGCACGCCGCCGACAAGGATATTTGCTTGCGATTGGCCAGCGAGTTTCGTCGCAAACAAAACGGAGTCGTCAGCACGGTGACTTGCCACTCCGAACAGCGTTTACCCTCGTTTATCGAGATCGCGCAAATGGGTGGTGGCGAAGCATGGTTGACCCGCAACGAGCGTGAAATTATGTCCCAGTTGATGATCCTGGTATTTGGTAGCAAGCATCGCGAAAAGGTGCTGGAAGCCTTCGATTTACTGGCCAGATAACCTGCACTGCACGTCGTTTCGGCTAAGTGTCGGAGGCGTTTGCAGGCATATCTCTTGCGTAAACACGCAGCTAAGGGCGGTTGGGTAGCCTACGCGTTGTTACTGGTCGGTTGGCTGGTAGACTCTCAATTGTGTGTACAACTTGTGTGGCTTTTGTTGCCGCAAAAACCGATGCAAACTATAGTGAATTCTCTCATTAGCATTACTGCTCTAATATAAGAAATCTCCCCATGGCTAATCCCGTCTCGCCGCAATCGACCAAGTCTGCTGGCAAGAACAAATATCGAATGACCCACCTCAAGCAATTGGAGGCGGAGAGCATTCATATCATTCGCGAGGTCGTCGCCGAGTTCAAAAATCCGGTCATGTTGTATTCGATCGGCAAGGACTCGTCGGTCATGCTGCATCTGGCGATGAAGGCGTTTTACCCAGACAAACCACCATTCCCATTGTTGCATGTCGATACCACTTGGAAGTTCAAGGAGATGTACGAGTTCCGCGATAACTACGTGGTCAACGAACTGGGGCTGGAGGTTTTGACACATGTCAATCAGGAAGGCCTGAAACTGAACCTGTATCCAACCGACGATAGCAGCAAGCATGTCAGCGTGATGAAAACCGACGGCCTGAAACAGGCGCTCGACATGCACGAATTCGATGCAGCGTTCGGTGGTGCTCGTCGAGACGAAGAAAAGTCACGGGCCAAGGAGCGAGTCTTTTCTTTTCGTGACAAGAGTCATCGTTGGGATCCAAAGAACCAGCGTCCTGAACTCTGGAACCTGTACAACACCCGCGTCAACAAGGGTGAGAGCATCCGTGTTTTCCCAATCAGCAACTGGACCGAACTGGACGTATGGCAATACATCCACCTGGAAAACATTCCGATCGTTCCTTTGTACTACGCTGCCGAGCGACCCGTCGTAAAACGCAATGGTGTTCTGGTAATGGTTGACGACGATCGACTACGCTTGGAACCAGACGAAAAACCTGAAATGAAAACGGTTCGCTTCCGAACGTTGGGATGCTATCCATTGACCGGTGCCGTCGAATCGCCAGCCACGACGATGCCAGAGATCATTCAGGAAATGCTGTTGGCTACTACTTCCGAACGTCAGGGGCGAACCATCGACAACGACGAGGAAGGCAGCATGGAAAAACAGAAGATGGAAGGCCACTTCTAAACGTCTCTTCGTCATCCAATCCAAACTCCGCTGGTCGCCAACCGGTCTTCCTGTCGGGGATCCCGTCACAAGCCGTTGGCGATACACAAAACACACCTTTGAATTCAGGAGCACCGCGGTGTCTCACCAATCTGACCTAATCGAATCCGACATCAACGCCTATCTCGCCGAACACGAAAAGAAGGAGCTGATGCGCTTCATCACGTGCGGCAGCGTCGACGATGGCAAGAGCACACTGATCGGCCGTTTGCTTTATGACTCCAAGATGATCTACGAAGATCAATTGGCCAAGATTGAAAAGGATTCCAAGGTTCACGGCACCACCGGCGGCACCTTTGATCCGGCTCTGCTGACCGATGGTTTGCGGGCGGAACGTGAACAGGGAATTACGATCGATGTGGCCTATCGGTACTTCTCGACGGCCAAGCGTAAATTCATCATCGCCGATACGCCGGGTCACGTTCAGTACACGCGTAACATGGCGACTGGTGCTTCGACGGCTGACCTGGCCGTGATTCTGGTCGACGCGCGGCATGGAATTCTCGAGCAGACCAAACGTCACAGCTTCATCGTTTCCCTGTTGGGCATCAAGCACATTTTGGTCGCGGTAAACAAAATGGACCTGGTCGATTTCAGCGAGGAAGTCTACGAGCAGATCAAGAATGACTATCGTCAGTTCGGCGACCGACTGGATATTAACGACTTGCATTTCATCCCGATCAGCGCACTAAACGGAGACAATGTCGTTGACCAAAGCGAAAACACGCCTTGGTACAAAGGTACGACGTTGATGAGTTTTCTGGAAAACGTTTACATCGGATCAGACCGCAACCTGCAAGACTTCCGCTTTCCAGTTCAGCTGGTCTTGCGTCCCAACCTGGATTTTCGCGGCTTCGCTGGAACGATCAGTTCAGGCATCGTTCGCGTGGGCGACGAAATTGTAACGCTGCCATCAAGAAAAACGACAAGGATCAAGGAAATCGTTACGTTCGATGGCAACATCGAAGAAGCATGTGCTCCGATGAGCGTCACGTTGACGACCGAAGATGAGGTCGATATCAGTCGTGGCGACATGATTGTCAGAACGGGCAACGTTCCCAAGGTCGAGCAGAAATTCGACGCCACCATTGTTTGGATGGCAGAGGAAGCGATGGTGCCCGGCAAGCAATACTTGATCAAGCAAACGACCAAGTCGGTGCCTGGAAACATCAGCACATTGCGTTACCGCATCGACGTGAACACGATGCACCGCGACCAGGCACCCACGTTGAGCTTGAATGAAATTGGCCGTGTCAGCATTTCATTGTCAGAGGCGATCTCTTTCGACCAGTACAAAAAGAATCGGTCCACTGGCGCATTCATTATCATCGACCGCATTTCTTACGAGACCGTTGGCGCCGGTATGATCCTTGACCGGCAAACCAGCGAGAACAGTAAAGACCACTGGGCCTCCGATCCACGCAGCAAGTCGCTGGTTGGTGTCGACAGTAAGGTGTCCCTGGAAGAACGTTCGGCCCGCTTTGGGCAGAAACCAGTGACCGTTTTGTTAACCGGCCTACCGGGATCGGGCAAATCGACCACGGCTTATGGCCTGGAACGGTCTCTGTTCGAACAAGGTCGCAGCGCGGTGGTGCTGGACGGCCAAAACATTCGCCTGGGAATCAGCCGCGACCTGGGCTTCACCGCCGACAATCGATCGGAAAACGTGCGACGCTGTTCCGAAATAGCCAAACTGTTCAACGATACAGGGATGATCAGCATCCTGTCGCTGGTCGCTCCCTCAGAAGATGTCCGCAAGAAGGCGGCATCGGCCGTCGGGAATGAACGTTTTTTGGTTGTGCATTTGAATGCACCTGCGGAGCTCTGTCGCGAAAGAAATTCCGGAGAGCGTGAAATCACCGATCAAGCTCTGCTAAACTACGAGCCGCCCGTGAAACCGGATCTGGTCCTGAATACGGACTCGACGGAGCCGGTGGAGTGTGTCGCAAAAATTATTGAGTTGCTGGAACAAAAGAACATACTCTCCTGATCCTTGCTTAATTTTGAACTGCCAACTTTTTTTCCGCATCGCCTGATTCGTGGCGGAAACCCTCAGACCATTGCCGGCGCCCTGTTGCGCGGTCTGCCGGAACCTGCCGGCACCACCATGGATGTCGTCGAGACGACGCAGGGTGATTCTCTGGCCTTGTTTTCCAATCAACCGGGCGATTATCGCCGGTTGGATACCTCCGCTGATCAAGCTGGGGCAACGGACAAACCAGTCCCGGATAGAGACGGTCGGCAAGTCTTGTTGTTGCATGGCTTGGCTGGCTGTCACGGCAGTAGCTATTCCGTGCGGGCCGCTCACGGATTGTTGCAGGCCGGTCATGGCGTTTTTCGAATGGATGCCCGCGGAGCCGGGTCTGGAGCGAAGTTGGCTCGGTATCACCACCATGCCGGACGCATTGAGGATGTTCAGGCGACAGTTCGCCACATGACAAGCTGCAACCCGGAGATGCGAATTACAGTGGTTGGGTTTTCACTTGGCGCCAACGTCTTGTTGAAATGGTTGGGCAGCGATGAACAGCAGATCCCCACCAACGTCGATTCGGCCATCGCGATTGCACCGCCTGCTGATCTGGGCAAATGTGCCGCGAGCCTGATGACCGGGTTTTCTCGTTTCTATGATGGCTACTTCGCCAGATTGATGATCCGTCGCCTGCGAGAGCGCCGCTTGTTGCGTCCCGACATGATTGATTTTCCGATACAAAAAAAGCCAGAGAAACTTAGTCAGTTGGACGAAGCCTTGACTGTTCCAGCCGGTGGTTTTGCCAGCCTGACCGACTACTACGACCGCTGCAGTTCCAAAGACGATATCAGCAAGATTCGTATTCCCACGATGATCATCGTCGACGAACTGGACCCGGTGATTCCGATTGAAATGTTCTCCGACATTGATTCATCTCCATCCGTTACCGTACGGAGAACTCGCGGAGGCGGTCACCTTGGGTACATCGCTGGCCAAAATGTCGCTGGCCAAAACGCGGATCCGGATCGGTACTGGCTTGGCTGGCGAATCGTCGACATCGTCAATCGAATTGAAGCGCAATGCGTCTGAAGGGTTCCGTTCGAATTCAGGCCCGGTCAGTCCAAATCGCCGGGCGGATGACCTGGCAGCCGATCGAGTCAAGATTTTTGCAAATGGCCTGCATCGCGTTTTCGTCCGGAGCGGTACCGACGATCGCTCCACCCGAACCACAAAACTTGGCCGAGCCGCCTGCCTGGCGAGCCTGTTTGACCATCTCCTGATGCAGTACAGGCAATTGGCAGATCGCCGCCCGCAGATCAAAATTCTCGTCGATCAAGCGAGCCAGCGCATCGTGGTCGTCAGCTTTCAGGGCTGCCCTGCACTGCTGGGCCAATTCAGCGAACCGTTGCATGGCGTCGCAAACATCCGCATCGCCGGCTTCGAATCGTTGCTTCAGTCGATTGTGCAAGACTTCCGTCGGTTCGGCGGCGCGGTCTGCCCAGGCCAAAAACAGACGTGATTCACAGCCGGAAGCGACCAATGACTCGTAGGTACCCATCGACAAGTCATGTTCTGTTCGCATCTGTTGTGGTGCGAAGTCCATGAACACGATCCCTTCCATCATCTGGATCACACGATCCATCAACCCGGCCGGGATGCCCAACAGTTTCCGCTCGGCGTCCAAAGCCATGCTGGCCAGCAGTGATTCACTGATTTGCAACGAATAGAATTGGGTCAGACCTTTCAAGGCCGCCGTAATGATCGCGCTGGAGCCGGCCAGGCCAACGCTCCGCGGGATGTTGGTTTCGTATTGGATTGAGAAGTTGGTGTCGTGCAACGAGTGTCGGTTTTCGCAGAAAAGATGGAACTGTTGAATCGCCGCCTTCAACAATCGGGTCCCACCGTAATAGCCGAAGTTCTTCAGACGACCAACAAATTCGTCAATCGAATCAGCCGCCGAATCTGTCTCGCGAGCGTCCGCGATGATCCGCAGTTTGTCAGTGGGCCGCAAGGTTACGGTGGCTTGAAAATTTCGCACCGAAAAGGCGACTGCCTTGCCACCGTATCCATCGGATGGGTTTCCCATCAGCCCGGCGCGAGCAAAAGAGCGGGATACTATTTCAGAAGACATGGATTCTGGATGACCTGCCTGTTCAGTTGGCTTCATCAGATGAGTTCGCAGCGTTACCAAGGGAGCGATCGGCAACTGATTTTTGAACGTACGTCATCAGCTCCTTAAAAAAGACTTCGGCTTGTTCGCGATCTTCAGGTTCGCTAGGCCCAATCGTATCCAGGTAGACTTTGATTTCCATGCTGCTGTTTACCAACAGCCTTGGATGAGAACGGTTGGCGATACGTGAGAACGCCCGTTTTGAAAATGCCAGTGGGTTCCGCCAGGTCAGCGGGGCCTGGAAACCGCGTCCAAAGCCATCGACTTGACCACTGAGTGCGTAACGGTAGTTAGCCAGCACATCGTTGTAATAACCGGCTTGGTATTCGAGTCTCTGGTCTTCCAATTCCAGAGTTCGGATCTCAGAAGATTCCAGGGATTTCCAATCGTCACGTCGAACCTCACGTCTGTGATCGTGCCAACCAGTGTATGGCTGACTAATTTCAACGGTGCACTTCCGGCCTGATTCGTTGACAAAGACCCAACGGTGATCGGTTTTGTCGACCAGGGTTTCGAGTTCCGGCTCTTCCACGGCGTATTGATCGCGGCTCCAGCCGGCGATGTCATTCGGCAGCGAGCCGGCTTCCATTGATAAGGAGCTTGATGGTGACAAAACGGAGTCTCCAGCCTTTGTCATTGCCAATCCCAAGCCGCCGATCTGAAAGAAGCAGACCACACCGAGCGCGATTCCCAACGTCCACAACAATGAAGAGGTGGCGTTGGACGGTTTGCTGCCTCGACGTTTGGCCCACGCGACTTCCCGCTTGATATTGACGTCAATGGTCGGCAGCACCTGGCCAGCAACCGCCAAGTTCCAGTATTTGCACAGTTTCTCCTGGAAGGAAATGTTCTCATCGATCGCCTGCACATCCACCGGGCCGCAGGCAAAAGCGATTAGTCGTTCCGTCATCAGGATCATTAGCCCAGCGCCTGCCATGCTGATCAACAGCAGAATTCGGTTCGCAGTGCCAGGCGAATAGTAGTCTTTTTCGAATGAGGTTTCCGCGATTGCACAAACGACCAGCGATATCGCTTCGAACGTCATGCCCCAGAAACTGGCGGCCAACACCAAAAGAAGCCCCCGGAACATTGGAATTCGTTGCCAGGCGATGAAAATCCCGGTGACGATCAACAACGTGAACAACGAAAGTGCTCCGTTTCCGACGTTCACAGAATCAATAATGCCGTGGTCAAACTGCATTCGGGTGCCTGAGACATTATGAGCGTATCTGGAAAGATCCAGGATGTTGCTGGCGATCTCAGTCGAGCCTGCATTGATCAATGCGGAAAATTCGACGTCGCCTTGCATGGTATCAAAATCCAGAGCCATCGGCGGTTGCAAAAGCATGCACATCGG
Organism: uncultured Pirellulaceae bacterium; assembly: GCA_964588195.1. Classification (GTDB taxonomy): domain Bacteria; phylum Planctomycetota; class Planctomycetia; order Pirellulales; family Pirellulaceae; genus CAJQPP01. Next base: position 13,096 of record CAZPOL010000017.1, on the reverse strand, counting down.
TGCCAAACAAGGCAACAAGGTTCCAAAAACTGATCGATCATTGGTCCTGGCTAACAGGCTGCCTAAAATCAAAAGCAGCGAAGCAAAGCCGAGCCATGGTGACAGGAATAGAGTTCCCAGGACAGCAAAAGCGACGCCCGCCATCAACAACACGTCAGATTTTGTCGAAGGGAAAAACAGTGGCTCGCCATGCCGAGGCCAGCGTGTGAATACGAAGAACGCGGTGGCCAGGAATGCCACAGGGAACATCGCATAGTGCGGCCGTTCAGTCCACAAAATTTTGAAGTAGACCAGGCAGAGTGGTAACTGGGTCGCCGCCAGAATCAGATACGGAAACAGGATCCGTCGGTTTTCGACGGAGTTTTGATCGTTCGCTCCTTCGGGGCGAAAGTCATCGACATGACGACCCTGATTACGACGTGTGCTCATGAATTCGCAAGTTGAATTAAAAACCAGGCGACTGGAATCGCTACGAGATCGCAGCAGGAATTTCCGGATTCCAGTATAGTAAGCCCGCACCGAGACTGATGCGTTTTACTCACGAAAAAACGACTTGCTGAGAAATTCGCTTCGACGCAAGTCTAATTACCGTTGGGAGCCACATTTTCTATGGCATCGGCATTGTCGCCGGAATTTTCCGGATCCACAGATTCGACATTTGTCTCGCCAGCTGCGTATTTTATCACAGACTCGCGTAGTTCTTTTCGGATCTGCAAGAACTGGCTGCGAATCTCTTCCTTGGTAGTTTGCCGTAACTCGCTTGGATTCTGAATGAAAATCTGCATTTGATAGGCCTCGCCCTGAAACAACGTCGATCGCAGGCTATGGAACATGCGGTTCTTCGCGCGTTCCACAAACGATCGAAGTTTTCCCCATTCGATCGGTGCAGAGATCGGTTGGCCTTCCGCATCAACAAAGCAAAACAACAGGAAGCCAGCTTGCCCGGTCGTTGGGTCTTCCATATCACATTCGATATACGACCAATCGACCTCTTTCCCGTCAATCTCGATCGTCGTGGATATTTTTTCACGGGCTCCGGGCAAGATTCGCCAGCCAATGTTTCGATAGCAAGTCGTCAGTTCGTGCCAGCCCGGGAACGTCTGGTCGAGCGAAACTTTACTGCGTAATCCTTGTCTGGACTTGAATTGCCACGAATCGGAACGTTGCCCGAAGTCACTGCCTCGTGTTCGATCTTCACGATCGTAAGGGCCGCGCAGCCACAGAAATTCCCGGTCTTCAGTATTTGCTTCGTCGGCCGGGATGCTCGATTCAATTTGTCTGGAAATCGCGTACTCATCAAGATCGATAATGACATTGGAACTGAACGCACGGATTACCTTGGACGGTTGACTAAGCGAACGAGCGAAGTCCAGGAATTGCATGCTTCCCAGCACCATGACGGCGATCGCCGCGATCAGGCCCAGCCGTTTGAAACCTGTAGAAACCGGTGGAAAATCACGCGTCAAATCGTCAGGTTCATCGGCCTCGTCCGATTGGTACCTACTCTTGCCAACACGTCGCCCGCTACCGAAGACGAATTCCATTAGCTGGTCTGTGCTGAAAATCATGCCGATCGCAATCAACATTGCTGAATAGCCCAGCAAATCGTGCGGTAATCCATCTTTCAGATTCATGTTAAACATGATTTCAGCGATTGGAATTGTGAGAATTCGCATCGAGTTCATGAAGACAGCCCAGACGCCCGCTGAAATCAAAAGCAGAATGGCTCGATACCATGGCCTACGGAACGAAATGACCAGGATCGTAGTGCAAAACAACAGCGTGAAGAACGACTGAACACCGCTACAAGCCTGCTCCACTTCGTACTGTGAATTGGGAAAATTCAACGTGGTGCCAGGCGAAAAGTGTTTGAAATTCAAGAGGTCCAGGTACCAGCTGCTGATGTTAGCGCTGACTCGTTGCAAGGTCGTGATAATCCTGGAGTCAACGTTGTTGGAGGCAAACATCAAAACCAAAAGTGGCAAAGCAACCACCATCAGCGACTTTCCAGGTATTTCTGCATCCTTGGTCCGCGCGAACAAGCTGGTCACCAAAAACATGCAACTGACCGCAGAGAACCAAGCAAATGAAAATACAGTTGCCCCAACGCCAAACACGATCCCGGCCATAAACAAGATGAGACTTGTTTTACGTTCGAAAAACGGTTGATTGAACCCCTTGGGCCAACGCATGAATGCAAACACGCCCACCACAATCAGAGCCAGTGGAAAAAACGTAAAGTGCGGCAGGCCCCAAAGCGTCTTGCCGTAATACAGCAACAGAGGCAGCTGCGCGGCGATCGCGATCACGTAAGGAAGCAATACCGACCAGCGGCTGGCACTATTTGGAGACTCCAGGGGCGACGTTGGCTTGGCAGCAGTCGAGGACATATTCGAAAAATCTATTGGTTCAGGAAGATTTTGGGTCTGGCTGGCAACGTCCGGGAAAACCCTGAACGTTGACAATTATTGGAACTTCAATTTTAACAGTTCCAGTCGAATTCGGCATGCCAGATTAAGGGCTATATTCCGAATTAGGCCTTCCAGATTCGATCACGATGATTCGTCACCATTTTTGTGGCGTTTCGTGTATCAACCACGATTTTGCTGTTTTCTACGATAAAATCGTAGTCGAAAGCCGAGTGGTCAGTCGAAATCAGGGTGCAATCAAGTGACTGCAAGTAGTCTGCGGTCAGTTTCTCACTGGCCAGTTTTGGCAAGTCGTAGCTGCGCATCGGGCTGGGGACGGTCGGGATATGCGGATCGACGTAGGAGATTTCTGCCCCCTGTTCCAGCAACAGTTCGATCAGTTTGAAACTGGGACTCTCACGGTGATCGTCAACGTCCTTCTTGTAAGCGATGCCCAAAACGCCGACCTTGCTGCCACGAATCGGTTTGGCACAGCTGTTCAGTGCCTTGGCCACTCGACCAATAACGTATTGTGGCATCGACGTATTAATCTCACCAGCCAGTTCAATGAACTTGGTCGGCATCTCGTGCATTCTCGCGACCCAGCTTAAGTAAAACGGGTCGATCGGAATGCAGTGCCCACCCAGTCCCGGGCCGGGATAGAACGCCTGGTATCCGAATGGTTTGGTCTTGGCCGCATCGATCACTTCCCAGATATCGATACCAATCTTCTGAAACAGTACCTTCAGTTCGTTGACCATGGCGATGTTTACGCTGCGGTAAGTGTTCTCCAGGATCTTGCAAGCCTCGGCAATTTCGCAGGACGAGACCGGGACTGTTTCGGTCACTGCGGCCGAGTACAACGCGTTGGCGATTTCCAGACTGCCTGGTTCATATCCGCCAACCACTTTGGGAATTGTGGCAGCCACGAAATTCGCATTGCCCGGATCTTCTCGTTCCGGGCTGTATGCCAGGAAGAAATCTTGCCCGACCTGTAAACCTGATTCGGCCAAAATGGGTAGCAACACATCCTTGGTCGTGCCGGGGAACGTCGTGCTCTCCAGCACCACCAACTGGCCCGGTCGCAGATGCCTGGCGATTTCGCGAGTCGTCTGTTCTACGTACTTCAAATCGGGGTCGCGACTTTTAGATAACGGAGTCGGAACGCAGATCAACAGAGCGTCGGCTTCGGCGAAGCGGCTGAAATCGATGGTCGCATCAAATTTGCCTTCCTCCGCCCACTTCTCGATCACGCTGTCTTCGATGTGAGCGATATAGCTTTTGCCATTCTTTAGTGAGTCGACTTTCTTTTGATCGACATCGAACCCGATCGCGGCATAGCCGTTGCGACGAAACGCATCAATCAGCGGCAACCCGACGTAACCCAATCCGATGACTCCTACGACAGCCGTCTTGTCGCGGATCTTGCCCATCATTTCTGCGGTGGCGTTATCTTTAATCTCAGACATGTTTTTCAGTTTGATAAGTGTTCTTCAGTTTTACTTAAATCGAATTCCGGCCGGCTTGTCGGCCATTGCTATCCGACCGAATCGGCAACCGTTTGGCCCCATACGACACGTTTCACATAGTCGGTGTAGCTTATCAGAATCCTGACCACCTTATCTGAAACGTTTGGCTTGCTGTAATCGGCGACCGGTTGCAACAGCCGCTGGTCGCCACGTGGTTGATTCAGCACGATTTGCAATGCTTGCAAGACTCTTTCCGGATTCAAGCCCGTCATCATGACAAAGGCTTCTTCCATCCCTTCGGGCCGTTCATGAGCTTCACGGATATTAATCGCCGGGAAATTCAGGATCGAGGATTCTTCGGTGATCGTTCCACTGTCGGAAAGCACGGCCCGTGAGTTCATCTGCAGACAAACGAATTCGGTAAACGAGAGGGGTTTCAGCAGCTGAATGTGATCGTGAAACTTCAACCCAACCGCCTCGATCTTCTTGCGAGTCCTCGGGTGAGTCGAAAAGATGATTGGCTGATCGTACTGTTCGGCAATCTGATTTAACGTCGTGGCAAGGTTGCGAAAATTTCGTTCGCTGTCGATGTTCTCTTCACGATGCGCACTGACCACAAAGAACTCGTGTTGCTTTAACGACAGTCGTGACAATACGTCTGACTTTTCGATCCGTGGTCGGTAGTAATTCAGCACTTCGAACATCGGACTGCCGGTCTTGATCACCTGGTCGGCAGGCAAGCCTTCCCGTAAAAGATATTCGCGAGCGATATCGCTGTAGGTCAAATTGATATCGCTAATGTGGTCCACGATCTTGCGATTGATCTCTTCCGGGACGCGTTGATCGAAACAGCGGTTGCCCGCTTCCATGTGAAACACAGGAACCTTTTGTCGTTTTGCCGCAATGGCGCTGAGACAGCTGTTCGTATCGCCCAAAACCAAAACGGCATCGGGTTGGCACTTCCGGATGATCTCATCGCAACGACTGATGGTGTTGCCGATCGTTTGAGCGGCGTTTTCTCCAGCGGCTTCCAGGAAATGGTCCGGCTTGCGAATTTCCAGGTCGTCGAAGAATATTTCATTCAACTCGTAATCGTAGTTCTGTCCAGTGTGGACGAGTGTGCAATCCAGATCGCGATCCACGGCCGCCATCACTCGCGCCAAGCGAATGATTTCGGGCCGGGTGCCGACGATGATCATGACTTTCAGTTTCTTCATGACTAGACTTCCATCCAGTGAGTGTCAGGTGACTCGGGATCAAATATTTCGTTGGCCCAAAACAGGACCACCATTTCGCGATCACCCGTGTTTTCGATCGAGTGAGTGTAACCGGGCGGAATATCGACAATCTTGATTTGGCCATCATCCACCGGGTATTCGATCACTTCCGTGGAATCGATATCCCGAAAGCGAATCATGCCCTGCCCCTGGATCAAGCAGAATTTTTCCACCTTCGTATCGTGAAAGTGATTTCCGCGAGTGATACCGGGCTTGGTCGTGGAAACAAAGATTTGCCCGAACGTTTTGGACTTGGCCAATTCGAACAGCCAGCCCCGATCGTCGGTTCTCAATTTCACCGGGTAGGCGAAATCCTCTTCCGGCAAAAACGACAGATAGGTCGTATACAAATATCGCGTCATCGAATCTGCCACATCGGGAATCAACAAAGTTTCCCGCATGTTTCGGAAACTGCGAATCCGGTCCGCCAGATCGCCCAGCGTAATGTCGTGCGTTTCCTGAACCGATTCCTCAATCGCCCAAACGAAATCCGGATCCACGTGGCGCAGAAAACATCGTACGACTTCGTCGATATAAACCAGATTCAAACTGTGATCAGGATTGGAAACTTGAATCGGCAAGTCTCTGGCGATATTGTGACAGAACGTCGCCACCACGGTGTTGTAATTTGGGCGAGACCACTTCCCAAAAACACCGGGCAGTCGGTAGATCGCCACGCGATTGCCGGTTGATTCGGAGAACGCCTTCAGATGATCTTCGGCGGCCTTCTTACTGCGGCCATACGGATTGTCTCGTGTCGCCTGTGCCGAAGAGGTGATCACGATTGCGGCGGAGTGTTTGGCTTCGCGAAGGATCGAAGTCAGCGTTTCGGTCAGCCCGAGATTGACTTCGGCGAACTCGTCGTCGTTGTCCGGGCGGTTGACTCCGGCCAGGTGGTAGATCAGGTCCGCCGCCAGGACTTTCTCTTTCAGTTCGTCAGCCGAGTCCGTCAGGTCCTGCGTCAGAATCTCGACTCCTTCCATGCGGCGCAGCGCTGTGACCAGATTTCGGCCAATAAATCCGGCAGACCCGGTGACAAGGATGCGTTTCATGTTAGCTGGATTCGGAAAAGAGTCGTGCGGAACGGGAAGGAGGTTTCGGGATTAAGTCAGTCGGTTACGATTCGTGATTCTCGATTTCGTCGCGGACGTACTGCAGCTCCAGAAGTTTTTCTTTTACGCCAGCCACATCCAATCGCTCCGTGTTGTGCGAGTGATAATCATCGGACTTGCTGTGTTGCGTTTCGCCTTCGACAAAGAACTTGTTGTAATTCAGGTCGCGGTTGTCAGCCGGGATTCGATAGTAATTGCCGATGTCTTCGGCGTGAGCCATTTCTTCACGCGTCAACAATGTTTCGTACAGCTTTTCGCCGTGACGGGTGCCGATGATCTTGATCTCGTTATCGGCCTTGAACAATTCCAGCAACGCTTTGGCCAGATCGCCAATCGTGCTGGCCGGAGACTTTTGCACAAACGTGTCACCCTGGTTGCCATTCTCGAAGGCGTAAAGGACCAGGTCGACGGCATCGTCCAAGGACATCAGGAAACGAGTCATCTCGGGATCGGTAATCGTCAGTGGTTGTTTGTGTTTGATCTGTTCAATGAACAGCGGAATCACGGAGCCTCGCGAGGCCATCACGTTGCCGTATCTGGTACAGCAAAACCGAGTTTGTTCCGGACCGGCCAATCGCGATTTGGCAACGACCAGTTTCTCCATCATCGCCTTGCTGATCCCCATCGCATTGATTGGGTAGACCGCTTTGTCGGTGCTGAGCGCGATCAAGCGTTTGACACCACTGTCAATCGCTGCGTTGCAAACGTTCTCGGTACCCAATGCGTTCGTCTTCAAGGCTTCCAACGGGTAGAACTCGCAAGACGGGACTTGCTTCAGAGCCGCAGCCTGGAACACGTAATCGACACCATTCATTGCCGATCGCACGCTGTTGTAATCGCGAACGTCACCGACATAAAACTTGACCTTCGGATTGGCCAGCCGTTTTCGCATGTCGTCCTGCTTCTTTTCGTCACGACTGAAAACGCGAATCTCGGAAATGTCTGTGTGCAGGAACCTGCGCATCACCGCGTTGCCAAATGAACCGGTGCCGCCAGTGACCAGCAACGTCTTTCCGTTAAACATTTTGTGTAATTCCTGTCTCTTGAATTCCTGGTTCACGTCGACGCGTTTGTTGCCAACGAGTGTTGATGCTGGAATTCGGGCTGATCTAGCGGTTGTTGTTGGAGGGTTTGTTGATGTATTGGCCAATCTTGCGAAGCGGCTTCATGAATCGTAGCAGCATTGGGGCCGACAAGTCATTGTGCTTCCACGCCAAGGCGTCTTCCCGGTTGGCCAGCAACCTGTTTTTGAGCGACCGGTTGCTTTTGCCACCGACCCGCATTTTAACCAGAATGTCATCGACATAGGCGACGGGGATCTGGCCCTTGACCATCATCCTGATTAACAGCTCGTAGTCTGCCGCAATCGACATATCTGTGCGATATTTTCCAGCTGTTTCGTAGACGCTGCGTTTGATGTAGCAGGTCGGGTGAGGCGGCATCCACCCGTAAAAGAACCGTTTTCGAGCGAATTCGCCACTCTTCCAATACCGCACGACCTTCTGCGGATCTTCGGCATTCACATACAGCAAGTCGCCGTAACAGGCGTCCGCTTCGGTCTGCTGAAGTTTGTCGGCAATCGAACGGATGACCGAACTATGAGCCAGCAAATCGTCGGCGTGCAAGAATCCGATCACATCGCCCGTCGCCAGACCGATGCCCTTGTTCAAAGCGTCGTAGATCCCATCGTCCGGTTCACGAACATGAATGTCGATGCGGTCCTTGTGCTGCTGAATGACCTCGTCCGTTCCATCATCCGACATCCCGTCCACGACGATGTACTCGATCGAATCGTAGTCTTGCTGCAGCACCGATTCGATCGCCGCACTGACAGTGCGCCTTCGGTTGTAAACGGCGGTAATGATCGAGATCTTGATGGTGTTACCTGTACTGGCAATCAACGTAGCTGATCTTTAGGGAGCGTGAACGAGGATCGCGACGGCTCAATTTCGGGTCTGTTGCGTTTGAGGTTGCGGTGATGTTGCCGGGTGTTACGACGGAGCCTTTACCGATCCTTCGGCCAGCTTCACGAAACGGTCGACGAAGACCTGCATGCGTTGGTCGGAGGTGGCCGTCAATTGCGCGGCGTCCGGGCGGTTGGGTTTTAATTTGTCTTGAGTCTCGATCAGCAAGTCGGCCAATTGTTGCGGTTCGTTTGGCGAAAAGAACCAGCCGTTTTCTGTGACCTGTTCACGATGCACGGCCAGGTCGGAAAGGATCATCGTGGCACCAAACGCCTTGGCCTCCTCGATCGTCGTGCTCCAGCCTTCGAAGAACGACGGATTGATCAAGGCAGTGCAGCGGGAAAGTAAACAGATCAAATCTCGATAGGGAATCTTGCCCAGCAAACGAAAGTTCTGTTCCAGTCCTGAATCGGCAACTCGGGTTTGAATGTCCTTGAAGACCTCCACACAAACCGGATTCGAGGCGGCTCCGGGCACCACCACCACGACATCGGCAGCCTGTTCTTTGACCAGTTCCAGCGCCTGCACGACGACTTTGTGATTCTTGTGTTTCCAGAATTGGTTGGGCAAGAACAGGTAGCGGTCGGGTAAATCGTACTTGGCAACCGTTTGTCGCCATTCCGTTTCCTCGGGCAAATCGCCGAAAGGGACCGCGAAGGGCACGACATTGATCCGCTCGATCGGCACGCCGTAAAACCTGTGACAGTCATTCCTGGCGTCGTCACTGCTGAGCATAATGGTGCGAGTCGACGAGCGGAATTGAGCCCGAATTCCGATCTCTCGTTTCCAGAAACGCCATTTCGAAAACATTTCGGGCATGTGGCGGTGTTGGAAATCCGGTACCCAGGCAATGCACGGGATCGAAAAATTACGTCCGTAGAAGTCCGCGTTTTCGAAGACCGCATCAATCTGATTTGTCTGAAAAACTTGCTCGGCCAATTTGTCACGTCCAAACAGCAACGTCTGGGCACGACGTTTTCGCAAAGCCTGTTTCGAAATCACATCCGTGACAACGAAGTCGTCGCCCAGCAAGTCCTGAAAACGTTGCTGGTCCGCCTGGGGAATGTGTGGGCCACAGAACACGACCGGCTGAATCTGGTCATTCCATTTCTTGACCGCAGCGCAAAGATTCAGCAGGTAGTTGTAACCACCCAACCAAATCCGGCTATCGATAAATCGGAATCCCAGTCTAATCTTGTTCACCCTTGTTGATTTTGATTCGATCGGAACCAGTCGGCGACGCGTTGGAACCCTGTTGGCATGTCGATCTCTGGCTGGAAGCCCAAAGATTTTGCCCGTGATACCTCGGCCACCAAAGAGACAGGGTCACCCGGACGGCTTTGGCCACTGAATTCGATTGGCAGTGTCAGGTCCCATGCCTTCACAACATGTTCCGCGACCTGGCGAACCGTCGTGGCCTGACCGCTGGCCCCGTTGACGGTGAAACAATCGGGGGTGCATTGATCTGGCAACATCCATAACAAACGGGCTACGTCCGAGACATGAATCCAGTCACGCAATTCGTTTCCGGTTCCTCCCAATTGAATCGAGCCCTCGGCCTGGGAACACTTGCGACACAGATCAAAAATCAGCTGTTTCTCAAGTCCCTCGCCGTACACTGAAAATAATCGGCAAATCGCAATCTTCAATCCAAAGTTATTGCAATAACTACGTGCCAGCGATTCCAGAATCGCCTTGTTGGCACCATACGGCGAAAATGGATTCAGCACGCTGTCCTCACCGATTTGACCCTCGTGCCCTGCCCCGTAAACCGCCGCGCTGGATACGACCACAATCGGCGTCTGAGGGCTGTTCTGGCGGGCCCACTCAAACAACTGGCTGGCCGCCACAACCGTCCGCTGGAAATCCTCGGCTGGATTCTGGAACGATCGTCCGACGTGTGAGCCACCGGCCAAATGAAAAATCGTCTGCAACGCGTCATGACGCTGGGCCGTTACTTGCAGGTTCGCGTGATCGACGTCGCCATTGATCCAATCCAGCAGCCCGGTTTCACTCATCCGCTGTGGCGTCATGGCACCGTGTCCGATGCCGACGACTGGAACATCTTGTCCAGCGATGTATCGGGACAGATTTCGTCCGATAAAACCTTTCGCGCCAGTGATGAGAACAGGATTCAATTTATTTCTTCGGAGAGTTGCCAGGAATCAAGATTGGTCGTCAGTGCGTATCAGGGGGTGTCCAGAGTCAGAATGTTCCTGGCCCTTTTTCACATCGTTGGCTTGTTACATATGAAACTGACCAAACGACCCTGTTTACGGTACATCATCGTGGCAATTTTCATCATCAGAGGGAAGATGACTGGCAGCTTAATCAGGTGATATCCTGCCATTTTGAAGGGTTGAATCTTGAAGCCATTGCTGATTTCGCGGGCAATATCCGCTTTCGTCTTCGGGGCGTAGTTGATCACCGTGTCAAACTGGTGAAACGTATTGGCAATGGAGAGCCCGGCATTCTTGATCGCTCCGACGTACTCTTCCAGCCGAAACGCGTTTTCGCCACCGTACAGATTGTGCAACGGGTGATTGTCCTTGAATTCCTGCAAGCCTTCATCGGAGTCGATCACATGGTCGCGGAAAGCGATCAGGGTTCCGCCTGGTTTCAGGATGCGAGCCATTTCCTTGTACATTTGAGTCAGGTCATTGGCATGATGGATGACTTGCCGAGCCATCACCAGATCGAATTCATTGTCCGGCCACGGCATCGACTCGCCGAATTCCTCGACGACCGAGATCGGCAGGTTTTCTGAATCGGCGAATTTGCGAATCGCCGCGGCGCCTACGAATTGACCGGGGTCGGGTTCCAGAGCACTGACCGTCCAGCCTTGTTTGGCGAGTGCGAAACTGACGATGCCGTTACCGGCTCCGATGTCCAGCGCCTTGCCGGGGCTGGGCAGAAAACGCGTCAGTGCAGACCACTCGTCACTGGCCGCGTAGCGACGCACGGCCTCGATCACCGGTCGGTCGAAATAGCATTGGCGCACCAATTCCTGGTGTTCCGGTTGTTCGACTAGCCAGGTTACGGCGTCTTCCCACGAAATAAATTTCTTGTTCAACTTGTTTTTTCAATTGAGGTGTTTGGGATCGGCTGGCTGGCTCGCGCCTTCCTGCGGTAGCCCCAGAACATGGAAAGCCATCCGAGGCTGAACCAATACAAATTTGACTTGAAAACGCCGCCAGTGGAAAGTTGCCCGCTACGGAACCGGTTCTTCTCTCGAGTGATAACACGGTTCCCACTGAATCCCAATGATTTTGAGGCTGCAATATCAACTTCAGCACGAAGGGCTTTACGGGCTTGTGGAAACTCCTCACCAACAAACGCTTCCAGTGTATCCAAAGCCTTGTCTGGATTCATCACAAGATCTTCGTACTTCAACTGGAGTCGATTTTTACAAACAAACGGAGTGAACAAGGATGCAGTTGTATTTTTGAAGAGCCACCAAAAAGTGGACTTGGCATATACTCGTTTCCAGTTGCGTTCATCACGGCGTTTGTTGTGAGAATTCACCAGCCCGCGAACATCTCGAATCAGGTGCAGGTGGAATACTTCAACATCGTCGAAAGAGCTCAATGCCAAGGCGCGGCTGATATTTTTGGATGAGTCGACTAGTACTGTCTTCTCGCTCAAGTCCATAACGACATTTGCCAGGCGAGCGCCGATCTTCGAGAACCTTTTTCGATGCCTGCCGGAAAAAAGTGCTCTGTGTATCTTGCGTTCCTGCCGGCATGACGAGTGCATCGCTTGTAATTCAGCTACTTCTTCCGGGGTGAGCGAATTCAATACGTCCAGCCAGAATCGATCGACATCGTCTCGTTTGAATTCGTCAACTGTTCGAGGGTCATAGGGATGCAACAAGTCGTTCAATTGCGATGTCGCAACGACATTTGAATCTTGCCCAAGAATCAAATTCAAAATCGTGGAGCCATTATGGCCCATTCCACAAATGTATATCAATTTTCGAGACAAGACAGGAAACCTTCGCCGATTAAGGTAGATCATGTCGCATGAGCGAGCGCTTCGCGACCAGTCATCGACTCCATTGTATCAGGCACTATTGAAGTGCACTCATTTGATTTGCCATTATTTGGCATCTGCCCCAACGAAACGCCCTGACAGGTGTAGCGATTAAATCGAACAGCCGAATTATTCACCCGGTTTCAGAGTCTTGACCACCTTGGCAGGTACGCCGGCTGCGACCGACCAAGCTGGGACGTCTTTCGTCACGATGGAACCAGCGGCGATCACAGCACCCTCTCCGATTGTGACTCCCTTCAGAATGATCACATTGAATCCAATCCAGACTTTGTCGCCGACCGTGACATTCCCCATCGCGACATGGGTCCAGTCCTTTCTTCCCTTGCCCCATTCGACCACGTCGTCATTGCGAAATTCGAATTCGATATGGTGCGAGTCATGGTCGACAATTGTAGCGCCCCAGGAAATCAAAACATCGTTACCAATCGTAATTCCCGTTGCAGACACCAAGGTGGATTTGCCGATGAAGGTTCGATCACCAATTACCACTTCAGCTTCGGGTCGATCAAAACTGATGATGGCGTTGCAGAGCGATTGGGAACCAATCTTCAGCGTTGACTGCTTGTTCATCCCTCGAATCTGAGACACCACGACCTGCGCAGAACTGTCGATTTCAACATTTGAAAAAAACAACTGCCAGCGAATTTTTCGTGGCGTCCCCAATATTTTTCGGACTAATTGCTTAATCATCGGCAGATGAATGAATGGGTTGAATCAAGTTTACGATTGGACCAATGCACATTATGATAGCCTTCATCTCGAAAGGAAATCATGAGTTCGGAATTAGCGCCCATCGTAGTATTTGCATTTGAT
>CAZPOL010000016.1:31134-62560 GCA_964588195.1 uncultured Pirellulaceae bacterium | reverse complement strand
GTGATCTCTGGTACGGTTCAACTTGTGACGGGATTTAGAACCAACTCATCAAGAACATGAGGAATATGAGAGTCGTTTCAGTTGCACCGGTTAACCCGCTGGCGTCCATTGCGAAAAAGATGGTTAAATAGTCAGTATCGTCACAAGCGGCTGGAGTCACTGAACTTCAAAACCTGGTGGATAGAGAGTCTGTTTGATTTGTTCGAAACTTCGTTTTGCCACGGCAGAAGCGACACCAGAGCGTGCTTTGAGTGTTCGTTCAGTAAATTGAGCGAGCTCTATTTTGAGCCATTCCTTCACCAGTCGAAGGGGCTCTGCTGCAATCAAGACTCGGCACCTAGTAATCGATACCATCCGAAGTTACTCTGATCACCGGTAAATAGTCCTCCGCCTGCCTACGCTGGCGAGTACTGGAAGACCCACAGTAAACAATGAGTAATATTCGAACTGGAACAACACCTGATGAAAAAGACAATCCTCGCCCTTTTTTCTACAGCAATCGCACTGATTGCAACCGACTTACAAGCTGAGTTCGTCTACGACAATTTTTCCGCCGGTGGAGCCGTTGTGAATTTCAACAGCCAAACCAACCAGGCCTTCAACAACGGCAAGTATCTAACTGGTGACGACATCACGTCAACGCTCGCAGCACCTGCCGGAGCTACGTGGCGTGTCGATGCAATCGACTTGTTTATGACCGCCCGTATTCTCGATGCTGACCTCACTGGAAATGGCGGGACGGGAACTTCAGTCTTTAACAACATCGATTTGACAATTTCGTTTATCAGTGGCGTCACATCTGATCCACAATCATTTGCAGATGGAACGTTACTGGGCAGCGAAACGTTTAACCTTGGAAACTTCGCCGTAACTGGAATTTCAGCCTTTGAGCAAAACCTTACCTTCACCAATGGAATTGACATCGGTAGTGGTGATAACATCGGAATTACCTTTGAATTTTTCGATCCCGACTTTGATGCCTCTATCGACCCGGACCGTCGTGAAGGATTGACCGTCTCTTATCGCAACCTTGCCGGATCAGACAACACGCCTTCAGTGGGCTCTACAACTGACCGCAATTTCCGGGACTCAGACCAGGACGGAGTCATTGACGCGGGCAACGCTTTTGGATTCGGCAGCGATGCGGGTCACTATTTCAGACTCAATGCCACAGCGGTTCCTGAGCCTGGCTCATTGGCGATTCTGGGACTGTTTGGAATCGGCATGGTTTCTCGTCGTCGACGTTAATCCAATGTTGTCATTTATAAAATGATTCGCCTTCACCAAGAGAGGGCAATAGAAAACGCGGGCAACAGAAAACGTTGCCCGCTCTTTTTATGCGCCTGTATCCGAATTCATGTTGCCAAAGCCAAGACGCACCAAGTTGGCACTGCTCTGCAGTAACAAGATCAGTTGGCTCAGCCTGATCGAACCGATTAGCTCAAATCGAACCGGTCAAGGTTCATTACTTTGGTCCACGCTTCAACAAAATGGCTGACGAATAACTCATTGGCATCGTCGCATGCGTAGACTTCAGAGATTGCACGAAGCTGGCTGTTGGAACTGAAGACCAGATCAACCCGGCTACCCTGCCACTTGACTTCGCTTGAGCCATCTTCACGGGCCTCGAAAATGTGCGGGCATTGAGCGTGTTGCTTCCACTCCACACCCATGTCCAGCAGGTTCACGAAAAAGTCGTTTGTTAACTGCTCACTCCGGTCCGTCAACACGCCGACTTTAGACTCCGCATGGTTGGCGTTTAGAACTCGCAAGCCACCAACCAAAACCGTCATCTCCGGCGCCGTAAGCGTCAGCAACTGGGCTTTGTCAACAAGCAACTCTTCTGCGGGCCGGTTCTGTTCCGGCAACATGTAATTGCGAAAGCCATCCGCTGTTGGTTCCAGGTGTCCGAACGACTGAACATCCGTCATCTCTTCGGTCGCGTCGGTGCGACCGGGTGAAAATGGAACCGTGACATCGTGGCCAGCCGCTTTCGCCGCAGCCTCGACCGCAGCACATCCTGCCAGCACGACCAGGTCCGCGAACGAAACTGTCTTGCCAGTCGCATTGAAGTCCGCTTGAACTTTTTCCAGAACCGGAATCACCTTGGCCAACGCTTCCGGGTTGTTCGCTTCCCAGTCTTTTTGCGGAGCCAACCGCAGACGTCCGCCGCATGCTCCACCTCGCTTGTCCGTTCCGCGAAATGTCGAAGCCGCAGCCCAGGCTGTGTTGACCATTTGCCCAATCGACAAACCGCAATCCATCAGCTTGGCCTTCAAGTCGGCGATCTCGGCATCACCGATCAATTCGTGATCGACGGCAGGAACAGGGTCCTGCCAAATGCGAGCCTCCGGAACTTGTGATCCGAGGTAACGAGTCACCGGGCCCATATCTCGGTGAGTCAACTTGTACCACGCTTCGGCAAACGCCTTTTCAAATGCCTTGGGATCTTCGTGGAATCGCTCGGAAATGGGGCGATAAACGGGATCCATTTTCAAAGAGAGATCCGTCGTGAACATGATCGGAGCGTGCGACTTGGACGAATCATGGGCATCGGGCACCATCGTCGCCGTGGCCGGATCGGTCGGAATCCATTGCATCGCTCCGCCCGGACTCTTGGTCAGGTCCCAATCGTATTTGAACAACAAGTCAAAGTAATCGTGATCCCACCTGGTTGGCTGAGTCGTCCATGCACCCTCTAGTCCGCTGCCGATCGTATCGGCGCCTTTGCCGGTACCGAAAGAGTTCTTCCAGCCGAGTCCGCGCTCTTCGATGGTGGCTGCTTCTGGTTCCGGCCCAACATGTTTGTCAGGATCAGCGGCGCCGTGTGCTTTGCCAAAAGTATGACCGCCAGCGATCAATGCGACGGTCTCTTCATCGTTCATTGCCATCCGGGCAAACGTTTCTCGAATATCCTTGGCCGCCGCCAGTGCGCTACTGTTTCCATTCGGGCCTTCCGGGTTAACGTAAATCAATCCCATCTGGACCGCGCCAAGTGGATCCTCCAAATCGCGATCGCCGGTATAACGCTTGTCGCCAAGCCACTCGCTTTCCGGGCCCCAGTAGGTGTCTCCCTCTGGTTCCCAAGCGTCTTCGCGCCCGCCGCCGAAACCGACTGTTTCAAAACCCATCGACTCGAGTGCCACGTTGCCGGTGTAGACGATCAAGTCGGCCCACGAAAGCGAACGCCCGTACTTCTGCTTGATTGGCCAAAGCAAGCGAATCGCCTTGTCCAGGTTCACGTTATCGGGCCAGCTGTTCAGCGGAGCAAATCGAATCGTCCCCGATCCCGCGCCACCACGACCATCACCGACACGATACGTCCCCGCCGAATGCCAGGCCATACGAATGAACAGTGGTCCATAGTGACCATAATCTGCTGGCCACCAGTCTTGAGAAGTCGTCATGACCTGAATCAGGTCCTGCTTAAGTTCATCCAGATCGACTTTGCTGAACGCTTCGGCATAGTCAAAATCGTCGGCCAGTGGGCTGCAACAAGGAGCGTTCTGATGCAATATCTTCAAATTCAATTGGTTAGGCCACCAATCAGCGTTTGACAACGCTCCGGCCGCTGTGTGCCGTTGCTTTGGCGGAGACATAACAGGGCACTTATCTATATCTGACATTTGAATTCTCTTTTCTTTGATTACTTTATCGCGTCTGGTTTTCAATTCCCCGATCAGCCAGCATCGTCATTTTCTCAAGTTGGTTTTCCCAATGGTTTTCCCAATGGTTTTCCCAATGGTTTTCCCAATGGCTTAAGGTTCTTCCAGTAGCTTAAGAATGCACAAAGGCTGCAATCGCAGGTAATAACCTAAGCAAGTTTGTTTCAAAAATTAAGATGGGGCCCTGTGCAATTTCTCACCCGCCACCGCAATGGCTCGCCGCAACAGTCCGTCCCTTGTTTCGCACCCGCCAATTCTCGCAAAATCATTGTCGAATCTGCCCTGCCTGGGTTTGCCACATCTGGCAAGACAAGCGATAAAACATCTCCGCAGTAACACTGTGAATTTGGCACCCGTACGAAATAGCCGTCAAATCACTTTTGAATTGAAAGTTAACAGCAGATGAATGCCGATTCTGAATCAGCCCATATCCCGGTGCAGCTTCAGCCGCACGACGAACACAATCAAGCACTCGAAGCAAACGTTCACCCAAAAGACTGGCCCAACCCAACACCAAAGGGGACGTACCACCTGGTAGTGATCGGTGCAGGGACGGCCGGTTTGGTAACCGCCGCCGGAGCGGCCGGGCTTGGTGCCCGAGTCGCGTTGATTGAACGCGAGCTGATGGGTGGTGACTGCCTGAATGTCGGCTGCGTTCCGTCCAAAGGCGTCATCAGCACGGCCCGTATCGCGGCAACCGTTCGAGACGCCGGGGCCTTTGGAGTCCATGTGCCCGACGGAGTTCACACTGATTTTGGCAAGGCGATGGAGCGGATGCGTCGCTTACGCGCAGGCATCAGTCCGGCCGACTCTGCCAAACGTTTTTCTGAACTCGGCGTCGACGTCTTCTTTGGCCAGGGAAAATTCGAGGACAGCGACACGGTCAGTGTGACGAAGTCCGACGGAACGACGACGCAGCTGAAGTTCAAGAAAGCGGTCATCGCTTCGGGTGCTCGCGCTTCGGCGCCGCCAATCGAAGGCCTCGACAGTGTCAAATACTTAACGAATGAAAATCTGTTTTCGCTAACCGAACTTCCCAAGCGTTTTGGAATCGTTGGCAGCGGTCCGATCGGCAGCGAAATGGCACAAACGTTTGCTCGATTTGGCAGCGAGGTGTTTTTATTCGAACGCGACGGTCACATCCTGACACGCGAAGACAGTGATGCTGCCGCCATTGTTCAAAAAGAGTTTGGTAAAGACGGCATCAACCTGATGCTCAACAGCATGGACATGAAGATAAGCCCCGCCGACGATGGGAAGATTCGCGTCAGCGTGGTTCAAAACGACAAGCCTGCCGACGTTGTCGTTGACCAGTTGCTGATCGCGGTAGGCCGTGCGCCCAATACCGACGACTTGAATCTTGAGTCAGTCAACGTGAAATATGGCAAACGGGGTGTTGAAGTCAACGACAACCTGCAGACAACGAACCCGCGGATTTATGCGGCAGGTGACATTTGCTCAAAATATCAATTCACGCACGCTGCCGATTTTCAGGCTCGCATCGTCATCCAGAACGCACTGTTTGCGGTCGGTCCATTCGGCAAGAAGAAGGCCAGCGACTTGTTAATTCCGTGGGCAACCTACACATCGCCTGAGATCGCTCACGTTGGCATGTATCCGGCGGATGCGAAGGAAGCCGGCGTCGAAATCGACACCTACGTTCAGTCCTTCGAACACGTCGACCGCGCAATCCTGGAAGGAGATACCGAGGGATTCGTAAAGGTCCATACCAGGAAAGGGACAGACAAGATTGTCGGCGCAACGATTGTTGCAGAAAATGCAGGCGACATGATTTCGGAAATCACGGTCGCGATGGCCAACGGGCTGGGTCTTTCAAAAGTTGGTGCGACGATCCACCCATACCCGACTCAAGCCGAAGCGATTCGCAAACTGGGTGACCAGTACAGCAGGACGAAGCTTACGCCGTTCAGCAAGAAGATGCTCGCCTTCCTGATGAAAATGAACGTCGGCAAATGATGCCTTGCTTCTGGCGGAGGCTTGCGATTGCTGGCCGAGTCTTTTTGCGGGTGTTCCCAGGGCAACTCAAAGTAGTATTCCACCAGTTGATTGGCATTCGCTGCCGGATTACAGAATTAATTCAAAAAAACGAAATTTGTTATCCGCAGGCGGCAACGGACAAGTCTTTCGAGATATCGTCGATGACAGTATCTTTAGTGTTGAATAACTCAATTGAAAACAGTTGAAACCAAACCGATTGCATCCGTGATCGGATCGGCGCACCTAAACGAGAGGACCCTGTATGTGGCTTGCACCATGCGAAGACGTTGATTGTTTCATGTCCGGACTGATTAAACGCAATGCTGGCCAGCCGGAGTTTCACCAGGCAGTCAAGGAATTTGTTTCGACTGTCATGCCTTACGTACAAGCTAACCCGAAGTATCAACAGCATCAGATTCTGGAGCGACTGACGGAACCGGACCGGGCTGTCATCTTCCGTGTGACCTGGCAGGATGACAAAGGGAACATCCGGGCGAATCGTGGCTGGCGAGTCCAGTTCAACAATTCGATCGGGCCCTACAAAGGCGGGTTGCGATTTCACCCTACGGTGACGCTCAGTGTATTGAAGTTCCTGGGCTTCGAGCAGATTTTCAAAAACAGTTTGACCGGATTGCCGATGGGCGGCGGTAAAGGCGGCTCCAACTTTAACCCCAAGGGAAAAAGCGATAACGAGGTGATGCGTTTTTGTCAGTCGATGATGACAGAACTTTGTCGCCACATTGGCCCTGAAACCGATGTGCCCGCTGGTGACATTGGCGTGGGTGCGCGAGAGATCAGTTACCTGTTTGGACAGTACAAAAGGATTCGCAACGAATTCCACGGAGTGCTTACAGGCAAAGGCCTGGCGTTCGGTGGCAGCCTGATTCGTACCGAGGCGACCGGTTATGGGTGCGTCTATTTTTGCGAGGCGATACTGAACCATCGAGGCGACAGCATGAAAGGCAAGAACGTTGTGATCTCGGGCTCGGGAAATGTTGCGACCTATGCGGCGGAGAAAGCGATCGCTACGGGCGCGAAAATCTTGACGCTCTCCGATTCCAGCGGATTCATTCATGACCCCGATGGGATCGACCAGGAAAAACTTGAATTCGTTAAAGAGCTCAAAGGCGTTCGTCGTGGACGGATTTCAGAATACGCTGATAAATTTACTTCAGCTCAATTCCACGAAGGCCGACCTTGGTCGGTCGCTTGCGACGTCGCGCTTCCATGTGCAACACAAAACGAGATCAATCTGTCAGACGCCAAGCAGTTAATTGGCAATGGCGTAAAAGTCGTTTGCGAAGGCGCGAACATGCCTACCGAATTGGATGCCATGAAACAGTTTATGGTCGATGGAGTCCTGTTTGGCCCGGCGAAGGCCGCCAACGCCGGTGGTGTTGCCGTCTCTGGTCTTGAGCAAAGCCAAAATGCAATGCGAATTTCGTGGACCAAGGAAGAGGTCAACGATCGGCTGCTAAAAATCATGAACGACATCCATCACAAGTGTGTTACTCACGGCCCGGAACTCGCCAACGGAAATGTTGACTACGTAACGGGAGCCAATATTGCCGGCTTTATTAAAATCGCGGATGCCATGGTTGCTTACGGAGCGGTTTAAGAGTAACTCGTGAATAACTGCAGGGCAGGGGATTCGCCAGAAATCCCTGCCGCTTGATTCATCCATATTTGAAGTTCACTCGACGTGCCCACCACAATTCAAAGAAAGAAAAAATGAAAGCCTCAGATCTGTTTGTTCGTGCCCTGGAAGCCGAAGGTGTTGAATACATTTTTGGAATTCCCGGTGAGGAAAACCTCGACTTTCTTGATTCATTATCACGATCGAGTATCAAATTAATTTTAACTCGCCATGAACAGGCCGCCGGATTCATGGCAGCCACCATCGGCAGATTGACTGGCAAGGTCGGCGTGTGCTTGTCGACGCTTGGGCCAGGGGCCACAAATTTTGTGACGGCCGCCGCCTACGCACAACTCGGTGGCATGCCGATGATGATGATAACCGGCCAGAAACCGGTCAAATCCAGCAAGCAAGGTCAGTTCCAGATCGTCGATGTCGTTGACATGATGGGACCATTGACCAAGTACACTCGACAATTGGTTAGCGGGACTTCGATTCCTTCTCGTGTGCGAGAGGCCTTTCGATTGGCACTGGAAGAAAAACCGGGCGCGGTGCATCTGGAACTACCAGAAGATATCGCGGCAGAAGAGGTCGACGAGCAACCGATCGCCGCCAGCCAGGTCCGCCGGCCGGTGGCTGAGGACAAGTCGATCGCTGCCGCCATGCAAATGATCAAGGCTGCTAAATCGCCGCTGCTGTTGGTCGGTGCAGGTGCGAATCGCAAACGGACCTGCAACATGCTGCGTCAGCTGATCGCCAAGACGGGCATCCCGTTCGCGACAACGCAGATGGGCAAAGGCGTGATCGAAGAAGGAGACCCATTGTTTGTCGGCAACACGACTCTGTCGGCAGGTGACTTTGTGCATCGCGCATTCGATGCCGCCGACCTGATCATCAACGTTGGACACGACGTGGTCGAGAAGCCACCGTTCTTCATGCACAACGACGGTGTGAATGTCATCCACATTAACTTTTCTTCAGCTTCGGTCGACCCTGTGTACTTTCCGCAAGTCGAAGTGGTCGGCGACATCGCCAACAGCATCTGGCGTCTGCTGGAAGGTCTGGAGCCGCAAGACCACTGGGACTTCTCACGGATCAAGACCGTCACCAAGGCGGTTCAGGCCAGCGTGGCCGAAGGAGCGGACGACGATCGATTTCCGATCTACCCCCAGCGACTGGTTTCGGATGTCAGAAAGGCGATCAAGAAACGCGGGATCATCGCCTTGGACAATGGCGTTTACAAAATCTGGTTTGCCCGGAATTACAAAGCGACTGCTCCCAATACTGTTTTGCTGGACAACGCATTGGCAACGATGGGTGCCGGTCTGCCGTCGGCGATGGCGGCCAAACTGGTTCATCCGGACCAGCAAGTCCTGGCGATCTGCGGTGACGGCGGCTTCATGATGAACTCGCAAGAACTGGAAACTGCCGTTCGCTTGAAAATGGACCTGGTTGTGCTTGTGCTACGAGACAACGCCTACGGGATGATCAAGTGGAAACAGGAAAATATGGGCCTCAAGAATTTTGGCCTCGACTACGGCAATCCAGACTTCGTCGCCTACGCAGAAAGCTATGGAGCTCACGGACATCGCGTCCCCTCCAGTGCCGAGTTGTTACCGATGATGGAAAAGTGTTTTGATACTCCGGGCGTTCACCTGATCGAAGTCCCCGTCGACTACTCAGATAACGACCGAATTTTGAACCACGAGATCAAGGAACAGAGTGCAAAAATCTAGTGGTTGCTGGCTGGCGCTCTCAGACTTTGATCGCGGATAGGAATCGAATGCTTGTGAAGGTCAGCATGGCGCTCACAAGTATTCAAAACCGTGCCCTGACAACCTTGTTTGGATTTGATCATGAAAAACAAAACGACAAGAAGAGAATTCGCAGCCGCCAGCGCAATTTTGGCGGCAACGACGGCATGCGGTGCTGCTACGCCAGCGGTTGGTGGAACGACGAAACAGGAATCTGCCACTCAGGAGGACGCCACGAGTAGCACGCAAGAACCGCTACCAGAGACTTCGCAAATTGCGCTCGACCGACTTGCCAAAGGCAATGAGCGATTCGTTTCCGGAGAACTCCGCCATCCGCATAGCGCGAACGAATGGAGAAAACGCCTGATCGGAGGCCAGGCTCCCTTCGCCACGATTCTCGGCTGTAGCGATTCGCGTGTCCCGCCTGAGCTGTTGTTCGATCAGGGCTTTGGTGATCTGTTTGTAATTCGCGTGGCCGGAAATGTTATCGACACCGATGTCATTGGCAGTATCGAATACGGTGTTGACCATCTAAAAACGAAACTTGTACTGGTGATGGGCCATGAAGGCTGCGGGGCAGTTACGGCCGCCTTGCAGGCTGACTCGGATCTGGAAAAAGAACCGAATGAGATCCGGGCATTGGTAAACAAAATCAAACCCGCTACAAAAGAAGTTGAGCAAGACCTGCCGTTTGAACAGCGACTCAATGTTTCAGTCGTCGAGAACGTTCGCAGTTCCGTCCGACAACTGAAAGCCGTCACTGATCTGGCAGCCGCAGAAAAGGATTCTCGAACCCAAATCGTCGGTTGCGTTTACGAAATCAAAACGGGACACGTTAGAATGCTTGAAATTTAGCAATCGCCCAAACTCCATCCATCAGTTCAATTTATCCAATCCGAACCTGGCATTCATAATGACGATCAAAGAAAACTGGCCCTACTATGTTGCAAACAAGGCATGCGAACCCAATCACGATTTGGAGGTGACGGACAAGTTCACCGGTGATGTCGCTGCCCGAGTGGCGCTTGCCGATACAAAAGCGATTGAAGATGGAATCGCCGGTTGCGTAGCGGCCGCTGAGCCGTTCGCTGAAATGCGTCCTTACGAACGACAAAAAGTCCTTAACCACTGCGTCACTCGATTTACAGAACGGTTCGACGAACTATCCGATTCGCTGTGTATCGAAGCAGGCAAGCCGATCAAGGATTCTCGCGGAGAAGTTTCCAGGTTGATCGATACCTTTCGCATTGCCGCTGAAGAATCGGTTCGGATCAATGGCGAGGTGATGAATCTTGAAATTTCCGCCCGCGCAAACGGCTACCGTGGCATGTGGAAGCGAGTGCCGATCGGCCCTTGTTCGTTTATCAGCCCGTTCAATTTCCCGCTCAACCTGGCGGCGCACAAAGTCGCTCCCGCTCTGGCGGTTGGCTGCCCTTTTGTTCTGAAGCCAGCCAGTCGCACACCTTTGGGAGCGTTAATCATCGGTGAAATACTCGCCGAAACCGATTTGCCCAAAGGAACTTTTTCGATCCTTCCTTGCTCGCGCGACGGCGCGGATCTGTTTACGACCGATGAACGATTAAAATTGCTCAGCTTTACCGGATCGCCTGGTGTTGGCTGGGCTTTGAAAGCCAAGGCCGGGAAGAAGAAAGTTATTCTGGAATTGGGTGGCAACGCCGCCTGTATCGTCGATCGTGATACCGATATCGCCGACGCGGTTGAGCGAATCGTGATCGGAGCATTCTATCAATCCGGGCAAAGTTGCATTGGCGTACAACGAATTCTGGTGCACTCTGAAATCTACGAGACGTTTCGCGACGCCTTGGTTGCGAAATCGAAAGCGCTGATCTCTGGTGACCCCAAGAACGAGGATACGTTCATCGGGCCGATGATTTCCGAGAAAGAGGCGACTCGTCTTCACGGTTGGGTTGAAGAAGCGATCGCCGCTGGAGGAACTCTGTTGTGTGGCGGCAGTCGCGATGGTGCGATGCTGGAAGCGACGTTGCTGGAAAATGTTTCCAAGCAACTAACAATCAACACCCATGAAGCCTTCGGCCCGGTCGCAGTGCTAAGCTCGTTCGACGACTTTGAAACGGCCCTGGACGACGTGAACGACAGTACTTTCGGTTTGCAAGCAGGTGTTTTCACTCGCGACATCCACAAGGCACATCGTGCCTGGGACAAATTGGATGTCGGCGGAGTCGTCATCGGCGATGTGCCCTCATGGCGAGTCGACAACATGCCATACGGTGGCGTGAAAGACAGCGGACTTGGTCGTGAGGGAATTCAATTTGCGATCGAGGACATGACCGAAATCCGCAACCTCGTCGTCCGCACACTTCCCTAGCAGTCACCCGACGAGCAACCCGTGACATTGAATTTTTGATTAGCCGCGCTGGCGATAGTCTCGGTTGAACGTTCCGCTGTCCCAATCCGCGCGAGGAGCAGCTTCGCGCTCTAAAGTTCGACCAGCGTGCTCTGACAAAAGATCCGCGCCCATCTTAGCTTCTGCTGAACGTTAGACGGTTTTGAAAATGTGTCAGCCATCCTTAACTCCCTTAAGAAATGTACGCGATGCAGGTTTATCTTTGTTCAAGGTATACAAATGTACATATTTTGGTTGGATTGAAAACCAGGGGTACGGCAAAAGGTATTTGCGAAAGGTCGTCTCGGCATCGTTTGAGAATCCAACGCCATCTGTTTTGCATCGAGAACAAGTCTGCCAAGCGGTCAGAACAAGTCGTCGCTCTGCCAGCACTTTTTTCAACGAGCAGTCATAATAAGTCTTCAAACAGCCCCTCAAACCGGTCATAATAAGTCCAGAAACCTGTTATGACCTTAGTAGCAGGTGATAAACAAGTTATCCGCTTCAATCATGTCGCTGCCAAGAATTCGATTTGCATTGTTCGTAACGATTTGCGTGCTTTCGCCGATCGGATGTGAGCGCGATTCGCGGAATGCGGATTTGGCCGTAAAAGAAATGGTCGCCTCATTTGAATCCGCCAAGCTTGAAACCGAAGCAGATGTTGAGCGTGTTGTGACCAATGCAGCGACATCCGAGCGAGCGATCATGTTCGTGAATGTTGACTGGGCAATCATGGAGCCTCAACGGACACGGTTTGCTCAGTTTGCAATTAATTACCACCGAAACAACCCCGACGATTCGGTCCTTTTTCACTACGTTGACTGCACACCAGTGACCAATGGATATGCCCCGTTAAGATCGCTTGCCGGATGGCGTGAGTTGCAGGAAGCCGCAGGGACAGCTTTGATTCACGGGTGGGGCGAACTCGTGTGGATGCATAATGGGCGAGTGCTGCATGTTGAACGAATATTGAATTTCAAAACCACAGAAGACCTAATTGAGAAAACAAATTCATTGATGCCGCAGGCAAATCGCGGATAACAATGGGTTGCACACGGAGCCGCGGGCCGCGCGGGTTTTGAAATCAATGCTGTTCGCCGCGGCCCGGTGAACCCGGTCGTTATCCAACCAAACAAAGATGCCGCACACCGCACGCCTTGAACATCGAAACCGTACGTTTCCTTTCCCGATTGCGTTTCCTGACGATTTATCTCGATACGGCGATAAGGCGTCACTTCTCGTTTTGATGGACTTCAACGAACAACAGGGCAATGCGATAACGGCGACGATCCTTGACATTGTTTCCCGGTCATGCTGCGACGGACTGACCGAACTTCAGAATCAGGAAAACTCCGATGTTTGGTATCAATGGAACCACTCGACTTGGTCGCCGGGAGTTATTCGCCATTTTGGCACTAACCAAATCATAGTGGGCCAGAAGAGACGCAAACGTACCTCCAAAGCAATCTGCCCACACCGAGGGTATATTCGAGACGATGAAAGCGATGTAATCTGTCAATGGTTTGAATTATTGCCAAGCACCAAACGGAAGCCTGAACCGATTCGAGAACGATCTTGGTACTCAGGCAGTGCGGAAAGAATCGCGAACCTCGACGCTGGATTTGATTTTGATTTGCTTCCAAGGTACCATCACCACTTAGGCCAACTTCTCGCGAGACGCTAATGGTTGGATAACAATGCGATGCACGCGAAGCCGGACTTGCGCGTGGTTTTGAAATGGATGATCACTTGTTCCGACTGTCCGGACTCGGTGATCGTTGACGTTATCCGGTCGGTGTCATGGGACTAGATCTTTTATCCAATTGCATTAAGTGGGACGAATACCTGCAGGATACAGACCGCCTCGATTCAGGCAGCTGGCTCGTCCCTGGTGTCGGACCAGACACCCTGCCTGAGCTGGTGGTCTATGATTTTGTTGAATGCTTCATGACTTTGAGCGTGCACCTTGCAGACCCAGAAATAGAAGCGATACGTCCATTGATCTGTGCCATTTCTGTTGGTGATCACGATCTTCAACTTGGCGTTCACTTGATTCAATTGAAAATGACCAACGATCTTCTACCATCAGCTAAACCCATAGATATTGAAAACCTTGATAATAACGACAACATTATCAAAGCACTGGCTCCTTCATCTATCCGGTCGGCATTGGCTTGGTTTGACACTATTCCGGCAGCAAAACTTCATGAACGGATAGCAGTTGCGTGGGAACAATCTAAATTGGACAGTGAATCCCGCGTTTGGTTGACGAACTCAGATGAGTTTGGTGATTTCCTAAACTATTGGGAAACGCAATTTCGTCTGGCCCTCGACCAGGGATTCGGGATGATGTTTTGCCTGTGGTAACGTCGTATTGCAACCTGGCTCTCCCCGCTCCCAACGGAACATGGGTTCATTCCGGCCCGGCAAACGAGATCTCCAGGATCGAGTAATCATCGACGAAATCGTCGCTCCCCTGCCACCGGCGGGCTTTCTCCAGTACGGCTTGTAGCCTGTCGTCTTTCATCTGAACATCGCGCAGGTGTTCTATAAAACCGGGCATGTCCAGAATCTCATCATCCCGGTTTCGCATCTCAAAAGTACCGTCGCTGAATAAGTAAAGTCGGCTGCCGGGCCCAATCGTAGCGACCGCAGATTCATACTCAGCGTCGGTCATGACACCGATCATCAACCCATGCATTTCCAGTTCCACCGGTTCGGTGTGAGACGGATCGAACAACACGGCGGCATGATGGCCAGCGCTGGCGTAGCGGATTTCGCGAGTCTTCCAGTTGTAGACGCCGTACCAGATCGTAAAAAACTTGTTCTGATTGGCATGCATTGGAAAGGCTCGATTGAGTGCTTCCAACACCTGGACAGGTTGATGAAAATCGGTCGCCGGCAGCGTCTGTTGCCTGAGCGCATTGTGCGCCGAGACGGAAAGGATGGACGGGCCCACGCCATGCCCGCTTACATCAAGCAGGTAGACCGCCAGGTGTTCGTCGTCGAGCCAGTGATAACCAAGCGAGTCGCCGCCCAATTCGGACGATTCAATGAACTTCCAATCGCTACGAATTCCCCGTTCTTTGTCATTGATCGGTTGCGGAAGGATGGAACGCGCGTAGTCGGCGGCCGCCTCAAGCTCGTTTCGCATATGTTCATTGGCACCCCGCAATGATTCATCCGCTTTCTGCAGGTTTGCCCGCATACTATTAAAGGCAAACGTCAGCTTGCCCAGTTCATCATTGGTCGTGACGGGCAGATCGTCGGAAAGCGTGCCCTCCGCCAACTTCATCGTGGCCACTGACAACCGATCTACCGGCCTGGTAATCTGACGCGCTCGGCGGTGAGTCACAACATAAGCAATGGCTGCCATCAACACGATTAGCAGGATCGACAAGATCAGCAAACTGTTGGCCGCCGAATGCAGGTAATCAGACTCGCGTCGCATCAACGTAGCCTGTTGCTCGGCCATCGAATCCAGATTGGCCGACAGTGCACGAGTCAGCGGAGCGGTTTCGGTTGCCATCAGATGCTGGGCCACATTCCATTGGTCCCCACTGCGAAGCTCGATCGCATGTCGCGCGTGATGGGTATACCAGGTGAATTCTTGCGCGATGTTGGCAAAGTGTTCCAGCTGCAGCGACGAGAATGACTCGTCAAATGGGTCGCGGGCGGCTTGATAGCCTTGAGCAATCTCGATGTTGTACTCGAATTCGTCGATTGCCGTATCGTGGCCAAAATCGATCGCATCATGCAGCGCTGCATCCGCCAACGCAAAATGCTGTTGAAAGAGTGCCAGAAACGCGAGGCTGGTTTGGGTGACCATTAGATCTTCCTCCTCCGCCAGCGGTGTCATGATCTCATAGAGCGATCGTTCCACGTTGCGTTTCGCCGGAACGACACGCAACTGATACTCAACTCTGGCCGGTTGGTTGCCCGGTGTCCGCGCAACGTCGGCGACCCACCAATGCGACACCCAAAGGTCTTCCAGGCGAGTCCCGATGTCCGCCAACGACCTCTTGAATTCCATGTCCTCGTCCTTGGCCGTTCCTTCCAGCAGACCGTTGATTCGTTCCACGGCAGGCAGAATCTCATTATGCCAGGTGGCATCATGATGCTCTTTAAATTCAGGGTCACCAATGGCCACCCAACCTCGAAGACTGGCCAGCGAGCGTTGCATGCCAAGCTGCGCCGTGCGCGAGGCTTCCACGAGTGGAGCTCGTGTTCTGACGAGGCTTTCGACATTGCCTCGCAGCCAGAACAGGGCGAACAAGTTGATGGTCAGCAAAATGATCGCGATGGCCGTCAACGTCAACGCCAGCCGCATGAGCTTGGCGCGCAGGCGACCCGCGCGGAAGCGTCGATTGATCTCCTGCCAGTCGATGGACTCGTAGCCGGCATTATCAGTCGTGATCACGAGCCTCCTTTTCGACCGCAGGATTTGCTTCCAGCAGATCGTTGACTTCCTGCAGCTGCGTTCTGAGGATTTCGACACGCTGAAAGACGTCCGAAGGAACCTTTTGCCCAGGGTATCTCGCCCGTCGCTTGGAAGGATCATCGCTCAACACGCGGTCCAGATACGCAAGTTCTGAAACAATTAACACGGCCACGTCGTAGACATCACTTGGAGTCACTTCGCTGGCCCTTGCTTCATCGACAGAGAATTCCAGAATCGCCAGATCCGCATCCTTTGCGATTGGCCTTACAAGCTCAAGACATTCCAGCAACATGCGATACACGTCCGCCGGTTGCTTGCCAATTTGCCATTCCGGTTCGGATGGAATGCGTCGCCCCGGCCACCGGCCACGCAGGCTCGCAGCATGAGCGATAGCCAACGTGACCTCTTCGAAAACGTCTTCCGGTGCGAAGCGTCGATCGAGCATGAGGTTAATTTGTCGATTCAATTGCACGACGGCCTCGTAGACATCGGTAGAAGTCATTGGATCGTCAGTTTTCGTAACGGGTGATTCCGTCAGCTCAATTTCACGTTTCCGGGCGATCTCCTTGACTTGCTTGTGGGCTAGTTGCACGAATGCCAGGACATCTGCTGGAGTGATGTCGCGTTCGGGCACGACCGGCTCGTCAGCCACTTCGCGAATCGTCTCGTAGCTCAAACGATTGACTTTCTTGAAGAGTGTCGCCGCCTGGTAGATGACCTCTCGCGGCGCGACGCCCTGGACCATGATCCCGGCGGGATCGACTTGCGGACGCCCCATAAAAACGCGGATTTGTTCCAGATCCCGGGCTACCGCCTGAACGTGCCAATAAACTTCGGTAGAGTCGACTTCGGATAATTTCTCAACTTCGCCAGCCGAAGACTCCGGTGAAGATTCAGACGAAAACGCAGCTTGTGGACTGACGAACACGACGAGCGCCAAAAGAACGAGCAGGAATGCGGGCGGGCGGCCAGACATGTCAAATTGCTCCAGGGGATTGTTTCGCCACGGTAGGTGGAGTGCGTAAGAGGCGAGGCAGTTGACCATGCCCTCAAGCAAAGTCTGCACAAATCCGATTTTAGTCGAACACTGGTTTCGCCGCTAGCCAATTCTGATCCACAAACAACACCTCAGCGGCATTCCGCACTACTTTTCAACCACTGGATTATTTTCTGTGGATGGAAAAGCAGGTAGCGATCGGAAAGGTATCGTGGATGAATTGGGTGGATTCTCTGCACTGGCGAAAGAGGCTCCTCCTAATTTGATTTCAGCCTGTTCGTTGTGCTGTGGACGAACGCGATTTTTAATCTTTCGTAGAGCTTGCTGCCCTGCGAGTATCAGGCGGCCAGGCATCGAAAGGGAAACCGCCATCCTGCCGATGCGATAGTCACGAGTGACCCATTTCGCTTTGGCATGGCACAACAGCCCCATCGTGTCCAGAACGTGTGTCGAAACATTGACATCTTGATTGTCTCGATCCGTCAGATATTCCAACTGCATTTTTCGCAGTAGCCGACCGGGGCCAAATGCTTTGAATTTCTCGTCGTAGCCGATCTTGTACGAATGACAATTCCCTTTGACCAAATGACAATACTCGAACGCAATTGGCTGGTCATCCAGCAGCAGGAACCACAGATCCAGCATGCCACAGTCTTGGGCATTGATCGCCTCTTGCAAGAAGTACCCATCGATTCCAGCTGCCAATATCGAAGAGCCGGCTGTTCCTTTCCAACTGCGATGTTCAATCTCAAACGCCTGCCGCATCCATTGGTGTAGCGCTGCATCATCCGGGTTCAGCAACCTCAGCAGACGAACTTCTCCGCTCTTTCGAACCTTCTTTTCTGATCGGCGAACTGCACTTCGGTGGTTACCAGACAGCGCCTGAAAATACTGTTCCCAGTCGTTTCCGATATCAATTAACCCAACGCGCTGAACACGAGAGACATCCAAACGTTGGTCTTGCCGCTGCAATTGGTCGGCTAGACAACGCCAGTGCGGTGCCTCAAACCGAATCCGGTCAAATTCAAGTACGTCACCTTCAGCCTGTAACTGCTCGGCAATCAGACGAACAACGTCATCCGGATCGCTGGCTTCTGCCGAGACAATCAGCTCTCCACAGTTAATCCATTCGTTTACAGGCAGAGTCAGCTTTTTGAGGCCACAACTTGATTTCACCATCAAGGCGATTCCAGCCAGCAAATCTCCGGTTGGAGATTCAACGATGACCGCGCGGAAGTGATTCGGATCGCCAAACGTCCGCACCCATAGCGCGATCGCTTCGCTGCGAGACGTCGCTTCATAGGCTGTCGATGTTTCCCACAGTCGATTCCAACGCGCGGCATTCTGTTCGAATGCTTCAAGAGAATTGAGAGTGGTTGCAGTGAGTTCGGACTGCATTTAGACAGCCTCCAGGCAGTGATTTAGTCCATGGTCGACCAGGGAGTTCAAATATAGGCCAGCCATTCTTGACTAGATGCTCTCTTTGGGATTCCCATCGCCTGGTTCACCGTCCAGGTCTGTTTTATCGTTACAAAGGGTTTAATAGACATGTAAAAAACGAGTCGGGAGTAAAAATTGGTACAGTCACCTGGTACCGGATGAAATATGGCCTGACGGCCATCGCGAATAAGGCTCGGTTTGATGTGCGGTCGTCTGAAGCAGGTCAACGATGGTGTTTGTTTTGCAAGTAGTTGCGGCTGTTGCAAACTGAGGCGACAATGGGTTCGCGCGGGTGGCAGTGGAACCTTCTGAAACGGAAGGCTTGCCTGCCCGAAATTCAGGAACTGCGAAAGTAAAACCATGATTCGGTCATTTGTCTTGTTTGCCGTCTTGGGTGCCAATCTGGCAATTGGATCAGTGGTTGGGTCGGCGAATGGCCAGCCGGTTGATCGTGAAGAATCCGCCGTTACTCGCGATGCTGTGGAAACAATGCCGAACATCGTTTTTCTGCTTGCGGACGACCAATCCACGTACTCGCTTGGCTGTTACGGAAACACGGATGTTAAGACGCCAAACATGGACCAGTTGGCCAGCGATGGTGTTGCCTTCGACAAACACTACAACACAACCGCAATCTGCATGGCCAGCCGGGCGAGTATTTTCACCGGAATGTACGAGTACAAAACAGGCTGTAATTTTACTCACGGCAATATGCGAGCAGACGTCTGGGAAAAGTCTTACCCCGTATTATTGCGCGAGGCTGGTTACCTGACGGCATTCGCCGGAAAGTTCGGGATGGAGGTCGATGGCAAAGGGCTTTGTGTCAGCGACTTTGATTTCTGGGGCGGCGGTCCCAGCCAAACTTTCTACAAGACGGCCAGCAATCAGTCGATGAAAAAGTATGCGGAGAAATACCCGCACTCCACGTTGTCCTACGGCGCATTCGGGCAGGATGTGATCCGCGATTCCGTTCGTCAGGGAAAACCGTTCTGCCTGTCAATCAGCTTTAAGGCTCCGCATAAGCCGGCAACTCCGGACCCGCGCTTCGATGAAATCTACGCAGGCGCGACTTTCACCAAACCGGAAAACTTTGGTCGAGAATTTGCACAGCATCTTTCGCCCCAAAGCAAATCAGGTCGCCAGTATCCTCGATTCACAAATTGGAAATACGACACGGACTATGACGGGGAAATGGCCAAATACCATCAACAGATATACGGAATCGATGTTGCGGTTGGCATGATTCGGGAAGAATTGGCGGCGCAAGGAGTCGCCGACAATACCATTGTGATTTACACCAGTGACAATGGCTTTATCTGCGGTTCCCACGGCTACGGTTCCAAAGTGTTGCCGATGGAAGAATCGTCCCGTGTCCCATTAATGATCTATGACCCGCGCAGCCCTTTGAATGGCAAGAAACTTCGCTGCCAACAGTTGACCGGCAACATTGACTTCGCGCCGACGCTGCTGGAACTGGCCGGTCTGCCAATCGAATCCAGCATGGATGGAAAAAGCCTGCTGGGACTTTTGCAGGATCCACAGGATGGCGGTCACCAGCAGTTATCATTCATCAATGTGTTTGGCCAGCTGCCAACTCATAGCTTGACCTGCATTACCCAGCAACACAAATATACGTACTGGTGGTTTGGCAATGACAAGATGGATCCCGTCGAAGAACTGTTCGATACGAAAAACGATCCGCTCGAACTCAAGAATCTGGCGAGCGGTCCCGACGACGCGGAATCTCTGGAGGCGATGCGCGGTCGATATGACCAGGAATTGGCCAAGTGGAAAGAGCATGCTGTCCGATACAACAACTATCAGCGATACGGCACTCTTTTTGATCGCAAGATTCCGCTCGAAGAAAAGACGGATTTGATGAAGCGGAAGTAGGGACTGAATTCCTTTTCCAGCCTCAAAATTAATTTTTCGACTGAATTTTGCGCCGAACAGATCAAGTTCCCAGGGTTTTTGCAAGCCAGATCGACTATAGTATCGGCTTGGGCGTCTAACAAAAAATCATGCGCATTTACTGAATGCCGCTTGCCAACTTCAGTCAGGAATTTTTCACATGATCAGTTTCCTTGCCTCCGTTTTTCTGGCCAGTTCGTTGCTGATGTCTCACGCAACGATGCCTTCACCTGAGAAGACCGTCACCTTCGACAGCACGCTTCAACCTGAAGCCGACGCTGCAGCGGGCAACTTCAAGCTGACAATTGAAATGGAGATCAAGCAAGGGTGGCATACTTGCGCGGAAGCAGGCGACGGGCCTGAACAGGCGACCACTTTGGAATTAAATTTGCCCGAGGGAGTGAAGACCGTCGGGGATTGGAATCGGCCTGCTGGAATGCCCGGCGCTGAATTGAATTCTGAAATCCACGTTGGAACGGTTACCTTTTCAAGAAGTGTTGTCGTGGATTCGAGTGCTGTCGGTAAAAACATCCAGGTCGTTGTTTCCTACCAGGCGTGCAATGACGAATTTTGCAATCCGCCGCAAACCAGGACGATCAGCATTACGATTCCCGAAAACGCAACGTCTGATTCAAGTCTCTTTGAGAGTCCCGTTCGCATCAACGCCGATGGCGCCCCGCTCAATACAGCGGCCAGGAAGAGATTTCCTTCGCCTGGTATTTTTGATGTCGACGGAGACGGACAAGCAGAACTTCTGATTGGTGAACTCATGGGAAGCGTTGGTGTTTACGAGAACCTGAATACGTCAGGAACTGGCGACCCCGAATGGAGTTCACGGAAACCGCTCAGAGATGCCAAAGGCAAACAGATCAAGACGTCCAATTGGTGATGTGTCGGCGCGAGTCCACAGTTAGTGGACATGAATGGTGATGGTCGGCTAGACATTTTGATCGGAAGCTTTAGCGGAGTCCCACAGTGGATCATAAACACAAAAGACGGATACGGTGAACCGGCTGCCGTTTTGGACATGAATGATAACCTGGTCATGATCAGCGAATTCTGGGACCACGATGCCGAGGAATGGAGCGAATCGGACAAGGCCGGCACGGCGGGCCACTGCTCGTCGGTAGCCGCCGTCGACTGGGACGACGATGGCGACATGGATTTGCTGCTGGGTGGTTATAAGGATGGCGGTCTGTTCCTTCGACTCAATGAAGGCACGCCTACCGAGACGAAGTTTGCCACGACCAATCAAGTCATCAAGGTTGGTGATAAACCGATCGGGTTCGCAGGCGGAATGGGTGCACCGCGTGTTGCCGACTGGGATGGCGATGGCCTCTTCGATATTTTGATCGGGACAATTCGCGGCGAAGTCGTTTTGCTTCACAACGCCGGCTCGAAAGGTGAACCATCGTTTCCCGAGATGACTGTGCTTGTCGAAGCATTCCCTGGTGATGCAGGTTCCAAACAGATCAAACGCATACCTGCCGCCAAAGACGGCTCGCCGGTCGGTCCCGGTTCTTCGTACCACATCGAGGTAATCGATTACGACAATGACGGCGATCTCGATTTGCTGGTGGGCGGACGCTCTGAGTGGCTGACTGGTCCGCTGAAAGAGCCGACCAAAGAGGAACTCGATAACGCAAAGAAACTGAAAGACGCGTCGTCAGCTGCCTATTCGAAATTTGCAGAATTAAAGAAAGCCGCTGCCGCAGCTGGCGAGGAAGAATTGGAGAAGTATGAAGCCTCCGAGCAAGCTCAGGAATTGTTGAGGAAGTATCGGACGCTAAGAGTTGAAGCGATTGCGATTACTTCCGACCCAATCGAGCGAGGCGATTTCGTCTGGTTGTACAGGCGAAAGTAAGTTCGTCGAACCAGATCATCTGGCTTGGTTATTGATCGGTATTACAAGCACGACGCGCCAGCGAGTGGTTCTGCGAGCGTACCCTGCTCGGCATATCGACCCGCCAGTCGTATAGAACCTCTCGCTTGCGCTTCGTGCTGGTATTGCGTTAGGTCTACAAGCACGACGCGCCAGCGAGTGGTTCTGCGATCCTGACATGCGCAAGACCACCGACGCGCCGACATAAGGAACCTCTTGGTTGCGATCTTGGGCTTCGTGTTGGTATGGCGTCAGAATTGCGAACACGACGCGCGCGGGCTTGTTGTTTCAGACTCTCCGGAGGGCTAAAATCTCCCACAGCTGAACTCTCCCGTTTTTTGACGAAGCCACCCGACAGAAAGAATGCCAAATACCAATCGACGAAACATGATTCGCGTTGGCCTTGCCTTTGTGGCACTCCCCAGCACCGTCCTGTACCTGGGCTGCGGTCCCAACCAGGAAGACGCGAACAAAACCAAACCCTCTGCTGACAACCAGTCGAAAGAACCGGGTGGAAGCGGACAACAAACTGAATCGAACACCAAAGTGAACTCAATGCAAATCCAGTACCTCGAAATCGTTACTCCTGAAGTCGATGCCGTCTGCGAAACCTATTCGAAAATTCATGGCGTGACATTCAATGACGCCGATCAAAACCTTGGCGGTGCCCGTGTCGCCAAACTGAAAGATGGCGGCATGATCGGCGTGCGGGGACCTTTGCGAGACACGGAAACTCCAGTCGTGCGACCTTACATGCTGGTTGAAGATATTCAGAAGGCCATTGATGCGGCCGCAGAAGCCGGCGCCGAAGTTGCAATTCCTCCAATGGAAATCCCCGGCCATGGAACTTTTGCGATCTTCATTCAAGGCGGGATCGAATCAGGATTGTGGCAAAATTGATCGACGATTTTGTTCAGGTGACGTCTGTACTTCAGAGTAGCGTTGCTTTTTAGCGAAGTCGATTTTGTTTGCAGAGAAAGGTGAAGCGTTATGAAAATGCTGTGGTTGATCTACCCGTTCTGTTCCATTTTCATCCTGATCGGAGCGGGTCTGTCCTATACGACATTGCGAGGCATCCTGAAGGCCAATGCGATTACCAAATGGCCGACCGTAAACGCAACCATCTGCGAATGTGACATCGAAACGAGTTCGGGTTCCGAAGGCGGTGAATCGTACGAAGTGACCGTTCGCTATGAGTACATGGTGCATGGCAAGAAACACGAGAACGACAAAATTCACCCCGCCTATTCTGGGTCCAGTTTCTCTGGCCACCAGCCGTTGTTCCAGCGTCTGAAGGGCAGCAACGTGGTCGCCGCTCGATATAATCCTGTCGATCCAGCGGAGTCCTACTTGCTGGCCGGCTCGTTCAGCGCTCACTTGGCGGCATTCTTCGGCGGCTTGCTATTCCTGAGTTGCGGAGTGTTCTTTCTGTTGATCTTCCATTTTGCGATCGCGGGCAACTCGGACTACGCGTTGGCGCTGGAAGTCATCAAGTAGATTTGCTGATCTCGAATTTCACGCGGTCTTCATTTCATGTGTTGATTCAGCGCAAAAAAACAGGGCACCAAAAATGGCGCCCTGTTGTCTTATTAATTGCGTGCTATTTAGCTTACTTAAAAGCGTTAAGCTTGCTCATCAAGCCATCAACCGCTGGCTTCAGTTTGGAAAGAATGCCCTCGTCGGAGATTCCACCCATGGCTTTCTCGACAACGCCACTGAACGTTGACATTGCTTTTCCAACGAAACCCTTGGCCGGGCCAGTCAACTTGTCGACGCCCATTCCGTCGATCGAACCGCTCAGGTCGCTGATCTTCGATGTCAAACCGTCGACGTTGTCGGCATTGACGTCTTTGAATCCATCAGTGATTCCGTCGAACTTGCCTTGCAGGCCTTTCATGTCGAAGTCGCCAAAATCAATGTCGGCCATATCAGCCATCTTGTCCTTGGCGTCATCGGCAGCTTTCTTGGCTGCGTCACAGCCAGCGAATGCGACCATCAATCCCAGCATCAGCATGCCGATTTGTGTCAGTTTTTTCATTATTGAAATCCTCGAATTGTTTGTTGAATATCATTGCAACTAATTACGTAGCAGCATAAAGGTACGCCATCTCAACCCCTCTGAAAAGAGCCTGCAGCGACCCCCAATGTTTTCCGGTGTTTCCGGGCAAAATTGCCAACCGGACAGGTGGAAACTACCTATCTTCAAGCCGGCATCAGGGCGTTTGCTGGTGTCGTTTCGCCAATTTTCAGGCGTGTTTTTTGCCACCGGCTGACGAATACAAATCCCGGCAATTCCAATCCCCATCTTGGTGGTTTTTGAAGCAGCAAATACGTGCACATCGAAAATCCCCACCCGCCTTGTTACCACCAGCCCTGACGTCGACTTGCACATCATTTAATTGACCGGGCAACTCAAGTCCCTTAAGTTCATGCCAGGTAATCAATGTTCCAGGCATTTGCGGAATTGCGGCTTTGAGGCAGATCAAGCAAACGATACTCAACTTTAAACAGGGACGATCGGACAAGATCTACGAAGTCTCCCTGTGCGAAGTTGGCGACAATCAGTTCGTCGTTAATTTTCGTTACGGACGGCGTGGATCTGTCCTTCGCGAAGGCACACGGACTGCGTCTCCGGTCGCCCTGCCCAAGGCCGAGGAAATTTATGACAAACTGGTTCAGTCCAGAATCAGTAAAGGGTACGTCGAGGGTTTGGCAGTTGACCCGATCGCCGTTGTCAAGGAAATCAAACCTGCCAACGTCGACGATCGCAAAGCGGCGGTCCTGGAAAGGATCCGCGAAGGATTTAACTCCAGCAGCAAATGGCGACTCTCGCGCGCCGTCTGGCGGGCGGGTGAATTGAATCTTACGGAAGCGATCCCGCTGTTTGACGGCCTGGTTGGTCGGGAAGAGATGACCGACTACTGCATCGCCTGGTCGTTGGGGCGTATGAAACAACCCGGTTCCGCCGACCTGTTGCAGCGTATCGCAAGCTCGCCGAAGAACCGCGAGCACGTCAAGCAGATCGCTTCGCAAGCCCTGCGATTGGTCGTCGACGAACGCCA
Source organism: uncultured Pirellulaceae bacterium (assembly GCA_964588195.1). Taxonomy (GTDB): domain Bacteria; phylum Planctomycetota; class Planctomycetia; order Pirellulales; family Pirellulaceae; genus CAJQPP01. The sequence continues at coordinate 37,409 of CAZPOL010000016.1, read as the reverse complement.
ACGAGAGTCAATGGTCAATCAAGTCATCGATTCGTTGCCGCAGCCGCTTGGCTCATTATTAAAATCAGGCTCTGCCGAGGTATTTCAAAGCACGTTCCTGGCAGGCGTCGGTCAGCAATACAGTGCCGACTTGCTAAACGCTCTGTACTACATCGACAACGATATGGCTCGCCAGACGCTGATCACTGCCATTGAATCCGTTGAATTGAGGCCACCGTTTTTTCGTCCACTGCGCCGCCTGTTCAAAGCGGCCGAGATTCGCAGGGACGGTCAGATGTTCGGTTTGCTTGCGCACCGATTCGAACAACAACCGGGTAACTTCTCTCGCCCTCGATATGCCTATTCCAGCTATCGGCTGCCTTCCTTGGGCGAGGATGCAAAAAACGCATTTAGTATTCAGACCAGAAACTATCTTCGGCGCCGCGTGTGGCGACAATTGAATCGCATGGGTGAACTGGGCGATTCCAATTTCGTGCCGATGGCCGTTGGCACTCTTTTGCCCTACCGCGACGACGATGGCCAGTCGGTCACGACCGGTTCGCGTTACGACTGGCAGACCAATTCGTACCGCGAGTTTCACATTCATCCGTTCAGTCGTTCCTGGGCGTTCAGCAGACTGTTGTTCAGCAACAGCGGGCGTTTCCAGTTCAACTCGCGGAGCATGTCATTTTCAGCGACCGATGGCTATCGACCCGATTCGCCCTTGCCGTCTCGCAGTGAAGCTGCGTTTTTGAATCTCTGGCAAGCACAACCTCGTGGGCTGTTGCACTTGTTGACCGATAGTCGATGCCAGCCAGTACACGAATTCGCGGCGCCGGCGTTGCGAGGTTGTCAGGAATTTTGTGATGAACTTCCGCTGGATGTCGTTCTGGTGTTGCTCGCATCGAAATACGGGATCACAAATCAACTGGCACTTGATCTGGCGGTCGCTCGCTACAACCCGAGCCAGCCGGACATGAAGTTGGTGCTGGCGCTGGCCCAATGCCCACTGCCAGCGGCGCGACTGCAAGCCAAGAAGTGGATCGACGCGAAACGCCATCTGTTCTTCGCCGACATCGATTTCGCTTACCAGATTCTGACCTCTCCATTTTCTGACACCAGAAACGTTGGCCTGGAATCACTGCATTCCTTGCCAACCGACGCTACCGAGATCAAGGCATTGGCCGGCCGGCTGATTGCGTTCCTTCAGGGTGCCGTTGAAAACGAAGAAATTCAACAAACAGAAATTGCAGCAGACGTGGTGGTGGCTCTGGAAAAAAGACAGTTCACTGAACCGCTTTCGACAGTCAGCGAGTCGGTCATTTGCGATTTGCTGGCCAGTGAACTAGCGGTCGTTCAACTGTTCGCGGGTTCGATCGTGTTGAACCATGAGACCTTTTCCAGTCAGCCAACCGAACCGATCCTGCGTGCCATGTTGGATTCCCAGCACGCACCAGTGCGATCGATGGGCATCAAGATCATATCGAGACTGCCGGACGAGGCGCTGTTGAACAACGTCGAAATGCTGGTTGGTTTAACCTGTCATCCCCTGGAAGATATTCGCAGCGAAATTCGCCCGGTCATCAAACGCCTGGCTAGTAGCCATTCCGAATTTGGAAAAGCGATGGCTGATTCACTGATTCGACGCCTGTTAACACCGGGTGCTCCCGAAGGCGTGCCGACTCATACCTCGCGTGTCGTTCGCGAAGACTTGCGAGACCATTTGAGCCATGTGACTTCCGAGACCGTGCAGGAATTGCTCGGCAGTCGCAGTGGACCGGCTCAGGAATTGGGCGGGTTGCTGTTGCCAACACATATCGATCCTGCGGAACTGTCCGTCGCCGACATCGTCAAACTTGCCAACACACCGGTCGTCACCGTTCGTCGCGCTGCGTGGTCGATGTTCGATTCCCAGGTCCAGCGGATCCGGGAGGAATTGGCAACGGCGGTACGGATCCTTGATTCCAAGTGGGATGATTCACGCGAGTTTGGATTTGAGTTTTTCGAACAACGCACTCAACCAACCGACTTGATCCCCGAAGTCTTGATCAGCATTTGCGACAGTGTGCGAGAAGACGTGCAACAATTTGGCCGCACCATGATCACTCAACGATTTGCAAAACAGCAAGGGCCCGAGTACCTGGTCAAACTTAGCGAGCACCCGTCGACCGACTTGCAGTTGTTTGCTTCCAACTTTCTGGCGGAATACGGTGCCGACGAACCCCAGAGGATCGAGCAACTGACACCGTACTTCGTCAGCATTCTGTCTCGTGTCAACAAGAGTCGCGTGGCCAAGGATCGAGTGCTGCAGTTTCTCACTGACGAAGCGATCAAGAGCAGAGAAGCTGCCGAGACGATCAGCCACGTGCTTGCCCGAATCTCCGCAACGTGTGCCATCGGCGATCGAGCCCGTACGATCGAAGCGATGGTGCAACTGCACGAAACGTATCCGGATATCGAATTGCCCATCCGTCTCCAGCCGGTGGAGGTGCGATAGTGGAATTCAACTACTCCTATTCAGGCAACAGTTCCGTTCGCAACACGGGCAAGCAAACCAACATGTCTTTCGCGCCCGATCTGCTGCGCGAGCCGACCTATTTTCGTGGCGTGATTCGCCAGTCGATTGAATTTCGCGAGGCGATAAGTGCATTGCACGATGTCGTGATCTCGGACTTGCGATGGAAACCGAAGGATCGCGCTGCCTATATGGAGTGGCGTGAACAACAGGACGAAATTGACTGGGTCCAGGCTGCTTCTCAAAAAGCGGATGTCGCGGCGAAACTGAAAGAGGTGCGGGAAGAACTCGATGAAATTCGCAAGCGACAGTCCCAACGGATGTCGGTCTACAACCAATCGGTCAACCGGTACTTTCGCTACTTGTATGACCGCGACCGAGACATGTGGATCGTGCTTGACCCGGTCATTACCGTGCATCCGGACGAAGTCTTCTTTGAGTGCTTTAGCGAAGACGAATCGAGCTACGGACGCCTGAGCGCCAGCTACGAAGTCTTTCAAAACGTAGACGAGTTCGCGTGTGGCACAACGAACGTCGACTATTCGGCCGACTTGTACAATGAGTTTCAAAAAATCCGCACGTATAAAGAAACGCGACTGGAAGTCGATCCATCCGGCTTCGAAGTGAAAACGTCGGGCGAGGTCGAACACAAAGAGATGAAGATCGACTTGCCCGATACGTGGGTTCGCGGTTTTCTGCAAGTCAGTTCGGCGATGTCTTTGCCGATGATTACGTTTCAATTGCATCCGATGGACGTCCACAACATTTGCTTTGTACTCCGTCGCAACAAAGAACTGTTGGGCCCGCGTTCGATCCGCTACCAACTGACACCGGGCGAGCCAGTCAAAATCGTGTTTGACCCGTGGGGAAAAACGCTGCTGTGTCCTCGCTCGATTTACCTCGGTTCAGAGTCGCACGAGATTCGCGTGTGGGGTCGCCGTCGGCTGCACATCCTTGAACGTCTGGTACCGCAAGCCAAGACGTTCCACGTTCACCTGCTGGGATCGGGAATGCCTTCGTTTTACCTGGCAGATCTTGGCGACATGAGTTTTACACTCGGCCTGTCCGGCTGGACCACCAACAACTGGTCGCAAGCTGGCAATTTTGATTTGCTCGCGCCCAGAGCCGATGTCGACAATGACACCAAACAGCGCGTGTTCATGGCCTTGAAGGAAAACTGGTTCGAGTCGCCTGATTCACTAGCTTCCCGCTTGGGGCTGGATCGTTCGGTGGTGATGGGCGCTTTGGCGGCGTACACACAGGCCGGTCGAGCCATCTGGGATTTGAAGAAAAATGTCTATCGGGCTCGGGAGCTCAGTCGTGAGCCGCTGCCGCTGAACGAACTCCGGTTCTCCAACGAGCGTGAGCAGTCAGCCAGCCGGTTCGTCGAGGCCAACCAGGTAACGATCACCGCACACAATCCGGGCGATGCCGGTTCATTTGAAATTCAGGGGACCGTTACCGACGGCAAGGACTTTGAAACTTCGTTGCGAATTGGCGCGGACCAACAAATTATCGAGGGTCGTTGCACTTGCAATTTTTTCCAGCAAAATAAAATGCGGCAAGGGCCTTGCGAACACATGCTGGGTGTCCGAATCAAACACAATCAGACCGCGAACAAGAACATGTTCGCGCGACTGCTAAGTTAGAAAATAATCGAAACAGATAACAACAAACAACCAGATTAAACGGAAACAAACACTACGAAAAAGATTGAATCACGCGGGGTCGGTCATCAGAGCCTTGCAACCCGGTTGGCGTTTCGCCATCCATGTTCAAAGAGATGATCTGCTTCACTGGCTCGCTCTTGACTGTGTGGGCATACGCCTACCTGTAGGTTAAACGGATTGAGTTCCAAGAACTTTTAAACCTACAGGTAGGCAGCCCACTTGAGTTGAGACGATCCAGTCCCGAGAGCCTTTCGAAGGAAGATGCCGGCCTCGCGTATTTTTTTAATTTGTTTTGCACGGAAACCAAACGCACTTGAAATATTGACTCTATGAGCAGACGTCAGGAAATCTACGATCGCATACGCGAGACTTCGAGAGCCGAAGTGATTCTGGAGGAGATGATCCGGCTTGGTTTCTGGCCTGACGATCGATCCGTGCCCAACAGCCCCGCCGCCGAGATTACCCGGAAAGGCGAATTGCAGCGCGAGCTTCGCAAGCTAACCTACGAAAATCGCCAGCTGCAGAATGTCGAACAAGTCAGACGCCAACAACGCAAGCAACGACTCGAGGAATCGAAACGGAAGCGGAAAGAGAACAAGGAACGCAAACTGCGCGAGCGTAAAGAACGCAGTGAAGCCTGGGCGCAGAAGAAACAGACCGAGATCCAGTACCTTGGGCCGAAACATTCCGCGGGCCTTTCCAGCAAAGAGCCCGATGTTGCACGTCTCTCGCGATATGATTTGCAACACCTGTCTGATGTTGCTCAATTGGCTGCCGCAATGGACTGCAGCGTTGGTTTGTTGCGATACCTGGCTTTTGGTCGAAAGACATCTGGCACGACGCACTATCGGCGCTTTGAGATCAAAAAGAAAACCGGCGGCAACCGCCAGATCTCAGCCCCCATGCCACGGTTAAAAAACGCTCAACGATGGATCCTTGACAACATCCTGTTGCCGATTGAATTGCATGATGCCGCGCACGGTTTTCGTCCCGATCGCTCGATCGTTTCAAACGCCCAGCCACATGTTGGCGCCAAAGTCGTCATCAATATGGATATGGAGAATTTCTTTCCGACCGTCACCTACCGACGGATCAAAGGCGTTTTTCGCAATATCGGTTTCAGCGAAGCGGTCGCTTCGGTGTTGGCGATGATCTGTTCCGAGAGCGAAGTCGATGAAGTCGAAATTGACTTTCAGAAATTCTATGTTGCCCGGGGGCAGCGGTTTTTGCCGCAAGGCGCTCCTACCAGCCCAGCCATCACCAACTTGATTTGCCGAGGCCTGGATACGAGGCTCGAACGCAGCGCCAACAAGATGGGATTTGTCTACACGCGCTACGCCGACGACATCACGTTTTCATCCCGCGACCCCCAAGCCAATGTCGGGCGGGCAATTCGTCGAATTCGATATCTTGTAGAAGACGAGGATTTTCGCATTCACCCGGAAAAGACTCGCGTCTTGCGTTCGGGAAAACGGTTGGAAGTCACCGGTCTGACCGTCAACCAAAAAGTTAACGTCTCGCGCAAGGAGCTGCGCAAATTCCGGGCGACTCTGCATCAAATCGAACGGGATGGTCCGGATGGCAAATCATGGGGAAATTCCCCTGATGTTATGGCAGCCATTGATGGCTATGCCAATTTTGTTTCGATGGTCGATCCCGAAAAGGGAAACAGGTTTCGGGAACAGATTGGTAGGATAATTCAAAAGCACGGCCGCCAACATTTCGACCATGTTCAACGGCAACGCTGGGTCGAACCGACCTCCACCACCGTCGATGCCAATTCGGCTGGCCCAGGCACCGAACAACAAACCAGCCAAACGAACACTGAAATGCACACGGAAACGGATACCAAACCCGACATTACTCAATGGTGGAAATTCTGGTAGCCAATCCGCTGAGCTAATCCGCTGACCCGAACCATCTGAATCGATTCAACATCCGATTCGTACTATTCAAAAACCTTCGCTTTGCGATTCCATCGTCGTTTGAAATCAGGATCAAATCGTGGCCAAGAAAAAAGCAATTCGGAACAAGGCTTCCAAAAAGAAAGCTGTCAAAAAAACTGCGAAGAAGAAAGCGGTAAAGAAGAAGGCCGTTAAGAAAAAGAAAAA
>CAZPOL010000016.1:2446-31034 GCA_964588195.1 uncultured Pirellulaceae bacterium | reverse complement strand
AAGAAAAAGAAAAAAGCGGCCACGAAGAAGGTCGCCAAAAAGTCTGCCGCCAAACCCAAAGCGGCTGCTGCAAAAAACAAAACTTCAGCCGCACAAGCCCAGATCGGATCGGGGCCCACCGTGCTTCAGTCCCCGAAATACTCGGGACGCCCCACTAAACTTGGTCGCGACACCTATCCCAAAGGGACCGGCCCGAGTGACTTCAAGTGCTGGGGCCCGCCGGCCACCGTCGACGGAGATTTCACAACGGTTCGCATTTGCGACATGGGTTCTTTCTCTCAGGATGGAAAGGACAGCAACAAGTACTACCACGGCGCGATGGTTCAGGATGACGCCAACAACTGGTACGCCTATTTCGAATGGGGCAGGACGGGAGCCAGCTCTCCAAGCTTTCAATTTACTGCTTGTGATTCCGAAGCCAGCGCCCGTAAAGTGTTCGCGTCTCAACTGCACAGCAAGAATGACCGTCGTGGCGAATGGGTGACGATCGCCGGAATCCGGACTCTCCGCGCACGTAAAGGAAAAGATTGCTATCTCGTTCGCCCGCAAGCGACGCGCAGCACTGGTCTGCCCGACGCCCGCAGTATCAAGGTGAACGACGGCGCCAAAAAGAAGACGAAAAAATCGAGTGGCAAAAAGAAGGCACCTTCGGGTGATCCGCAAACGCTGAAACTGCTGCAGGATTTGACGACGGCGACGATCGCCTACACGCGTGGAAGCATGGCCGACTCAAGTCTGCCGACACAGAATGCGATCGAAGAAGCCAAGTCGATTCTCGTCGAGGCGCAGAAGCGGCTGACGAAAGTCAAGGACTCAGTCCCGGCCCAGGTCAAAGACAAAAAACTGATGGACCTGACCTCGCTCTTGTACGGGCGAATCCCGAAGAAGAAGTCGGTCGGCGCCGCTGCAGAAACCTGGGTTTTATCGAAAGACAATATCCTCAGCTGGCAGAGCGATCTGGATGCTTTCGAGAGTGCTTTGTATGCCACGGACATTCAGGAAGAGGCCGAGGTCGACTTGCTGGCCGAAATGCGACTGAGCATGGAATGGGTCTCGCCGACATCCAGTCTCGGCAAATTCCTTTACAACTGGTGGCCCAAAGCAACCGGGAATCGCCATTCCTATATTGGCAAGCTGAAGATCAAGAACCTTTGGAAGTTCGAACGCTTTGCCGACAAGAATGTTCTGGCCGAAGCCCACAAAAGGATTATTGGCGACAAACCCAACACGAAGGAAAAGCCCAGGTATCAGCCCGCCAAACGCGAAGACCTTTCCGCAGACAAGCAACGCGAATACAAGAAAGCCAACACTGCGTTGCTGTTCCACGGTACTCGATCGGTAAACGTCAGCGGCATTTTGCGTGAGTCCTTGCGGCTTCCCAAGAACCTGGTTGGTGTCGTCATTACCGGAGCGATGTTCGGCCCCGGACTTTACTTTGCAGATGACTGGAAGAAGTCGGCTGGCTACACAAGCCTGCAGAATTCGTACTGGTCACGAGGATCAGGAGCGGTCCCCGGTCGCAGCGCGTTTATGTTCGCGGCCGACGTTGTGCTGGGACAGCCCTTCGTTTCGCCAACCTGGAAAGGCTTTACCGCTCCACCGAAAGGTCATCACAGCGTTTACGGCAAAGCTGGAAAGGCTGGTTTGCAGAATAACGAATTCATTGTCTACAACTCCAAACAGAGTCAACTGCGATACTTGATCGAGTTCTCCACAACGTAAGCCTGCCAAAGGCCTGCGATGGAATCGATTCACAACCGTCCTTACATCACGCCCTTCAAACCTTCTCAAGGTCAGACATGTCACTAACTCCGGCTCAATGTTCCATGATCGCAACTGAGGTGAATACCTGGATGGACGCCGAGCGCATGTTCACTGCATTTGAGATTTCTCGCGCTCTTAAAGCGAAAGGGATCGGACTGCGGCATCGCGACATGAAACGCCAGGTCCACACTGCAATTTCCGCCAGGCGATCACGCTCGTACACCAGGACGTTAATGGATGTCGGTGCGCCAGAACAAGCCTGGGTTTACCATCCCATGACCAAGAACCCGTACCAGTTTCAAGCCCTGGCCCGCAGCGATGGTAAACCGGCGGCTGCCTCAACAACAAACACACCGCCATCAACGGCTCCCGACACAGCCACACCTGGAAAATCCACCAACACTTTCAAACCTCGCAAGCAGGTATCACTGGCTGACAATGACTCGCCTCAAACAGGGGCATCCGATGGGAGCTATGGATGCGACAGCAATGGTCATTTGAAATTGCCGGCGAGTGAACTTCAAAAAATTGGTGTCGCTGCAAATCAGGAGGTCATGATCTCCGGTGACCCTCGTACGAATAAGGTCGTTGTGGGCTTGGCAGCACACGTTGACGACGACGGCGCGGAGCCTGCGCAAACGCTCGACAATGGTGACTTGATCGTTGACCACGAGATCCTGGAATTCGCAGATCTTGATTGGCTGGCGTGCTACAAAATCGAATGTGCCAATAACAGGCTGGAAATCAGCGGGTGAAACAGTGCGTTTGCTTTAGAACAGCATGTTTGCTTTGGATTCACCCTCGTCGTTTCGCCCGAGCAAGTCCTGATAGATCGCGAGGTCGTCGGGCGCGAAACAACAAAACGTGATTTGCGTTGGCAAGGGGTTCGAATCGAGCCAGTTCTTCACCGTATCGACTGCGATCGAGGCGGCCTGGTGCTGAGGAAACCGATAGACGCCTGTCGAAATGCAGGGAAACGCAATCGTCTGCAGGCCGTTATCACATGCGATCCGCAATGACGATTCGTAGGCTCGTTGTAAGATCGCTGCTTCGTCCCTGTTGCCGTCACGATAAATTGGCCCCACGGTGTGGATCACATAGCGTGCCTGCAATTGAAAGCCAGCGGTCAGACGCGCCTCTCCTGCGGGACAAGGCGCCAGAGCCCTGGACGCTTCGAGCAACTGCGGCCCGGCAGCCGCATGGATTGCACCATCAACTCCGCCTCCGCCCAACAGCGATTCGTTTGCCGCATTGACGATTGCGTCCACGGACAACTGCGTAATATCTCCAAGATGCAATTCGATTTTCATCGTTGAACCATTTCGGTTTGAGGACTCTAACTCGACATTCACCGGATCTGGCAACGTCGAAAATCTGGTGGAGAACTCGTTGACCGTGGCCAACTGCCGTTCATCCAGGTAACTCTTTGTTGTCTGCCACAGTTTCAGTGGCACGCCACCGTAAAAAGGTTCTGCAATTGCGCCTGCGATGCAGGCCATCGTGTCGGCATCACCACCAAGTGAAATTGCAATCCGAATCGCAGACTCGAATGAATCGGATTCCAGAAACGAAATGATCGACTCGGGCACCGAACCAGCACAAGAAACATCGAACGAATACCGAGGTCGGATTTCTTCGATCTTGCGATCCAGGTCGTAATCGAATCGACTTTTGATGAAGTCGCGAATCTCTGCTTTTGAACTGCCCGTGCGTGCCATGAAGATCGCTGCAGCGGTGGCCTGTGCCCCAGCGATTCCATCAGCGTGGTTGTGGGTAACCGCTGCCGTTTGTTCGGCTAACTGCAGTACCTCTTCGAGCGAATCTTTCACGTAGGCGACTGGTGAAACCCGCATCGCCGAGCCATTGCCCCAGCTGTCATATGGCTCCATCTCGCGACAACGCGCCCAATTAATAAACGTGCCTCCGTACCCTGCACCCGGATACCTGGCAACGTACTCGTGAAAGTAATGTTGCAACTGGCCACCGTTTAGAATCCAGTCTGCGACGGCCAGCGAAAGTACCGTGTCATCGGTCGCACCGGAATCCTCTCGAAACAGAATGGCATCCAGCGACTTTGTCGGGAAATGCTCAAAATAAGATCCCGCCACATCTCCAATGATCGCTCCCAACATCCGCCTTGTCCCCCTTCAGCAAACACATGCTCTGAACGGCGCGAAGATGATCAACGAATTGTTGTCGCTGCCGGTCGTATTCAGCAGATCAGTTTACCACGTTTAGAACCCGAACTGCGATGGCCGATCAGAGCGACTTGCTCAACATCACTTCAACATTGACTTGCGATGTGCGACCGCGTCTTTTCTGGTCTTGAAAGTCTTGAAGCGCTGCACGCCGTCCTCTTGCCAACTGGCGACCCAGCGGCCGTAAATGTTTTTGCTGACGCCGGTTATTCCCGATGTATTGTTCGTCGATTTTTTTCGAGGGCCCGAATGCCATTGACGCTCACCAACTTTTTTCAGCATTTGGTTGCGCCATCGTTTGGCGGAAGCCAGCGATTGCCGAATGCCACCTTTGGAAAACCGAAAGTATTTCGAGTGTTGATGGCCATTGCGAACGATCCGGACCGTCCAGCCCTCTTCGCCGCGTGTGATATTTTGCATTTCATTCATCCAAGCATGGTAGCCATACAAATCAAATCCACAACATGTTTTTCACGCAAGTAAAATAAAAACAAGCAATGTCGACACCTCCGCCGTTCGTTGAGGCCTGCCAACCGCGACAGAATTGCCCTAGAATTGCCAACAACACATTCCCGTAAAACAAGAGAATTCAACGGTATCCGCATGAGCAATACAGCCACTAATCGTCGCCCTGAAGTTGACGAGGACTGGGCCGACCTGATTGGCGAATTCGAAATCCAGCCGGGTACGACTTATCTAAACCAGGGTTCGTTCGGCATTGCACCTCGCCAGGTCCGCGAAGCACGCCGTCGCTGGATCGACTTGCTGGACGCTCAACCGATGAATTTTTATTGCCGCGATTTCGAATCGCACATGGAATCGGCCATTGGCAAACTGGCCAGCTTCCTCAACACGAACTCTGGCAATCTGATTTTTGCCGAGAACGCCACTACGGCGATGAATGTCGTAGCCAACAGTTTAAAGTTGAACTCTGGCGATCAAGTACTGTCCAACAACCATGAATACGGAGCGGTTCACCGAATATGGCAGCGGGCATGCAACAACGCTTCGGCGGAATTGAAAATCGCGACTCTTCCAGAATCATTTGAATCTCACTCACAAATCGTCGACGCCATTTTCGCCGAGGTCACGGATCGGACTCGCTTGATCGTGGTCAGTCACATCACCAGTTCCACCGCTTTGATCATGCCGGTGAAAGAGATCTGCCAACGGGCCGCGAAGCATGGCATTCCGGTGGCGATCGACGGGCCTCATGCACCGGCTCACGTTCTGCTTGACCTGACTGAAATCGGCTGCGCGTTTTACGCAGCCAGTTGTCACAAGTGGCTGGCCGCGACGCTTGGCTCAGGATTCCTGTTCGTGCATTCCGATTTCCATAACTCGATCGAAGTCCCCATGAAAGGCTGGGGCCGATTGTCGCCGGGGGTACCCGAGAAATGGAACGAAGAATTTATTTGGCCCGGAACACGCGATCCCAGCTCTTACTTTAGCGTGGTGAACGCCATCGAATTCATGGAGTCGATCGGCCTGGACAACTTTCGGGCCCGCACCCGTTACATGCAACGTGAAACGACTCGGCAATTGATGGAACTGACTGGCAAGCACCCCATCGGACGCGATCTGGATTTATGGTACGGGACCATGTCACATGTTCCGTTACCCGACGGTGACTGGAGCAACTTGCAAAAGTGGCTATGGGAAGAATCGCAAATCGAAATCCCGGTCATTAACTTCGCCGAAAAGTGGTACATCCGCGCCTCGCACCACCTTTACAACACGCGATCTCAATACGATTTCTTGATCGAGCGTTTAAAAATCGCCTTCACTAAGCAAACTTGACACCTGCGATGCAGTAACAAATAACGGAGAATCCGTTCGCACGTGCCGATTCCCGCAATTCATCTATCGGTTCGGCGATTTTCAATGAATAATAGTAGTTATGTGGCCAGAACATGACAAAACGCTGGAATTGCTGGATCAAGTACGCGGTGGCGATGACGATGCCGTAAACGTGTTGATCGATCGTCACCGAAACGCCTTGCGTCACCTGGTGCGTATGCGACTGGATCGCAAGATCCAGAGACGAGTCGACGTCAGCGATGTGGTTCAGGATGTTTTGATCGAAGCCAACCGTCGCCTGAAGACGTATCTGGAAAATCCAGTGATGCCGTTCCATCTATGGATTCGGCATATCGCTCGGGATCGAATCATTGACGCTCATCGTCGGCATCGAGGTTCGGCCAAACGATCCGTTGATCGCGAACAAGCGATGGTCATCCCAGGCGGGTTCGGCAAGAGTTCAATCATTCTGGCCGCTCAATTGGTCGACAGTGAAAAGACACCGGCCGCCAGGACAATGGAAAAAGAATTGGCGCGGCGAGTCGAAGAGGCAATTTCCGATTTGGATGATGTCGATGCGGAAGTCATTGTGATGCGGCACTATGAACAGTTGACGAACCAGGAAATCGCGCAAGCTCTGGAACTGACTGAACCTGCCGCCAGCATGCGGTACTTGCGAGCCGTACGACGACTCCGTGAATTGATGCAGCAGTAACCGATTATGACTGCACCTGAACCCAACCCGATCGACGAACACGATTCACAACTGGCAATGATCTTTGCCGAGATGATGGATCGAGTGCAGCGTGGCGATGAAGTCGACCTGGGTGCCGAATGCAGTAAACACCCTGCCTTCCAGGACGACCTGCGCCAGCTTTGGGGTACCGTCATGGTGACTCAAACAGTTGCCAAAGATCGATCGAGTCTCTCGGAATCGGAACAACAAAACGTCATCGGGCCATCGCTTGAGTTACCTACGAAATTTGGCAAGTACATGTTGCTGGAAGAAATAGGGCGGGGCGGTATGGGTGTGATTTATCTGGCGGAAGATCAGGATACGGGTAAACAACATGCACTGAAAATGATTTTGCATGGTGACCAGGCGACCGAAACGACTCAAAAACGTTTTCACGCCGAGGCCCAGGCGGCCAAGGGGCTGGACCATCCAAACATCATTCACATCAGCGACGTGGGACAACTGGAAGGTCGTGCGTACTTTTGCATGGACTTGATCGTCGGCGAGACGTTATCCGAACGATTGATGCGTGGTCCGCTACCACCGCGTCAAACAGCACGACTGATCATGCAGATTGCTCGTGCTATGGACTACGCACACTCACGCGGAGTGCTGCATCGAGACTTGAAACCATCAAATATCCTGATCGCTGATGAGAACAATCAGGCCTACATTGTTGACTTTGGTCTGGCTCGTGACACAACCGCCAACCACGAATCGTTAACGCGAACGGGATCGGTGATTGGAACGCCGGCCTATATGGCTCCGGAACAAGCGGCGGGCAAACGGGGCGAAGTCGGACCTTCCAGCGATGTCTACAGTCTCGGTGCGATCATGTATCACATGCTGACCGGGCGACCGCCGTTTCAGGCCGCTTCACCGGTCGACACTGTGTTGATGCTGTTGGAACAAGACGCGATTCCGCCTCGAGTACTAAATCGCAACGCCGATCGACAACTGGAGATGATCGCCATGCGTTGCCTGCAAAAGCCGCAAGACCTGCGTTACGAATCAGCATCCGCGTTGGCGGACGATGTCGAGCGATTCCTGAATCAGGAATCCGTTTCCGCCGAAAGTGGCCGTTTGGGTCACGTGATTGCCAGTATGATGCGCGATACGCACCATGCCAACGTGATGGAAAACTGGGGCAAACTTTGGATGTGGCACTCGCTGGCTCTGTTTTTGGCCTGCACCGGAACTCAGATCATGTTTTGGAGCGGCGTGCAAAATCGCTGGATGTACTGGTTGTTATGGATTGCCGGATTTGGTGCCTGGGCGGCTGTCTTCTGGACCATGCGGCGGCGAATGGGACCTGTAACATTTGTTGAGAGACAGATCGCTCACCTATGGCTGGGCAGTATTATCTGTATTGGCTGCATGTTTCCGTTCGAGTGGTACCTGGAATTGCCGGTATTGCGACTGGCTCCGTTGTTGGCTTTGGTTTCCGGCATGGTTTTTCTGGTGAAGGCCAGTATGTTGTCGGGCAGTTTCTATATTCAGGCCGTTGCTTTGTTTGGAACGGCCTTTCTGATGGCCCGCTTTCACGATTTCGCTCTGCTGATCTTTGGTTTTGTGTCTGCCGGTTGTTTCTACTTCGCCGGTTCTCGTTACTACCGTCGCAGCCAGCAGTAATAACGCGCTCGAGTCAGACGCAACTGCGAGACAGTGGATCGGCGAATTGAGACCACATCCGGTTTGCTAGTGCATCTTTCGCGCATCTTTTTTGTCTTCGACAGCCTGATACTTCACAACGTTAACGGCCCTTGAATGGCCTTCGATTGACGCTTGTACCGGTTGTACTGATCTTGCGCGCGTAGCAAACGCGCCAATGTTTACCGAATGCAACAAACCGCTATGGTCGGTAAAGTTTTTCAGGATTCCTTCACAGTCAAAGTTTGACTCATCGGATTATTGGCATAAGTTTCAGGTGAACGCGGTACCCACCGCTTTTCGGAATCGATCATCACGGTTGATTCACCGCGACCAAAGCCAAAAGCACGCCAAAAGCATTCGCCGAAAGCAGAGGTTGAAACTGCCTGCAACGTTTTACGGAACGTTGTTAACGCTGGATAAGCAGGCTTACATTGCTGCGAAGTAATGGCTTCAGCGAACCCATGGGTTTACTTATTTTTTTGGTTTGTCTCGAAAGAGACTTTTTTCAAATCCTGTCGGAGGAAAAAATGAAGAATTTTGCACTTAAAGTACAACGCTTCCTGAAGTCGGAAGATGGCCCAACAGCTGTTGAGTACGCCATTATGTTGGCCCTGATTGTTATCGTCTGCTTGACCGCAATTCAAGCTATCGGTACCAACGCCAGCTCGGCATTCGAAGATATCGCTACTGATATCGACTCAGCTCGAACCATGGGTGGCTTCTAAGCCATTTGTGGACCAGCAGGTCACCAGAGCCCCCGCGAGCTTTTTGCCCGTGGCGGGCTTTTTTTATACACAAAAACGTACGGTGTTCGGCCAGTCAAAAAGAGAGAAGCAACAAGCAAGTTCGACGCGCCAGCGAACCAATTAATTAACAAACCGTGCCCGTCGCTGGGGCGCCGACCTTGTTGAAACAAGAACGACAAAGGTACAGAACAAACACCTCTAACAATTAAATCAACTCCTTCGGATTTAACCCTTAGACGAATCATATGTTTCCAGTCATCCCTGCCGACAGTTACGCGCAAGCATTTGAGATGGTTTGTTGTTTTTTAACCATCATCGCTGTTTTTGGGAGTTACATTTTGACAATGCGAGTCTAGGTAAAGGACCACGGCTTTGCGGTTGATACCGAATAGTAAAACCGCTCATGCATTGCCACACTCAATTCACCGTCCCCGATCAGATCCTTGATCCGATCAGAAAACCTACGTCGCCGACGATTCGGCTAGTTCCCCTTCAGAGAGATCAGAAAAATGACAATCGAAACAATTACCTCAGGCATGATAGAAAACTGGCAGTACTGGCTGGTAAGTGTCGTGTTGATCGTTGCCGCCGTGATCGATGGCATCCAATTGAAAGTTCCAAACTGGATCACATTCCCAATGATCATTAGCGGCTGGGTATTCAGCGCAATGACTTATGGAATGGCCGGCGAAGGCTGGATGGTCGGTTTGGGCTGGAGTCTTGCCGGTACCGCTATTGGTCTGGCCTTGTTGTTGCCTGCCTACGCGATTGGCGGAATGGGTGCTGGCGATGTCAAACTAATGGCTGGAATCGGTGCCTGGGTCCATTGCTGGATCACTTTTTACTCCTTCTGCCTGTCGGCCATCATCGGTGCAGTTATCGCTCTGATCATGGTATGGCGAGCTGGAAAAATGAAGAAACACTCGGGTCAATTCGTCTCGATCTTGAATGAAATCATGACCGTGAAGAATCCTGAAACACTGGCGACAATTGCTGCTGAACGAAAAAGCACGATGATGTTGTTGCCATACGGAATTCCAATCTGTATCGGAACTATCGTCTACTTCGGCTGGACTGGTTTGTTGATCTGATCGGGAAGACGATCAAAACCAGCCGTAACGGTTGGCCTAATCGTCACAAAAGACAAAGCATTGGGTTGTGCCGGATGTATTTAGAATCCGGCATTCCCCTTTGTAGATAAACAAGATGAGGGCTGGCAGTCGATGCTGTCAAAGATGATGCCATCATCAAGTCACCTTGGGGTGACGATTGACTGTATGGAAGCAGTCCGATGCTGATCGATTCGAAAACTTGCTGAAAGGCAAATTCGCAGCGATCAAAAAAATCATGGAAGGTCGTCCAAGTCAATTTTGCGACTTGGGTAAGACAGAGAAACCTAAATACGTAACAAGCATTGACCAAGGAACCCTTCCATGAAGTCCAAATCCATTTTTCTGATGGCTGTATCGCTAGGCTTTGGCCTTGTGGCAGCAATTGGTATTACGCAAGTGATGGGTCGGAACAACCAACCCGTCGTTGTCAAAGAAGAACCAAAACTTCCAATTTTGGTTGCCATTCAAGACATTGACATTAACGCTGAATTGACAAGCGAAATGTTCACTGAAGAAGAATGGGACGCACGTCAGGTTCCTGAAGGAGCCGCCACATCTTTCGAAGATCTCGAAGGCATGGTTACTACGGCACGAATCGGCAAGAAGGGAACGGTCACAAAATCCAACCTGGTCGAAAAATCCAAGATTCGCGAAAAGAAGATTCCACCAGGATTCAAGGTTATCGGCATGAAACTTGGTGCTGACGATCACTTGAACGGCTTGCTGGAAGCTGGCGATTTGGTTGACATTATGGCTGTATTCCGTGGTGGAAACCGCAGCAGCACAGGTTCGACTTCGCGAACATTCCTGCGTAAAGTTCGTATTTGGTCGATCGGTTCAAAGACAAAGAAGGACATCGAGCAAAACACAAATGCCAAAGGCAGCACAGTCGTTGGCCTGCTGGTTACCGAAAAGCAGTCTGAGAAGATTGTGCTGGCAGAGCGAATCGCTGAATTGAAGCTGGCCATGCGTGGCTCAGAAGATGGCGATCCAGCCAATAACAGTCAAGGTACTGGTGCCGAGGAACTTCAAAACGCAGGCTTGGCCGGAGCAGATGCTCTACTGAATCAAGTACTGGCACAAAACGGTGGCGGCGGAAGTACCACCAAAGCGACAGCACCTGTTTCGACTACAGCACAGCAGCCCCCGATGCCAATGCGAACGAATACAACAACGGTCTACACCGAGAATGGACCGACTGTTTACACGTTTACTGAGTCTGGTCGCGTTAGCCGTGAAAGCGGTTTCGAAGCCGAAGAACCTGTCTCTGCTGGCAGTGACAGCAAAGAATCGCTTGACTTTGACGATGGCGATGAAGATATCGATCCGGCATCCTTGATCGATGATTTGGATTCTGAGCCTGGCAGCTAATGCAATCAATTGTTGGGCTGAATTGATCGAATTACGTAAGGCGGACACAGCGGTTTAAACGCGTGCCCGCCTTTTCTAATTGATGACGGTAAAACTGATAGCATCGGTTGTCATTAATCTGAAAAACAGGTTTCGAGAAATGAATGGACTAGCCGCAAACAGGCAGCGGCTTAAAACACCAACCCGCAAGGATGCGGGCTATTGAGAAGAAGGAATCAAGGATGAGTATGCCGCGAACAGCCCGAATGATGGCGATAGCGATTGCAACCTCTTGTCTGTTCTGGAGTACGACCACAAAAGTGTCGGCTCAGCAGGACGCAACGAGTGCTCCAGTCAAAGTCGACCGAACTGTCAGTTCGATTGAACTGATCACCAAGACGAGCCGCCTTCTGGAATTCGATTACGACGTTCCTGAATTGTTGGTTGACAATCAAAATGTGGTTCGAGCCACACCGATTGCTTCGAACAAGGTTCTGCTAACAGCCCTCAAGCCGGGCTTTGCAACGATCACAGCGAGTGATGCCAACAACCAGAAACAAACATTGAACATTCTGGTTCGAGGCGATGTACGAGCCCTGGAATTGGCTTTGCGTCAATTCTTCCCAAACTCCAACTTGCGTGCCAGTGCACTTGAGACCGGAGTCGTGCTTAGTGGTACCCTGGCAAACGCTCAGGATGTCGAAGGAGCCACTTCGGTTGCCGCTGAGTTCTTCCCAAAGGTTTACAACAATATCAAGCTGCCCGATTCCCAGATGATCGCCATCGAAGTTAGTGTCTACGAAGTGGCACGAACCAAGGTTCGCGAACTGGGAATGGATTGGCAACTGATCACCGACGATTTGAACTTGAACGTGCAGGGTGCCGCCAACACTTTCAACACTCTGGCTTTCAGCGTTGTTGACGACGGCAACACCTTCGACGGATTCCTGCAAGCGTTGGAGCGTCGTTCGCTGGCTCGCTTGATGGACAAGCCAGTTCTGGTCACCATGAACGGTCGTCCTGCGGAATTCCTGCAGGGTGGTGAAATTCCTTTCGAGATCAGTCAGGGTCTTGGCAACGTCGCGATTCAATTCCGCCCATTCGGTACCAAACTGGATGTTGTACCAATCGTACAAGGTGAAGGAACCGTTCGTCTGGAAGTTCGTGCCGAAATCTCTGAGCCAGACCAAGCCTTGTCGAACAACTCTGGTGTTGCCGGTTTCCGTGTTCGTCGAGTCAACACTGGTGTCGACATGAAGATCGGACACACCCTGGCTTTGGCCGGTGACATCCGGGAAGAGGTTGAGTCGGAAGTTCGTGGAATCCCGCACCTGATGGACCTGCCCCTGCTGGGCCGCGCCTTCAGCCGTGTCGAAGAGACTCGTCAGGAAGTCGAATTGGTCATGCTGTTGACTCCACGCTTCATCGGCGAAGTTGATCCAGCGTTGATGGCTCCTGGCGGACCTGGTCGCAACACCGTGTCACCATCGGATTGCGAACTGTATCGCGACGGATACCTGGAAGTCCCACGCTGCGGTCCTGACTGTGGCGATCTGCCAAACCAGCCACGCGACCCTAACCCGGGCAACTACGGTGGTGGTGGCGGATTCGGTGGCGGTGGTTACGGTGGCGTTGGCGGTTACGGAGTGAACTCATCGCTACCAACCGCAGCACCCGCACTTCCAGCAGGATACAACGCAGTGCCGGCCGTTCCTCAAAGCTCAACAGGTGGATTTGGCTACCCTACCAGTAGCCGACCAGTGCAACAACAAGCCAGCCCACGCATGGGCAGCAAGTTGCTGAAACACCTGAAGCAAAGATAGTCCTGACTATCGAAACCTGATCACGCTTACAACACTGGTTGATCGTGTTTGTGTCACAACCGTCACAAACCGACTGACCAGTGTTGTTTTTGAATTCTGCCTGTTTTATCTCTGCATCACACTAACTGTGGTCTACATATGTATGTGAGTTGTGTAGTTGGTACCCAGCTCTCATATCCGATTTGAACGATTAACTTCCAGGTATCCCAAATGAGCGAATTGCGATTAGCGATCTGTGACCCCGCAGAAGGCACGCGAGAAAGCTTGAAACAGCTTGTCATGGGCATCGACCGTGTCTGCCTCGAAGCAGATTGCTCGCGGTACGAGTTCTTTTACGATGTCGCAAAGCAAACTGAACCCGAAGTATGTCTGATCAACATTGACAATGATCTTGAAGCCGCAACTGGTTTGATTTCCAAATTGAATTCCAGCTTGCCCAATTCAGCCGTCATCGCGATCAGCAGCAGCACCGAAGGCTCTTTGATTCTGCAAATCATGCGTGCCGGAGCTCGTGAATTTTTGCGAGCACCCGTCGAAGCCCAGGAATTGGTTTCCTCACTTGAGCGAGTCTCTGCCAACTCCGATCCAAACAGCCGACCAAAATCAGGAAGAATCATCGCGGTTGCCGGAGCGTCCGGTGGCGTAGGTACCACCTCGATCGCCATCAACCTGGCTTGCTGCATGGCACAATTGCCAGGCGAGAGCATTGCTCTGGTTGATCTGGATCTGAGCCTTGGCGACGCGGACGTCTTCCTTGATTCAATCCCTGAATACACTTTGCTGGATGTGGCACAGAATGTAGCCCGCCTGGACTTGTCGCTGCTTCGTAAATCATTGACGAAACACGATTCCGGCGTCTACTTGTTGCCTCGCCCGGTTCAACTGCAAGACATCGGTACGATTTCGCAGAGTGATTTTGGTCGAGTATTGAAATTGTTGAAGGCCTCCTTCACCAACTTGATCGTCGACTTGTCGAAATCGTACAACGTGCTGGACATCACAGCACTACAAGCAGCTGACGACATCCTGTTGTTGACGCAGCTTGACTTGCCTTGTTTGCGAAACGTTGTCCGTTTGATGGGTTCACTCGAAAACATCGCCGGCGTCTCTGAGAAGATCAAGATTGTCGTCAACCGTTCTGGTTTGGACAATCGACAGATCAGCTTGAAGAAAGCCGAAGAGCACATCGGTCGCGAAATCTACTGGCAGATCCCGAACAACTTCTCGGCAGTTTCCGAGGGCCGTAACAACGGTGTTCCACTGATCGATTCCAGCCCCAATGCCTCAATCACTCAGAATATCATCTCACTGGCCAATAAAATGGTGCTGGGTGAGGAAGAGTCGGATGGCAGTGAAGAGGACAAGAAAGAAAAGAAGCGTCTGTTTGGATTCCTTTCCAAAGGAAACTAATTCATTCCGCTTATAATTGATACTCCCAAACCCCTCGACAATCTGTCGAGGGGTTTTCTTTTGCGCTGAACATTCTGCAAACCTGATTGACACCCCACCCGGTTTCCAATCAGAATTTGAAGCATGACTAAACCCCGCCCTCCATCACCTGTTCCAATCAGCCCTGACCATCGTTGTGGCACGCAATGGCCATTGCGATCGTTCGGTGCCAGTTGTCTGCTGGGTGGTGCCTTGCTGTTGACGTTATTGCTGAGCAGCTGCCAACGACCATCTTCGGCCGGCGCGATGGAAGAACAGAACGTCGCTGATGACCAACAGCAATCGGGGCCCTGGATCGAGTTGTTCGATGATGAACACATTGAATCATGGCAGCGTATCAACTTCGGTGGCTCAGAAAGCCACTCCGTTCAAACTGGTCAAATCGAAGTCGAAATGGGTCGCCCGGTCACAGGAATCCGTTTCGATACTGAGGACTTTCCAACGAAAGATTATGTTTTGGAACTGGACGCGAAGAAGATCCAGGGAACTGACTTCTTTTGTTGCCTGACATTTCCTGTGAATGACACACACTGTTCCCTGGTCGTCGGCGGCTGGGGTGGCACCGTCACCGGGATCTCCTGTATCAATCGAATGGACGCCTCAGACAACGCGACGACGTCGGTCAAGAAATACCACGTTGGTCAATGGTACAAGATCCGTGTCCAGGTCCAGGAAAAACAAATCAGTTGCTGGATTGATGATCAACAAATCGTTGACCTGTCACTGGAGGACATCGAACTGGGATTACGAATCGAAGTCGAACCCTGCAAGCCATTGGGGCTTAGCAGTTTCGAAACCGCCGCCGCCTGGAAGAACTTACGATACAAGAGACTGAAGTGAAAAACGTTGACGAACCTCTGGAACTGAATCCACACAAGTTTTACATGCAGATGGCATTGGAACAGGCCCGGATTGCCGAGAGTCTGAACGAGGTTCCAATTGGTGCCGTCGTCGTCCATCAGGGGCGAGTAATCGGGGCCGCTCACAACCAGCGTGAAATGTTGCGAGACCCGACCGCGCACGCCGAGATGCTGGCGATCACTCAAGCGGCTGATGCCATCGGAGATTGGCGTCTGATTGATTGCGCTTTGTACGTCACTCTGGAACCTTGCCCGATGTGCGCTGGAGCGATCGTCAATGCACGAGTCCCATTGGTGATTTTTGGTGCGACCGATCCCAAGGCCGGGGCTGCCACGTCGCTGTTCCACTTGCTGTCTGACGAGCGGCTGAATCATCGCTGTGAAGTTGTCCCGGGCGTTATGGCCGAGGCTTGCGGAGAAATCCTGACTCGCTTTTTCCAACGCCAGCGAAGCCTTGGCAAAAAGTAGCCTTGTCACTATTCACACTTGATTTACCATTGCCGCTTTAACATTCGTTGATCCCATGGTGTTCGATCGGCACCGCCCTTCGACCCATCACAATTTTCGACAGAGGACGTTTGATGAGCCATCCGAAATTCGACCTGGCAGTTCTTGGCGGTGGCCCCGGTGGCTATGTAGCAGCCATTCGCGCAGCACAACTCGGCCTGAACGTAGCCGTGATCGACGAACATGAACAGTTCGGCGGCACCTGCCTGCGCGTCGGATGCATCCCCAGTAAAGCATTGCTGGAAAGTAGTCACGCGTACGAAATGGCAAAGCACGATCTGGCCGTTCATGGTGTCGAAGTTGGATCAGTCAACCTGAACATCGGCCAGATGATGAAACGGAAAGAGGAAATCGTTAACACGCTGACCGGTGGCATCAACATGCTGCTGAAACGAAACAAAGTCACCATGTTCGTCGGTCGTGGAACGTTCACCGGACCCGGCACGATCGAAGTGGCGGGTAAAGATGCCGGAACGGTTAACGCAGACAAAGTCATTATCTCAACCGGCAGTGTTCCCACGATCTTTCCTGGAATCGAATTCGATGGAAAGATGGTCGGCGACAGCACGACGGCTTTATCATTTGATGCACCTCCCAAAGAATTGATCGTGATCGGGGCAGGGTACATCGGTCTGGAAATGGGTTCCGTCTGGAATCGAATGGGCAGCAACGTGACTGTATTGGAAGCCCTCGATCGTATTCTGCCCGGCATGGACTCCGAGATGGCCAAACTGGCGCACCGAACTTTTGAAAAGCAAGGTATTAAATTCAAGACTGGCATGTGGGTCGAATCCGCGAAGGCCAACGGCGATCACTGCATCGTTCAATGCAAAGAACAAGCACCGATGAAAGCCGATCGCGTGCTGGTTTGCACCGGCCGCTCGCCAAACACAAAAACGATCGGACTGCACGCCATCGGCGTCGAGACTGACAAACGTGGCTTCATCACAGTCGACGGTCATTACAAGACGAGCGCTGCCAACGTGTTTGCCATCGGCGATTGCATCGGCGGAGCAATGCTGGCGCACAAAGCATCCGAAGAAGGGATCTCCTGCGTCGAGCGAATCGTCTCCGGTTACGGTCACATGGATTACGATGCGATTCCGGCAATCGTTTACACCAGCCCGGAAATCGCGACGGTTGGACAAACGGAAGAGCAGCTGAAAGAGCAGGGCATCAAGTACAAGAAAGGGATGTGTCCTTACGGTGCCAACGGACGAGCTCGCACGCTTGGCGATACAACCGGACGAGTCAAGATTCTGGCAGACGCCACGACAGATCGAATTCTCGGCGTACACGCCATTGGACTACATGCCGGCGACCTGATTTCGGAAGCGGCAGTGGCCATGACGTTCAAAGCCAGTGCCGAAGACTTGGCGCGTTGTGTTCACGCACACCCGACACTGTCGGAAATCGTTATGGAAGCAGCGTTGGCAGTGAACAAACAAGCGATACATACGTAGAGTTACCGATTCTGCCGCCACTACCGCGACGGGGCTACCAATCCATCGATTCCGTATAGCCTTGCCGGATCAGTTCCTCACCCGCCTCTTCCTTGATCCAAACTTTCACATCGTCGGTAACGTAGTTTTGCCAGTCACCGATTTGCCCTTTGCGATTAAAATCTCGCGGCTGTTCTGCTTTCATCCCGGGCATTAACGGCTCCGGGATTGCGGCGGCCGACATCGGATCAACCTTCAGGAACTCATACATGCGTCGTCGGCTGCTTTCGACGTTTGCATGAAAGTCTTCGTACTTCATAACCAGCACCGAAATGCCGGGATGCGTCGCCACGGTTTGCCGGTCCGATTCCAGGTGTTCACGCCACCATCGCATAGATTCACGCACCATCGTTTCGGTCAAAAGCAGCCGCTCGGGATTCTCGTGAAAGTACCATTCGTTGTCGCGGAACTTCTGCAACTGTGGTTGCAGTTCGGGGAACCGTTCGAACACTCGCGAAACTTCCGGGAAATTGTACAGGTGAAAGAAACGACTCACCAACACATCACGTGCGTCACGAACCAAAGTCATATGCGGCACGTTTTTGATAGCCATCGGCTTCAACGTATGCGGCGTACGTTCGCCAATCACGCTGGCCTGTGGATCGGCCAAATCGACCAGCACCTGGCGTAGCATTCCTTGCAAATTCCCACGCAGCACATTCCTGGCACGCCGATCATCCATCACTGGAAGTCGACGGAGGTCTCTTTGCACAGTTTCGTAAATAGACTGCAAATGCAATTCCCCGACACAACAAATCTCCGGGTGCAAATTCAGCAAGTTGCCAACCCAGTTCGTGCCGGACTTCATAAATCCGCGAAAGCAAAAGAAACGTTTCTCACGTTCTTGTGGTAAATGCTCGTTGACCAAATTGGAAATCGAATTCATCAGGTTTTTATACTTCCGCTAACTCTTGCCAAAACATTTCGCCGCTAACTTCTTATCGATCGTTGGCTTGAACCCCCGCCGCAGCGCCGGGAGTTCTCGGGTCATGGGCACCGACAAACACTCCCCGGTCTTCCTCCCATACGATGGCCTGTGTGATTCCGACATTATTCGAATATCGAATCTTGTGCCCTCGTTCCTCGAGACTCTTTGCAATCGCGGCATCGAATCCGGTCTCCAACATCAACGCATCCGGTGCCCATTGGTGATGAAAACGTTTTCGCCCAACCGCCTCGCCGACCGGCATTTCCAAATCGATTCGTCGAATAATCGCCAGCAAAGCCTGGGTAATAATCTTCGGTCCGCCGGCGGCCCCAACAGTCATGATCGGGCGATCGTTTTCGTCAAACACAATCGTCGGACTCATGCTGGACAACGGCCGTTTGCCGGGTTGCACGGAATTCGCCTCGGTGCCGATCAAACCGTAAGCATTCGGCACGCCCGGAGCAATTGAAAAGTCATCCATCTGGTTGTTCATCACCACTCCCAATCCAGGGACAATCACCTTGGACCCAAACACAGTATTGTTCGTCGTCGTGATCGCAACCCAGTTCCCGGCTTTGTCCGAGGCCGCAATATGCGTGGTATGTCTTTCAAAAAACGTTGCGTCAGCGGCAGGTGGCGTACCATGCGATTCAACGGGCGTCACTTTTTGTAGATCGATCTTTTTAGCCAGTTCAGCGGCATAGCTTTTGGCAATCAAACCGACCGGCACATCGGCAAACGCAGGGTCGCCCAGCCAATGAGCTCGATCGGCGAACGCCAACTTCATTGCCTCGGCGATCACGTGCACAAACGTGGCGCGGTCGTTCTCGTACAAATCTTTCAAGTCGAAGTGTTCCAGGATATTCAGGATCTGTGCAACGTGCACCCCACCAGAACTCGGGGGCGAGAACCCGGCGATCGGATGCCCGCGGTAGGTCGAAGCCACAGCAATACGATCCCGAGTAGCGTAGTTTTCCATGTCGGCCTTTGTAATTACGCCACCGTTTTCTTTCATCCACGCAGCCAATTGCGTTGCGAATTCTCCTTGATAAAAATAGTCGCTGCCCGATTCGGCGATCTTGTCCAGCGTGTTAGCCAGATCGGTTTGCACCAACGTCTCGCCTTCCTTCCAGCCTGTTCCGTCTTCTTTTAACAACACGCTTTTGCTTCCAGGGAAACGCGCCAACAATTCAGCAGCCCCCTGAATTCGACCAGCGTAAACACTGGAAACGGAGAAGCCTTCCCGGGCAACCTTTGCCGCCGGCTTAACCAGCGAAGAAAAATCAGCTTTGCCATGTCGCTGCACCGCTTGTTCGTATGCCTTCAAAGCACCCGGAACACCAATTGCCAGAGCTCCCGTTTGCGACAGACTGGTGTCTGGTTTGCCGTCCACCAGATACATATCCCGGTGCGCAGCCGCAGCAGCCATCTCGCGACCATCGATCGCAAACAGCTTTCCTTCGGCTGTTTGAATCAGAATGAAACAACCACCACCAATCCCTGAGTTGTAGCCGTCAACGACCGACAACATCAAACCAGCCGCCACCGCGGCGTCGACCGCATTGCCACCTGCTCGCAATGCGTTCACACCCGCCTGGGTCGCGATGGGATTGACCGTGGCGACCATATTCAATGGCGATTCAGCAACATGATCTGTTTGCCAAGCCCATACCGGCGTGCTGTAGCAAACCACCATCAAAAGCAAGCAAGCAAGCCCGCTGAACTTCCAACCCCGGAAATTCACTTTGCTGAATCCGCGTGTGAATGTCGAATCTTCATACGATCGATGGCTCATAGTTTCTAACCTGAATAACCAAGGGATTTTTGTGTGCTGTCATTTTCCTTTATGAGCCGCAGAACGCAACCAACCGACCACACAATTTCTCGACGACAAACATCCATTGCGAACCGGCACACCAATCCCGTAAGCTGGCGAAATCATGAGCGAACCAACTCCCCAACCCGAACCAGATGAAAATGTGCTGGAAGACGGTGTGGAACTGTCACTGGACGAACTCGGGCGAGCGTACGCCAAGGCTGTCGGTCTGGAACCGGAAGAAGACGCCGAGCCGAAAAAAAATGAGCCAGCGCCAGTCGACGACAATGCCGCTTGTGAATTGTCGCCCAAATCGATTCTGGAAGCCTTGTTGTTCGTCGGTAACCCGGACGACGACGAGCCACTAACGACCAACAAGATCGCATCCATGATCCGGGGCGTTACTCCGAAAGAGGTAACTGCCTTGGCCAAGGAATTGCAAAGCGAATACGAAACTAACAAATCTGCATTCCGGCTGATGATCGATCGCAACAAGCTGAAACTGGTACTGGCCGAAGAATACGCAGTCGTTCGTGAAAGTTTCTACGGCGAAATCCGCAAGGCAAAACTCAGTCAACAAGCGATCGACGTCCTGGCGATAGTGGCCTACAACCAGCCGGTGAAACGCGAGGACGTCAACGAATTGCGAGGTCGTGAATGCTCGGGGATCATCAAGCAACTGGTCAAGCGGCAATTGCTTAGCGTCGAAACCGCCGAGCCCAAATCGCGAGTCAAGGTTTATCGAACCACCGACCGATTCCTGGACCTGTTCGGTCTGGAAACTCTGGAAGACCTGCCACGTTCAGAAGACGCAATGGTCCCCGATTGATTTGAAATCGAGCGAAACAAATCAGCCGTTCTGCTTTACCGATCCGGCAGCAGAGCATTCAAGATAATGTTCACGCCCAAACGTGCCGCGTCATCCTTGTCGTAGCCTCGGCACTGTGCCGCCGCTCCATTCTCCATAGCACAGCTAAGGTCGATCGGTGAAAACACGACCACCCAGCGGCCATCGACTTTGATTCCCTCCATAAGCGGCGGCGACTTCAAGCGACGAACTCCACCCGGCTGGTTCTTTGCAGGCTCGTGAATACTGACTTGCTGCAAATCGTACCCGCCGCGCGCGTCGCTCCACAAAGGATCGTCGGCGGGAATTTTTTGCAACGGATGATCTGGAAATACAGCTTTCATTTCATTTCGGAACGATTCGACGTAGCCATCCGCAGAACAGATCGAATCTGAAAACAGAAACCCGATCTCGGTTAGGTAAGTTCTGAGTGCTTGCCGCTCGTCCTCGGACCATTGAAACGGTGATCGACCGTGCATGAACACCATCGGATATTTTTGCAGAGCGTCAGTTTCTGCATTTATCAACTGCCGCTCAATCTTGAACCTTTGCTTCAAGTCAAAACCAGCGCGACGCATAATATTCTGCCAAGCATTCGGTGCGGCATCGGCACTTCCACCATGTGCCAACTTGGGAATCATCACGATCCGCTCACCCGGGCCATCAAATCCGACATCCAGATCCTGATTGCTGTCCAATTTGTCCTTTACCGCGCGACCCGTTGCATAGGTAACCACATTGACGCCCAACTGAATCGTGTAGTCGACCTGTTTCTTGGCTGTTGGCGGCAAAGCATCTTCGAACGATGGCCGATTGACTCGCCAGAAACCCGCCAGATTTCGTTGACAGTAAACCACGCTGGTCCGACAACTCGTTTGAATTCCCTCCAGAGCCCAATCCGGATTCAATGGCAGATTGTATTGCGCGTTATAGATCGGATGGGCCGGGCTAAGCGGCTGCAGTTCGTTTTCCGGAAACAGCTCGGCCATCAAAGCCCGGAAATCGGAATCAAATCGAGAATTGGAACCGCAACCATCCCCCTCGCATGCTTCCGCAAAGACGAACCCACCGTATTCGATGTATTTTTTCAGTGCTTCCTTCTGCCGACGACTCAATCGTAATCGGTCCTTGCCAGAAATGTGCAGCACGGGCACCTCGCGCAGGTCATTCAGCGAAGCGACTCGTCCATCGACCGACTGCCAACTCAGCTTCACATCCCAATCAGCTTCCAAAGCACGCGTTAGATAGTGAACTCCCTTACGATGCCGATCCCAGTCATCGCCGTCGCTGTGTTGGTACTTTCCGATCACCACAGGCCGGCGTCCTTTGGAAAGGAACAACAGCGCCAGAGCGGTCGCAACGTGTGGACTGTCTTTTTCCCCGTGCCCGACGCTCGTTTCCCAGCGCCCATTGTCTCTTTGCAGTGCCACCAACGCCCGGGCGCCCTCGCGATACCAATCGAATTCGCCGAAGAAACGTTGGCCGGACAAGCGAGCCGCTCGTTCCATCGAATACAGATAGTAATAGCGACTGTCGCGAAAAATCGAATAGCCATCGGCCGGGTTACTGCGCGTCGTAAAGTGATCGGCCATCCATTGGCTCGCTTCCTCGACCATTTCCAGCCGCTCCTCACCAACGCAACAGGCCACCAATCCATTTTTAATGGGCGGGCGATTGTTCAGGTTCTCGTCAATGATGATCAACGAAGCGATTGCCGCGCAGACCATACTGCCCGTTATCACCTGGCTATGGTGCGTGTCCTCGCGATAGATGAATCCACCACGCCCCTTGTACATCGACTCCCAATACCAACGTGCACGTTGCCAGACTTCTTGCTCAACCTGAATTCCAGCGCGAGCGGCTTCGCTGAGCGCCAAAATTGCGAACTGCGTATTTGAACCATCCGGTTTGGTGGGTGTCCGTTCGATCCCGTAAGCCCATCCGCCTCGTCCCGCACCAGACGGGATTTGCGATTCGACAAGATACTGAACGCACTTGCGAATTCTTGCTCGATACAAATCAGCATCCACCTCTGCGTACACCATCGCCATCAAAGAGACCGTGTAAACCGAGAGCCCATCGGTTAACGGGTCCAGCGAATTAAGGTAACGCAGCCCGTTTTGGACCGCCGCACCTCGCTTGTCGGCCCCGGCAAGCACCAACGACAACGTCGCCAGACCTTCGACACCACCTTTGTGAGCAGCGATCAGCGACCAGCTGCCGTTGTCTCGTTGCTGACCAGCCAACCACCGACTCGATCGACTAATGGCACGCTCGACGTCTTCGGCCGTCAACACCTGGGCCTGGGCATGCAGGCATCGGGGAGCAGACACCATCACCAGCGTCGCCAACACCAATAAGACGGTGGCGAATTTTGAAAGCACGTAATTTTTTCGGTTTGCGATCATCTTGTCATCAGCCGCAACGGGAATCATGGTTTCAACGCGTAGAGAATAATGTTCACGCCCATTTTGGAGGCATCATCTTTGCTGTAGCCCACGCATTGGTGAGCAGGCGCGTTTTCCATTGCGCAACTGAGGTCGTAGGGTGAAAACACAACGACCCAGCGATCACCGACTTTAATGCCTTCCATCCTGGGAGGCGTTTTCGATTTACGTATTCCACCGCCCTCCTGACCAGGTTCGTGCAGCGTCACCGAATCCAGGCGGTACCCACCCAAACGATCTGACCACATCGGATCATTTGGCGGAATCGGTTGCAGTTCATTGTCCGGAAACAATTGCTTCATCTCTTTTCGAAACGATTCGACGAATGCGTCCGCTGCGCAAATGGAATCGGAAAACATAAAGCCACCGTTTTCCAACCACGTCTTCAAATCCGCTCGCTCTTCCGCCGACCAACTGAAACCAGTTCTTCCATGCATAAACACCATCGGATTCTTGGCCAATTGGCTGATCTGTGGCGAAACCATTTCGCGTTTGATTCGAAACCGTTGCTTCAAATCAAAACGAGCTCGACGCACAATATTCTGCCAGGCATTCGGTGCATCGTCCGCGCCACCGCCGTGACTCAACTTTGGAATCAGCACCACACGCTGGCCATCACTGTCACTGGTAACATCAATATCGTTTGGTCGATCGAGTTTATCTTTTAGCTCGCGACCGGTTGCGTAGGAGACGACGTTGACGCCTAGCTGAGTCGCGTACGTCACCTGATTCTTCGCCGATTGGGGCAACTGGTCCATGAACGATTGACGATTGACTCTCCAAATCCCGCTAAGGTTGGCCGGGCAGAACACGACACTCGTGCGGCAACTGGACTGCAATCCGTATAGCGGGCGGTCCGGATTGACTTGCAAAGGATACTGGGACGAGTAGATCGGATGATTTCCGTCCAACAACAACATCGGATTTTCCGGAAACAACTCGTCCATCAAATTCACAAAATCGCGTTGAAAGGCAACGTTCTCACCGCAACCATCGCCTTGGCAGGCTTCCGCAAACACGAACCCACCAAACTCGATGTATTTTTTCAGACTCTCTTTTTGTTTTCGCCCCAATCGCAACTCGTCTCGCCCACTGATGAACAACACAGGCGCCTCCAGCAAATCCTCGGTCGTGGCGTACTTGCCCTCGATCGTCTGCCAGTTCAGCTTCATCTCCCAGTCGGATTCAAGAGCCCGAGTTAGATAGTGAATACCCTTGCGATGCCGATCCCAATCGTTATTGTCGGAGTGCTTATACTTGCCTATTACGATCGGACGACGCCCTTTGGACAAAAACAACAAAGCCAGCGACGTGGCAATCTCCGCTCTGTTTTCACCGTGAGAACCAGTGCCCTTCCACGCGCCGCCTTTCTGCCTGCCTTGCCGCGTCAGATATTCCGCTCCCTCACGATACCAATCGTGTTCGCCGAAAAAGCGCTGGCCTGACAGACGAGCTGCTCGTTCCAGGCCGTACAGGAAATAGTAGTTGGACTGAGCGAATGAGGTGATCCCATTGGCCGGGTTTCGTGCCACCGTAAACCGTGAAGCCAGAAACTCACTGGCAAGCTCAACTTCTTCAATTCGATCGGTGTCCCCACAGCATACGATCCTGCCGTTTTCGAATGGAACTCGCTTGGGCAAATTTTCGTCGATGATGATCAGTGATGAAATTCCTGCGCAAGTCATGCTTCCTGTCATCACGCTATTGGCTTCGGTGTACCCGTATCCACCACGACGATGCCGGACCGAATCCCAATACCATTGAGCCTGTCGCCAGACACGTTGCTCGACCTGAATTCCCAACAGGCTGGCTTCGTGTAGTGCCAACAATGCAAACTGCGAGTTGGAAGAGTCCGATCGCGAGTTATTCAGGTTGTACGACCAACCTCCCTCACCTTCACTCGTGCGTTGCGATTCAACCAGGTAGTTCACACACTGTCGAATACGAGCAACGTTATCCGGATCCGCCAGGCAGTAAACCATCGTCATCAACGAAACGGAATACACCGACGAGGTCTGAAGTTCCACTTGATTCAATCGGCGCAAAGCCCGGACAATCGAATCGTCCTGCGGATCAACTCCGGAATTCAATAAAGCCAGGGTGCAAAGCGCTGTCACGCCACCGGGATGAGCCCCACGCGGTGTCCAGCGGCCACTGGCTTTCTGCTTGCTTTTGAGAAATTGCACACCCCGCTCAATCGACTTGGCGACTCTTTCCGGCGTCAACGGTTGCTCGGCAGTCCGTTGAGCCAATGCGGAAGTGGGAATCGCAAAAACCAGAACCCATGCGCTGCAAATGGCGATCAGAGTTCGCATTGGATTTTCCGTTAAAACAGGTGTCGTTCTTAAGGTGCCGCAGAACCCTAACCGTCAAAAAAAGACCGAATCACTACCTTTCTGCCCGAAGGTAGTCAACGCCTTGCCGATACAGGATTTTAGCCGCGTGCCTGGCAATCGACAACTCGAACACCCCAGCGGACCTGGCTATTTTCGTTAGGGAAACCGCTGACCAATTGATTCGAGTGGCTCCCTAACCGTTTTCCATTCTCGCTTCACAGGGTAAACTGTGAACAAGCGGTTAGCCTCATGAAGGTACCCCACAACCGATGCCCCACATCGGCGCACAACGGTTTAACGAACAAGAATTGAATTCCAGGATTATAGAGGAAAAGCGTGTCAACCAAACAGAGAAGCCTGGGCGATGTCTTGCAAGAATTCAGTCACCATCGAAAGCTGATGGCGGACGAACTGGGCAAAGTGGTCGTCGGCCAGCACGATGTCGTCGAACAAGTCTTCGCAGCAATCTTCACCGGTGGACACTGTCTGCTGGAAGGTGTCCCTGGTCTCGCCAAAACCTTGATGGTCAGCACGATCGCCAGAATCCTGGACGTCGGATTCAATCGTATCCAGTTCACACCTGACTTGATGCCTTCGGATATCACCGGAACGATGGTTCTGGATGAGGACGAACGTGGCAAACGAGATTTCCGTTTCGTCGAGGGACCTGTGTTTACCAACATCCTGTTGGCGGACGAGATCAACCGAACGCCGCCCAAAACCCAGGCGGCTTTGCTGCAGGCGATGCAGGAACGCGAGGTTACCGTGGGTCGAACCACCTACGCTTTGCCCCAACCGTTTTTCACGATCGCGACTCAGAACCCGATCGAGCAAGAGGGTACGTACCCGCTGCCCGAAGCCCAGTTGGATCGTTTCATGTTCAACATCAAAGTCGGATACCCGAGCGCCTCGGAAGAAGAACAGATCCTGACGTTGACGACTCGAAATGAAAAGCAGGAAGTCAGCAAAGTGCTGTCGGCCAAAGCCATTGTAAACTTGCAAAAGCTGGTCGGCTCCGTCGCAGTCACTCCGTACATCATCAAGTACGCGGCGGCGCTGGTCCGAGCGACTCGTCCCGCCGACCCCTCCGCGCCTGAATACGTCAAGGATCTGGTCGATTGGGGAGCGGGTCCACGTGCCGGTCAATTCCTGATCAGTGGTGGCAAAGCGATCGCGGCAATGGACGGACGCTTTTCAATCAGCATCGATGACATGAAGAAGATTGCGATTCCAGTTTTGAGGCACCGCGTAAGCACCAACTTTCAGGCTCAAGCCGAGGGGATGACTACCGAAGACGTCATTAACAAGCTGTTGAAAGATATCCCCGAACCAAAGATCGAAAAATTCGAAAAGTAATCCCGGAAGCCGACGACGATTCAACATCATCAAAACACTCATCTTTAACAACAATAATCAATGGCACGGAAACCAAACGCGACGGACGCCAACGGTGACAAGAAAAATGACGCGGCCACAGATCGTCTGCCCGTCATGAAAACCTACAAACTGTATATCGGCGGCAAGTTTCCACGTACAGAATCGGGACGATTTTATTCGCCGGAAGTTAAAGGCAAACCGCTCGGCAACATCTGCCTGGCTTCACGCAAAGATGTTCGTAACTCGGTCGTTGCGGCACGTGCTGCCCAGGAAAGTTGGGCCGGCAGAACGGCTTACAACCGAGGCCAGATTCTCTATCGCATCGCGGAGATGCTGGAAGGACGTCGCAGCCAGTTCGTTGACGAATTGGTCCAGCAAGGACTGACCAGCAAGCGAGCAACCGCCGAAGTGGAACAGAGCATCGACCGCCTGATTTATTACGCCGGATGGTGTGACAAGTACCAACAAATTTTTAGTAGCGTGAATCCAGTCGCCTCGTCCCACTTTAATTTTTCAGTGCTGGAACCGACGGGTGTCGTGTTCGTCGTCGCCTCGGAATCCAGCCCCTTGCTGGGACTCGTTTCTTTGGTCGCACCGGTAATCGCCTCGGGCAACACCTGCATTGTGCTGGCTTCAAACGCCAAACCACTTTCCGCGATCACGTTCGCCGAAGTCCTGCAAACCTCCGACGTGCCTGGTGGTGTTGTCAATATTTTGACCGGCGAAGTCGATGAACTTGCGGAACACTTTTCAAGTCACCTGGATGTCAACGCCGTTGCTTTTGACCGGTTGGACGGTGACGCGGCAAGCAACGAATTGCTAAAGTCGATTCAGGAACACGCGGTTAACAATGTCAAACGGGTTAAGCACTACCGATCCGATTGGTCGAAGCTGGAATCTGCCGGCCCATGGCTGATCCACGACTTCTGCGAAGTCAAAACGACGTGGCACCCCATCGAACATATCGGTGCCGCTGGCTCGGGTTATTAAACGCAGGTTACTCTGTCGAGTTGACAACAGATCGATACGACGATGGATCAAGAGAATGTGGGTGCCATGCTTCACGCACTTTTCAAGAGGGTGGTAACCACCGAGAAAAGGCATGCTTACGCGAACGATGGTGTCGGTTGAGTTTTTGTGTGAGCATGCTCGGTTTTGAGGTCTGAATCAATCGTTGCATCCGCGTAAACATGGCACCCTACTTGTTGGCAACCGACTTGTTCTACACCCGATTTCGATACTACCGAGAACCTGAAGAGTGTGGGTGCCATGCTTCACGCACTTTCAAGAGGGTGGTAACCACCGAGAAAAGGCATGCTTACGCGAACGATGGTGTC
>CAZPOL010000016.1:0-2346 GCA_964588195.1 uncultured Pirellulaceae bacterium | reverse complement strand
GGTTGAGTTTTTGCGTGAGCATACTCGGTTTTGAGGTCTGAATCTACCGTTGCGATCCGAGTCAC
This sequence comes from uncultured Pirellulaceae bacterium, assembly GCA_964588195.1. Classification (GTDB taxonomy): domain Bacteria; phylum Planctomycetota; class Planctomycetia; order Pirellulales; family Pirellulaceae; genus CAJQPP01. The sequence continues at coordinate 2,281 of CAZPOL010000016.1, read as the reverse complement.
GGAACTCGTCAACCGTTGCCCTTCGATGCTCTAAAATACGCCGCCGCTGCGTGTTCTTTGCCAGTATTCCCTGAACTCAGGCGAAAACGGTTTGGTGGTTGGCGGAAACAACTCGGCAACACTTACCCGCGCCATGACTTTTCGTTCTTCATTTACCATCGGCAGAATGAGGTCAATGCCATCCTCGTCTCCAACCACTGCGAATTTTTCAATCAGCTGTAACAACACATACTCGGACTCGTCACCTGGCGGCAACCTCTTTGCCAAATCAATCAGGTCAGCTTGCTCCAAATCCTTTGGCATTTCAGAATCCAGATGCTCAGCCAATACTGCCAAAGCATACTGTGAGTCCTCAACGACTTCACGTTCTGGTTCAACCGACTGATCGATCTTGCTCAAAACGGATTCAATAAAGGCCAACGCTGCCGGTGACGGTCGGGTAAAACTGTTCTGGTAAGACTTCAGACTGGAAATCATCTCTGCTGGAATGTCCAATTTCAGGATTTCCGCTTCAAACACATTTGCCAACGGCAAATTTTTCATGTCGTGGTCCAATCTCCAGCCGAAGGACAACATGCGTTCGATGACAAACTCAAGTTTTTCCGCTTCTGGTTTCGACTTCAATTCTGCCTGAAACTTATCGAGAAATGGTTGTAGATTCCTGGTCGCCAATTCAACCTGGCCATGCTCGGACTGCCATGCACCCAATTGAAACATGGCGAGTTCACGCTCGCTTTCGTCTTTGATCTTGTTCAAATATTCGTTTGCCACCAAATATTGTTTCCTTTTGGCCGCCGCGGCAACTACTGAACGGTAGAACGCTACATTGTATCTGGTCGCGAATTCGGAATTCGGATCCCACGGCTGTTTCGTCTCGCTCTGCGTACGCTGCAGGTTAAATTCCCACTCCAGTTTCGCAAAGTCCAGGTGCGATTTCTCGGCCCGCTGCCATTCGCCATCGGCAAGGTTTCTTCGGTAGATGAAGCCTAGCCAACGGGCCACTCGCTTTATGTTTGGCAACGTGTCTTTCACGGAACTCATGTCATCAATTTGTCCGAGGATCAACAAGGCCTCAAAAATTCCATACAGGTAGGGATTCGCGTCATCATCGTAATCACGAAGCATGAAATTGATGTTGTTAGATGTTTCGGTCGCAATGACATTTTCGTAAATTGCGTCCATCTGATCGATTGCGACCTGTTCGTCGGCTTCAGAAACTTGAATCGCGGCTAATAGCTGGTTGGAAATGCCTTTCTTCAATTCATTTTTCCAATCCGTCAAACCAGGGTTCTCCGAGTTTTGTTGCACTACAACATCGGCCAGCTTATTGTTGGTTTGTGCATCCTTGGCATTCATCAAAGCATCAACCAATTCCAAAGTCGTTCCCTTGTTCTGCAGCCATCGAATGCGGGCAGACTGCGCGGCACTTTTGCAAATCAGATTCTTAAACCTGGGCCACGACGGAAAATCGATTGCGTCAACGTGTAGCTGCATGACGCCCACCTGGGCAAGCTCGCGCAGGATTCCCTCCGGAAATTCGTCAGCGACGACCACTGCCTGCTGCAGCCTGTTGCTTTCGATCAATCCGACGAGTTGGGCGAAGGCGAATTCAGATCGCAAAGCTGCGAAACTTTCCTTCTTAACCTGTAAAAGTTTGTCGCCACCACCAAACGCGCCCGGCACTGTCTGCTCAAATTCAACCAGTTCGGCGTCCTTGATCTTTTCGAACAACTCATCCATTTCCGGGCCAGCAATTCCACAAAACAGAGCCAGCTTCAACCACATCTCCATCTCGGCCTTCGAATCGATCGTCCCATCGAACCATTTATCGAATAGCTGCAAATGCCCATAGGTTGCCAACTGCTCGACTACCAAAACATGAGCCCGGACTTGCGATGATGGATCAACCTTTGTGTCCAGTTCCTCAAACAGCCGTTCCAGAATCTCTTGTTCGCCCATTCTCGCAGCGGTCGAGATTAAATCCAGATAAAACGAATCATGACGTTCTTGTTCAATTTGGCTCGCTTCCAATTCGGCAATCGCCCGATTAAGCATGTCGGTCTTGTAAGCCAGTTCCGATTGAGGAGCAGCACAGACCAACTTCGAAAAACAAGCAAGGAAACTCGCGGCGAACAAAGCGAGAAAACAGACGCGGCGGATTGACGAACGAAGTTGATACATGAATCCCTCAACGCTTCTGCAGGCAATTAAGCCAGCGCTTCCGCCGCAACCGAATTTTGCAACACCCAGCCATCGGGCAACGTCACACCTTTTACAATAC
>CAZPOL010000015.1:60995-63960 GCA_964588195.1 uncultured Pirellulaceae bacterium | reverse complement strand
GTACTCATAATCCCTTTGTCGGGGGTTCAAGTCCCTCTCGGCCTACTTGTTTTTTCGGGATATGCCTGGATTCCCAGCTACCCGATGGGCACAATGACGTCTTCATGTGGCGGTTGCTTTTTCGCTCGTTCGGGCGACCCGCTGCTAACGCCCATCGAGAAAGACAGGTGAAATGAACGCTCGACTCTTTACTACGACGTTCCTGGTTGTTTTCACATTGCTGGTATCGAGTTCACTCTCGGCACAAACGTCCGATACTTTGCCGGACCCTGACGGCGAACCGGCGGACATGACTCGGAAGGTGAAAGTGTTCATCATCATGGGCCAGTCGAACACACTGGAAATGGGCAAGGTCAAGGGCGACCAGGAAGGCTCATTGCAGTACGCGACCGAAACCGAAAATCTTTACCCGTTCATGATTGATGATGCGGGTGAATGGACGGTCCGCAACGACGTCCGCAACGTGCATGTGATGGGTAGCGGTGGACCTGGAAAGTCGAACATCCAACGCAACGATTGGTTGACGGTCTCGGGCGGCAAGATCGGTATTGAGATCGGCATCGGACATCACCTGGGCCACCACCTGGATGAACCTGTATTGATCCTCAAGAGTGCGATCGGTAACCGCAGCCTCGGGTGGGACCTGCTTCCGCCCGGCAGCCCATCGTACGAGTTCGACTTGGAAGTGAAGGACAAAAAAACCAAACAGGTCGAAAACAAGACTTACGTCTACGCTGGTTACGGTCAGAGTCCCGACAAGTGGCTGAAGGGTACCGAACCGCAGCCAATCAATTGGAAAGCCGGCGTTCAGTACGATGGCGATGTCGCACGTGCCAAACAAGTGCTTGAGAATCTGAGTGAGTACTATCCTGGTGCGACCGCTGAAACCGGTTACGAAGTCGCTGGCTTTCTCTGGTGGCAAGGTGACAAGGATCGTTACAACACCGGACATGCGGCGATGTACGAAAAGAACCTTGTCAATTTGATTGCGGCACTACGCAAGGACTTTGAAGCGCCGGAGGCCAAGTTCGTTTGTGCCACGCTGGGTCAAACTGAGAAGGAAAACGCAACGGGCAACGAGAAACTGATCATCGACGCCATGCTGGCGATCAATGACCAGGAGAAGTATCCCACGCTGCGCGACAACGTCGCCACCGTCTACACCCATCCGCTAAGTATGGGATCGTCATCCAACGCCCACTACGGCGGCAACGCGAAGACTTACATGAACGTGGGTGAAGCGATGGGAAAAGCCATGGTCGAATTGCTGAAAGTCGACAGCGACTAATCGCCACCGCTCAATTGCGTTTCTTCTGTACCCCTCCGATCGTGGGCCAAGTACAAAGCAGGAGTCTGTTAGTTTGCTTGCTCTTTGAATTGGGTTTTCGATTGACTGACAGCAGAGGATTCAAAAATTGGTTTTTATTTTCAAGAAAACTCTCACTGCGACCGAATGCCTTGAAAATTCCACGATTCGCAAGGAGAACGTTTTTTGCTGTAAGGCATCTGGCGATGGAGAGAACAACTAACACAAGCCCGACGCGCGAGCGAGTGGTTTCGCCGCCTCCGGGACCCTGTGGAGCTAGCGACAATTATTCCGAACCTCCATTGCTACAGATACGTACCAACAACCCTGATATACTCGCCCCGAAAATTCGCCCGCCCGAAATCAAACCGTCTCAAAGTTTCGCAAAACTGCATGTCGCTGAAATCGCTTACAGGAAGTATTGGACCATGATTTTCAAAAACGAACGTACTCACTCTGAAACGTTTAACGGCAGATTGAATCTGGGGCAAACACTCCGCATGGAAGGAAATGCGCTGCCGGAGCCGACCACGCGTTCGGAAGTCCGGGCCTTCCTGAACGTCATCCGCAGCCAGGCAGATCTTGGCGTGCATACGTTTATCGATGGACCAACGATTCTTGGCAGAGACCCAAACTGCAACATCCCGCTGCACGACTTCGGCGTATCCCGGCAACATGCGGTTATCGAGCCCCAGGCCAACGGTGAATTTGTGCTACGCGACTTGAAGTCGACCAACGGAACGCGAGTTAACGGGGCTGAGATTTCAGAGTCTCGAATACTTAAGAATGGCGAGAAGATCTTTGTGGGTGATACGGTTTTACGGTTCGCTCTGGCCGACAAAGTCGATATCGATTTTCACAGTGAAGTCGCGACATTGGTTAGTACCGACCCGCTGACCGGGCTGCCGTCCAAACGACGCTTTGACCAGGCGTTGGAGTTCTCATTGCAGGCGGCCAGACAAAATGCCAGTCCGTTGGCGTTGTTGATGATGGACATGGATGGCGTGAAGAGCATTAACGATACGCATGGCCATCTGTTTGGAGCTCATGTCATCGGCGAAACGGGTAAACTGATCGCAAAGGTGATTGGCACCCGAGGGCAAGCCTGCCGTTTCGGTGGAGACGAATTCAGTGCCTTCTTGCCTGGTCACGATTTGGAATTGGCAACCGCTGTTGGCGAAGAGATTCGCAGGGCTGTGGAATCGGCGGGTCTGGAGAAGGACGGAATCGCTTTGAAGCCAACGATCAGTGTGGGCCTGGCAAGTTACACTCAGGCCACCGAAGCAATACTCAAGTTGATTGCGGCGGCGGACGAGGCACTCTACGAGGCGAAAAATCTGGGCAAAAATCGTGTTTTTGCGCACACCGATTAACGACGGCATAGTTGAACGGCGCGAGTTAGTATCGCCTCAGGTCATTTAACGATTCGGTCCAAACATCAACCAGAGCCGGACGGTCTTGTGACGATCGAGTGACTGAAGCTGCTGGTCATCAACGCTGAATTTTTCGCAGGGTAAACGGGTCAGCTTGTCGGCGAAGTACGAGTCGAATCGGTCTCCACCCAACAGGGTCCGATTGCGATTCGAAAACGGAGTCAGGAATTCGACGCGAGGGTGCTCGTCAGTGTTCAGGTTGGCGGTTCCTTGGTTGGCGGTTCCT
>CAZPOL010000015.1:53570-60895 GCA_964588195.1 uncultured Pirellulaceae bacterium | reverse complement strand
CCAATGTAGTGAGTCCAGATTTTCTTGACTGAATCGATCACCGGATCAATACCTTTGGCCATTTGATCCAGATCAACCAGACGTCGATTCAATGGCAGAGACTCAATCTTCTTGCTTGAACCAGACTTCGTTCCGATCAAACCGACGACTGGCTTGTTCGAATTAAATTGCCCCCACCACAACGTCGTGTTGTCGAATACGCTACTGAAACTGTTGGCAATCGCCTCGAATTCGCGTTCGCCCAATTGGTACAAGGGGATCCATTGGCAGAACAATCCGTCCGAATTGAGCCGTTGTTTCGCGACTTGGTAATGCTCGACCGTGTAAAGGTATCCCGATTGGCTTTCCCACGGCACGAACAGGTCGGAAACAATCACGTCGTACTTCCGGCTGTCGGCCAACAGGTGGTGCCGGGCATCGTCAACACGAACCTCGGCCCTCGGAGAATCGACAATGCCCCGATTGAAGTCTCGCAGCAATCGTGCTGCCTTTACGACCTCGGGTATCAACTCGACCACCACAATTTTCTTGACTTCCGAGTGCGGAATCGCGCCGGCAGCGGTCAAGCCTGTTCCCAGGCCCATGAACAAGACTTGCTGTGGATCATCGTGCAACAACAACGGGAGATGTGCCTGACGAAATTCTCGAGGGTTTTCGCGAGTCGCCCCGAAGCGGTAGTGCATGTTCTGACGAATCTTCATCGACCCGGTTTCCCGACTCTCCAAAACATCGATCCAACCGTATGCCGAGTTCCAACGCCACACCAATAGCTCGTCATCCTCGGCCGCGTTCTGACTGGAACCTGAATTGGTGGCAACGACAAGAAAAGCCATGACTCCGAAAACGATGCCGGCCGACCAGGCCAGCCATTTCATTTCGCATTTCCAAAGCACACCGAACGCCGCCAGGTAGAACAAGACGGCAATACAAATAAAGGAGGCCCACAGCCCGACGAATTGCAACAAAACGAAACTGGTCAGCAACGCTCCGAATGAAGCCGCGAATGTGTTGACCGCCGTCAACCGACCAACGACTTGCCCCGAGGTTCCTGTGCCAGCCGCCAATGTCCATATCAAAGGCAACATCATTCCCAGGCAGGTGATCGGCGGTCCAACGACGACCATCACCAACTGCAGCGCTCCGAAAATGTAAGATGTGAACGAGTTTCCACTGGCGAAGTAATCGACGTCCGTCAAATCGACGAAAACGATGACCGAGACCAGACACGCAATTGACCCCAGCACGGTGACGCATCCCAGTAAGCGTGGTGCCCGAAACCATTTTTGTAATCGAGCGACCAAGGCCGCCCCCAACGCCAGGGCTCCCAGAAAAACGATGATTACCAAGCCGAACGTGTACGTACTGTTGTGAAACACCAGGGAAAAGACGCGGGTGTAAAGCACTTGCAGCGCCAACGTTCCGAATCCTGACAACGCACTCAACCACAGCAAGCCGTTGTTGAGTGTTGAGCTTTGCGAATTGGTTGAAGCGACGGTTGAAGCAGCGGTTGAAGAATCGGTTGAAGCAGCGGGTATCGAGTTTCCTACCACCTGCAGGTCGCTTGATCTGTTCTGCGTCCCGCGTCGCTTCATAACCCACAACGCCAAAACGGCACACACGACCGACAACGCAGCCGCGACATAGCTACTGCGACAGACACCGATATTCAGCAGCATGTAAAACGTCGCCACGAATACGCCCACCAAAGCACCGAAAGTGTTCAGCGAATATGCCAAGGTAACACGCGAGACATTTTCCTGATCGGCAAGAGCGCCCGGTTCCGGTCGGGAAAAGTAGACCGCCATCATCGGCAAGGTAACACCAAGACCGATCGTGGCGGGCAACAACAACAGGAAACTGAAGATTGCTCGAACGGTCGTTTGCCAAGCCAGAACATCACTGCTGAACCAGGGCGCAATAGTTGGCGATTCAGCAAACTTCAACAAGACTGGAATCAGAAAAGCCCAAACGGCGACCAGCAATTCGGCAACCGCATAGCCCTTCAACGGCGACACTCGCAACGACCACCTGGAACCGAGCAGATACCCTATGGCCAAACCAGTAAAGTAACTGCCCAGCACAACGGAAGCGGCCTGAATCGTATGCCCAAACAACAAGCCGATTTGCCGTGACCAGGAAATTTCGTAGATCAAGGCCGCAGCACCCGACAAGAAAAACACCACGTACATCAGCCCGGTCCCGAGACCTCTACCCGTATCGCGGTGGTCGGCAGACGGTTGGTGCGACGAATCGGCCAAGTTTGTATCACTCCTGTCTTGGATTGATTTGTTTGATTTCAGAATGCCGCATCATACAGCCTCAGGCATTTTGCTGCTTGATTTTGCCGCTTGATTTTGCTGCTTAAGAGTGGGCAAGAGCAGGGCCGCAAAACCGATCTGGTGAAACGAAATACCTAACCGATCAACAGCCTGTGGCTTTCGCTTCCGCAGTCACGGTGGATGCGACTCAAACAATCGAGTTCATGACCTCGGCGACCGTCACCCGCCGTGGCTGTTTGGTGAGTTCGCGAAAATATCGCAGGACTGGCGCGTCGATTCCGAACTGGTCGGCCAAGTCGGCCATTGCACCTTCTAACCATGGCGTTTCCATCGCTTGGCCACGATGGAAACTTTGCCACGAAGACCCACCCTTGCGAGACTGACCGTCGATTTGGCTCAGCTTCAAAGCCTTGCACCGATCCAGCAAATCTCTGGTGCTAACTCTGGGCACTTGGGCTGCTTCAAGAATGGCCTCGCCCTCTGCTTGAGCCAACTTGGCGATCGATTTCCAGTCGCCTTCGACCAAAGCCTGTGCCGCATTGCCGAGATTTGTAATCCACTTGGCGTGCTTCCACCGCATCATATCGTCGCGCGATACCGCGTCGAAGCCAGCCTGCGTCAGCCATTCTGACAGTTCCTTGCTAACTTCACCGGCCAGGCCAACTTCATTGTCCTTGATCGGTCCGTTGTCCAGAATTCCGACCGGGCTGCCAGGCGTATCACTGGCAAACAAACTGACTTCGCCGGGAACCAGATGTTCGGCGGGCATCCAAATCAGCATCGAAATGACCGTAGCAAATCTTTCCGACGCCCAGCGTTCTGCGTGGACTCCGTTGTTTGCACAGATCACGGGAATGTCAGTCCCGGCGAATTGCAACCACTGATCCATCACGGCCGAAGCGTCCTGCAACTTGGTGGCAAACATTACGACGTCGCCATCTAGCAAACTCAGGTCTTCAATACGCTCAACGACCTCGGGATGAGCCACCACCGTTTTGGATGGCATTCGCACCAGCAAACCGGAATCGCGCAGCTTGTGGCCATGTTCGCCGCGTGCCACCAGGACGACTGGCTTGCCGAGATTGGCGACCAAGCCACCTACGCTTCCGCCGACTGCTCCTGCACCAACCACAATTAGCCGGCGCAAAGCAAAGTCGTTTTTGCGAATGCTCATGAATGATCGCCCGATTTTTCAATACGCCTAATGCGACTAAAGCGCCTTGGATGCCTCTACCTTAGTGTAAAGACTTTGGCATCATCGACCACGAACTCGGTAGACCAGGTCTTGCCGTCATCGCCATTGCACACATTGAAGAAGAACGATCGCAAACGTTCGGCTCGATATCCGAATGGAAACGAGGAGCCAATATGGTCGTTGGCGGTCAGATCCTCAACGCCCGGCTTGGCGTAGTAGTGCACACGGCCATCAGGAGTCAGGCTCATTCCCAGGGTCCACCAACCGGTGGTGGTGATCTGTGGCCCACGCATTTGGCGGCCGTCATCGGTGGCTTTCATCCAGAAGTAGGCGGAATCGTATTCGTTACCGGTTGCACCTTTACCTTCCTTGCTGTCCATGTGGATGAACATACCGGGCCAGTAAGTCCCTTCGAATTTGTCGTAGCGAAGGCCACCCTGTTGTCGGGCGTGCGGGTTGGTTTCGACTCCAACGCGATACGCAAAGTGACAACCAGTTCGATTCTCCCACTCATCGATTGGTGGAAACCAGACTCGAGTCACAACGCTGGGACTACGACCTACCTGAATGGTTCCAATTCGCTCTGCGATATTGGCAATGAAGTCGTCTTGTTGTTGCTGATGGCCGGGGTGGGAACTGCCGGTTCGCAGAGAACGCAGAGCCAGCGAACCTGTGCTGCCGGTCAAACCGCCGACAGGCGTCTCCACTCGGCGTACCGAATCGGGTTGGCCACGCACCTGGCCCTCGTACCATCGACCGTTGGAAGCCGCGCCCAATGGAAAGTTTTTGGAATGAGTATCGTCCTTGAAATTCAACACCTTGGGCAGGTTGGCATTCCATGTCCACGTCTCGTCTTCAAAGTCGTCGCCAACCTCTGTTAATTCCGTGCCGCTACCGGGTATCACGGCGGGCATATACGATTGAGCCGCGACATCGCAGACCAGACCATTACCAACGAACAGGCCCGTGATGATTGCCAAACATAGCGATTTGAATCTGATTTTCATGGCAACTTCCTTGTGTTTGATCCGTGAAAGTGATTGATTTTTGTTTAACGACGACGACCGAATATGCCACGTCGGTTTCCGGCAGGTCGTGTTTGATTCGTTCTGATTTCGTTAACTGTTGTCGATGTGCCGCCACCGTTCTGCGGATTGTTGTTCACCAACCTGGCGTCGTTCATCAACTGTTTGTAATCGGTTTTCTCAAAGACCCGTTGTTCGTATAACCGCAACGCGCGAATGGCGTGTCCGCGTGGCCCAACGGCCAGGTCGTAATTGGGAGCGGACATCATCAACGCGATCAGATAGTCCACCGTTTTTTGCAATCGTGGGTCATCCAGCTCTTCGTCTGGCAAAGAAAATGTGAGCCATTCCAGGATATGCCCGGTGGTGTAGAGTGACTTGCGGATATCGCCCGAGTAGCTTTTACTGCGAAACCAGTCAGTGCTGAAGCCGCCATTTTCCAGCTGCAGGCTCCATGTGTATTTGTGAAACTCCCGAATGAACTTGTCAGCGCGAGCCCAGTGCCCATCCAAAGATTTGCCTTCCTTGCGTCTTTGGTCCACAGCGTAACTGATTGCCATTAGACGATGAGATCCACCACACGCGCCGTCATCGATGGGCTGCGCCAGTTCTTCCATCAACAGTCGTTCCAGATTCCATTCCTCGCCTTGCAAATTTCGCCAGGTTGTCGAAGAATCCAGATAGTGCGAGAGCGACAACAGCTTGAACGTCAACTCGGAATCCGAGCGACAGTTTTTCATTTCCCAGTCGACCAGGTCGTGGACGGTAAATTGCAAACCGTCAACCGTCATCGGCTGGTCAACAGGAATATCTGACTGAGCAAACATTGCCAACAACTGCCCTTCATGCCCCTGAACACCAGCCCCGACTCTTGTTCGCAGTTGACCGTTCATTGCAAACAGAATCCGTCGATCGTCACCGACCCCATTGGCACAGAGGTACTCAACGGCGTTGTAGCGTTTGCCACGATAAATAATCGCGGTTTCTTTTCCGTAGCCAATCAATCCATGCATGATGCTCCATGGACGCAATACGTCGGCATCCACCTGACGTGTGTAATAAACTGCGAGGCAACGTTCCAGAGACTTTTTGCGATTGTAGGTTTCCGGATCCAGAACGGGAGTGACACTATCGGTTGGCGAATCCGCTTCGCTTTCAAGACTTGAATCTTCGGCAGACTCGGCAGTCCCGTTGTTCCATCCAGAAGACATCTGCCCCCACGACAATTCGTACGGCAATAGTCCATGGTTGGCTAAGCGTTGTTGTTGTTGAATCGATTGGTATATCGAAGGTGTCAACAAATCGAGTGAGGCAACTTTGCCAACTGGCTGGCTGGCTGCAACCGGATTGGGTTCTGCCGAAGCAGGGTCGATTACATAGGGATTCACCAACCTGGATTCACTTGCCAATGAGAACGGCGAATTACCTCGTTCAGAATTGACCAGGTCTTTTGCCGGGTCGACAACTTGTTCAATTTGTTCAGTCTCCGGGCGAGTCGTTTGCTCGTTTAACGAAGGATCCTCTAAAGAAGGTTTCAACAAAGAGCCGTTGGCCGAGGAATCCTCGGCAAAAATCTTCTCGCTCAAAGCGCGAAGTTCATCGACGAACGTTTGCCCTTGTTGACTAATCTGCTCCTGGAATGGGCTGGCCAGAATTGTGTTATTGAACGGACCGGCAAGGCTGCCAAACAAAAAGATGGCGAGTAAAAAGGCGAACTCGTTCGAGTAACAGAATCGCATCTGAAGCATACTTATCCGTAAGTCAGTTTCTCAGTACTGGTCTTTTGGCGTTTCCAGAATCGCCAAAACAGAAACAATCGGTGCACCGCTTCCAGTTATTCCAATCACGGACCCTGTATCGGTGCTTGCCACACAATCCATGTGCAGAATTCATGAAAGGTATCGGCGTCAGAAAAACAGCTTTTTAACGTCACCCAAAAAAGCTGATTGATTAGGCGCGACGATTCAGCCTAAAGCAGTGCGTTCGGAACAGCCCGTTGATCTGCTGCGAACGGACCTTACGTGGACGGGCAGCGCGAAACCGATGGATGAAGCTGGATTCAACGGCTGTGACGGTTGACGGTAGCGGGAGTGCTTTGACCTGACAGGAAGAGAGAATCCGGCCAGCGTGCATTTAGGAGGAGGGTAACCGGTTAAGTGCGAGCCAGAGCCGTTTTAAAACGAACGGCCCAGCTCACATATAGTTAGCTACTTGGCTCGTTCGCGAATCAATTCAACCAGTGAATTTGGCGAAGTGTAAGCGCCTTCAACGGTAGTGGTCGGAAACAACAGTTTGGGAACGACGCCTCGGCCAGCGATCTGATACAGCTGTACGTGTTTCGTGATGTACTTGCCTGGAGCCTCTTTTCGCAATTCGGCATCCAAATCTTCTCGTCCAACCAGCTCATCGGCTTTTGCCTTGGCGGTCGCGTAAGTTGGTGCGGTGCTGCCTTCGAACATCCAGTGATGAAATTCGTGGAATTTCTCGGCATCCAGCCGCCAACAGGCCACAGCCAACTTGCTCAATTCACATGACTCGACAAAATTGGCACCTGTGGCGGTCACATGCGTGTTGCAACTTGAATTCAGAGGGACCGGCAAAACCATTACAGCCAGTTCGTCGCCCATGATGTCGAAAGCGCCTTTGATCGCCTTGTGCGTTTCGCGACAATGCGGACACGAATAGTCAAACATCTCGGCAAAGATGTACTTGGCGTCTGGTGAGCCAAGCATTGGCCATTGCTTCGTATCCAATTTGACGTTGCCCTGAATCGTAATAAATCGGCGTCCATCTTCTTCAGTTTCCTGATCTGATTTCGGCTCTGAT
>CAZPOL010000015.1:51723-53470 GCA_964588195.1 uncultured Pirellulaceae bacterium | reverse complement strand
GGCTCTGATTTAGGCTTGTCGGTCTTCGATTCTTCCTGTTTGCCTTTGGTTGCTTCTTCTTGCAATACGCCAGTGGTCGTTACCATTGCGGCAGGCGAACAGACCGCGAGCAATTGAGCTGCGATAGAAAAGGATCGAATTTTTCGAGGCGTCACGCTGGCGTCCGAGGGTGCTTGGAATATGCTTCCGTCTTCTTCCTTCGGGGCCTCAAACAAACCGTCATTGGTGTCTTCACTTTCGCCTGGAGTACTGGTTCTAATATCCTGCGGAACCACGGTATGTTCGATAATCTTGAATGTCGGTGGTTCTTCGGCCGTGACCTGGCCAAGTACCAGGGCGGCGATGCCAGCAGCGGCAAATGCCGAGCCAGCCATCATGATCTTGGCGCCAAATGGTCGGTTTACCAATAACGAAATGGCAATGACCAAGCCACAGGTATGAGCTCCCAAACACCACGGGCAATACTTGCCAATTACAAAGATCTGCAAGCCAACGAACCAGATCGCCGCCATTCCCGCAGAGATACCAGCAAAGGCAACGGTGGCCCATGAAATCTTGCTGGTCAGCGTTGTACGCGCTGAGCAACAAATCGCAATCAATGCTGTGACCATGAATAGGTAATTGATGGCCGCCAGAATGCTGACCGGCAGGCCAAACCACTTTGCGTATTTACTGTGCAACACATGGCCACAATCAATAAGGTCACCTGCGCCGCAACCTGCGACTTCCGACGCCGTGATTGCGACGTAAGCAAGATACGAAGAGATTCCCAAAGCGATCAGCGCTGGAATCAACAGAAATAGTGAAAAAAACTTGCCTGGTTTTGGACCCTGCAAAAATCTTCCCAACGTGGTATCGCCGACACCGACCAACAGGTCAAGTTTATCGTTAGCCCGATCCACTGAATTCGAAGCGAGATTCCCTGCTGCATTCGGAATAGCGAATCCTCCGCCATTGCTTGTTTGTTTGGAATTGCTCATTTGTTTACTAGATCTTCGGGGACTGAGGGGGACAGGTCGAACGGCAGGCCGATCTCTGCAAGTTTAGAAGATAAATATAGACACTGCTCATTATATGCATTCAATACCTTAAGGAATCCAAGTGCCCTGATGGATTAGTCTGGTTAGGTAAAACTGAGTGATTAGGACTTTCTCCATTATCTCGTTCAAACACGCTTCCTGGGGGAAACCGATAGCTAGCTGAGCAACGGAGTACCCGGACAAGTAATCTCAAACAGACCATTGGCCTCGGGAGCCCATCAAATTACAAACACGACTAATCGACCAGCCTAATCGATAAGTGTTTCTCCCAATTATGGCAATAGCAACATGCAGTCGCCGGTCGCAGCGAAATCGGCGACATTCTGCATCCATGCGAGCCAGTTCGCCCGACACTTGGGTTCGCTGTATCTTCTCGACTGGATTCAAATGGCTACGGCTGTGCATGACACCTATTGAAGAAGACTCGATTCGAAACGACGTACGTCAAGAATTATGGCAACTTCCTGGATAAAACACAAATTTAAGCAAGCAACGCCCGCCCATCAGTGGAATCTCTGGAGCGGGTCAGAGCTTGCAGCGTCTGATCGCATACGAAAATCGGGGCGGTCAGCGGAGGAATGGAGGGGCCTGATAGATGTCTCTTCTTCTGGACATCCATCCTCTCGGACATTCGCTCAACTCGGCACAGCAGATTGCGGACGGCTGCGGTTGCGATCAATTCAACTGCCAACGGCTCCTGCCAACGG
>CAZPOL010000015.1:46195-51623 GCA_964588195.1 uncultured Pirellulaceae bacterium | reverse complement strand
AAAAGAAACTGGAAAAGAAAAAGAACCAGGAAGAGAAATGGAACCGCCGGAATGTCCTGGAGTCAGCCTTCCTCGGAAAAAGAAGTCCTGACAAGACGATAGGAAATGAACTAGCAGGTGTAAACGATCGAGAAGGGAATTGAGATAGGAGAGTTGAAATGAAAAGAAGTTTTGATTCCGGCGGTTACTACTATGTAAATCGGAATTCACCAACCGGGAACTAAAACACTAACGACCAAACCACCGGAGGGTTTTCCTCCGATGGCATCCCTTCGCTAGTTACGAATCACCACGCAATAGATTCAATCGCGTCACTTTTAGAAACGAACCCATTGAGGCATTGGATTCAGCTGGCACCGACGCGTGGAGTTAACGTAGGGCTTGCCCAACAGTAGCGGTGAAACGTAACCATGGTTGCCATTTCTGCCGCGCTGGAAATCTTTAGTTTCAGGTAAGCGCTCTGACGGTTCTTTTCAACCGTTTTGATTGAGATGTTCAAGCGGCGTGCAATCGACTTGTTAGGCACGCCTTCGGTTGCCAAGCGAACGATTTCGACTTCTCTTGGCGAAAGCGAATCGAATCGCACCATGTTTTTCTGAAGGCGATAGAAATCGTCTGCCAGGTAACTTGCGTCGCTAATTGCATTGCCAATTTTCTGCTCGTCAAAAGGTTGAAAGACCGAAAACACGGAATCCAGGTAGTGCCGATCCATTGTTGCCTTGGGACGCTTTGCCGTTTTTTCAACCTTGACGGTCTCAATTCGCAGCACGATAGTCGGCAGAAACAGGGGTGCGGAGCGAATTTTCGAAATCAAACTCTCTGTTTCCAGAAAGACTCTACTTTGAGAAACAACAACAAAAGGGCGGACTGCTGGATCGGTTTCGGCAAAAACCGCTTCTAAAAGAGCTTCTCTGGATTCAAATCGCTCAACCACAGCATTTTCCAATGCTCTATCGATCGCAGTGCAAACGAATTCTGCTTCTGCATCTTCAACGAACAAAAAAGCGCGGCGTCTTTCAGTGAGGCTCATAAGGTAAAACCCTTTCAGATTCAAATAAAATCCATTTCGTAAAGACCCAATCGCTGAAATCAACGCCGGGTTTTCCCCCACGGGAAAAGGGAATCTCCAATTGCACACGTTTTGTTCGCCATCGGCTGTGGACGTTTCCATTTGAAAACCAACGGAAAAGCGGATAAAACAGCCTGCTGCACTAGCTGCATCAAATTGCAATGGTAAAAACCCTCTTTCAATAAAGCTATGGACAAATTAATCAAAGTCGTGCAAACTTTCCTTCGATAATCGGAGAACCCGATGCATGATCCTGCATTGCCTACCTCTTCCGTTTACACCTCCTCCCGATTTGCGCTTTTCTCGTTCTCTCGTTTTGCTTCAGAAAAAGGATTGCTGTGGCTGGTTCAATTACTCATTGGCTTTACGCCCTCCGTTCAGGCGATGACGACTCCGTAAATAAATTATGGAATCGATGGCGTACCCGACTCTGCAAAAAACTCGCTCCGAACGCTCGACGTCTGGCGATCTGCGACGAAGAAGACGTCGCCAATGGAGCGTTTTACGACCTTTGCGACTCAATCAAGAAGAACCGGCACCCGGAAATCGACAACCGCAACGAACTCTGGCGGCTGCTTTACGTGATCGCCAATCGCAAAGCCAGCGATTGGTCGAAATACGATTCCGCTCAAAAACGAGGTGGCGGAACCATTTCAAACTCACCCGACGTGAATGTTGACATGGCCGTTGATAAATCCGGGCAACTTCCGGATCTAAATGCGCAATTCGCCGATGATTTTGGCAATTTAATGCATGCTCTGAATGACCCTGAATTGAAAGAACTCGTGCACCTGAAACTGTCTGGATATAACAACGCCGAGATCGCCAGAAAACTCGACTGTTCATTGCGAACCGTGCAATACATGCTGAAAAAAGTCCGCGACATCTGGACTGCGCGCACAACTAACTGACTCTTCTTTCTCGCCTGAATTATTCACTCGAAATAGTACACAAGTAAATGGCCCGCTTGGAAACACTGGTTGTTTCTGTGCTAATCCTAATCCTGTTCCAATCCTTTCACCCGGAGCGTCGTTTTGCCCGTTAAGAGCACGTTGCCTTTTCTTGTTTGGTCTCCAGGGTAGTTGACGCCGATCACAACCAGCCTATTCCGTGAACAAAGAAAAACATCCTCCCACGCCGGACCACCAGTTGCTTCGCAAATTCGAGCGGGAATTTTCGAACTCGGGATGCTCAGCATTTGATTTCATTCGCAACTCATCTGACGACATCAGTATTTCGCTGCAAATTGAAATTGTTGCTGTCGCAGTTGAGATGGCGTTACGCGCCGGCGAACCCCCGAATGTTGAATGGTACCAGGACAAGTTTTCTCACTTGGGTGATGAACTCAATTCAACGTTGAGCGAAACGATCGAACAATTCGTTGAACTGCATTGCCCGTTTACGAGCGCAATAGGTCCATTGCCTAAAGAGGTCGATGGCTACCTGATCGAAAAAGAAATAGGACGTGGCGGTATGGGGGTCGTCTATCAAGCCCGCCAACTCGCCGTCGACCGAACCGCGGCTCTAAAAGTCTTGTTTTTCTCACGCGAGACGATTCTGGCAGAGGCTCGCGCATTGGCCTCACTTCAGCATCCCAACATTTGCAAAGTCTACGACACCGGTATCATCGCCGGGCTGCCGTTTATGGCTATGAAACACGTTGTCGGACCTCGACTGACGGACTTCATCAAGTCGCAAACGGTGCCTTTGAAAACCTGCGTCGATATTGCCAGCAAACTTTGTCTTGCCCTGCAGGAAGCTCATGACCTGGGCGTCATCCACATGGACATCAAACCGTCAAATATTATCTTGACGGAATCGTTGGAACCGATCCTGTCCGACTTTGGATTAGCTTCAAGATCGAGTAATACACCCCGCACCAAAAAACATGGATCGCCATCGTTTCTGGCTCCTGAACAGTTGACGGGTTCGACGATCCACAATCGAAAACGGTGCGACATTTACAGCCTGGGGGCTGTGTTATACGAAATGCTAACTGGTCGTCGCGCCTTTCATGGCACAGTAGAAAACATCATCGATCAGGTACTGAATGATCCGCCACGTCGTCCGACCGACTACCGCGCCGAAATCCCTGCCACGCTGGAACAGACCTGCTTGAAAGCGATGAGCAAGCAATCCAACCTGCGTTTCCATTCGATGCTGGAATTTCACAACAGTTTGCAACAGTGCGAATTGCCAACTGACTAAAAAAGTCGCACCGCAACAATGCTGCCGTTCGTCAACACTTCACTGGCTGGATCGGGTATACCCTTTCACGGGCGCTCGCTCCCCCGTTTTCGGTTCAAGTTGATTGGATGAATCTGTTTCGTCCTCTTCATTTTTTCTTTGACGTGAGGGTGAAAGTACTACACAGTTTCGTAGACTTTCAACCCAGAGTTCCGCGAGACCCACGTCATGAGCCACTTAAACCGGATTGAAGAATTTGCACGCATCGTCGACTCACTAACCAACGAAGATCCGTTAACCAACCGACGTAGCGACCAACGTCGAAGTCGCAGTATTTCTCTTCAAGTACAGCCACTCGATCTTGATTTTCACAACGACGGATTACCCTTCTGGACAATCTCTCGAGACATCTCCCGACGCGGTCTGGCGTTCATTAATTCCGAACCGGTGGACCACGACTACCTGCGAATCGGATTGCTGGAACACGAAATCACGATCATTGGCCAGGTTCGTCACAGCACCTCGATCGGCGATCACTACCCCTTGTTTTTGGTTGGAGTCGAATTCGTTTTTGAAGACTAACCGAACGAGTTTACCTGCTGCTCCTTGAATTTTTCCGCCAGGACTCTTTTTTCCGTGTACCAACGACACACGGGAGGAATACCGGCACCAATTCTGAAACTCGCTGGATCACTCACACCTTTATCCAGCGAAATCAAGAATAATCAACTGCTGGTCCGTCCTCGCCCGATTGCCGCTATATTGTCGATCCAACTAACGATCCATCGACGACCTCCAGCGATCCAGGCAAATGAACAAGGACCTAACCAACGAACGACGCCTGGGATTGATCGGTGCGACCAGTGTCGGTGTCGGAGCGATTGTTGGCGGCGGAATTCTTGCGCTGGCGGGAACAGCTTTCGCAGTGACTGGTCCGGCCGCCATGCTGGCTTTCGCGTTGAACGGAGTGATCGCTTTACTAACCGCGTTGAGTTTTGCCGAGATGGCTTCGCGGTTTCCGGAATCCGGTGGCACGTACACGTTCTCTCGCAAAGTCATGTCGGTGGAAGCCGCGTTTTCCGTTGGCTGGGTCGTTTGCTTTGCATCGATCGTTGCTGCGGTCCTGTATGCGCTTGGTCTTGCCCACTTCGTGATCGTATTTCTCAACAGCATACTGTCGGATCGAGCTCCCGCCTTACTATCTGAGCCTTGGCTGCAGCCTGCCTTGGCCATCGTCATGACGTTGTTGGTGGGTGCCATCCTGATGTTGAAGTCGGCCGGTGGTGGCAACTGGACCAACATCGCCAAGCTGATTGTGTTCGGAGTCCTGGTGATGGGTGGACTCTGGGCAGTCGCCCGCCAACCTGTCGTCGATACGCAAGCGGCGTTGACTCCGTTCTTTACAAATGGGTTCACGGGATTGATTCAAGCGATGGGCTACACGTTCATTGCCCTGCAAGGTTTTGACTTAATCGCCGCTGTGGGAGGCGACGTCCGCAACCCTGCCCGCAATCTTCCACGAGCCATGATCATATCGTTGCTCGTTGCCTTGGCCGTCTACTTGCCACTGCTGTTTGTGATCAGCACAGTGGGTGTTCAGACGGGCGGTTCGATTGCCGAAGCCGCCAAGGCCGACCCGGAAGGGATCGTTGCCACCGCCGCCAGATGTTACCTGGGGGCATTCGGATACTGGCTGGTCGTCGTAGCGGCGATCCTGGCAATGTACTCAGCGCTAGAGGCCAACGTTTATGCCGCCTCGCGTATTATCTACACGATGGCCCGCGACCGGACTTTGCCATCGATGTTGAGCCGTCTGAATGCAACACACAATCCAACGATCGCGGTTGCCACGACCGCTGGGATGATTTCGATTCTGATCCTGTTGATTCCTGATGTGGCGACCGCCGGTGCTGCGTCCAGTTTGATTTTTCTGATGACCTTCGCTCTGGCTCACTGGATTTCGATCCTCGTACGTAAACGTAGCGGCAACCATCCGCCACCATTTCGAACGCCCTTGTTTCCCGTCGTTCCAGTTCTGGGTGGAATCGCTTGCCTGGTGTTGGCTCTGTTTCAGGGCGTGCTGGTGCCGTCGGCCGGAATCATCGCCGCAGGTTGGTTAGCCATTGGATCCGTCTTGTTTCTTTGGTTGTTCGCCGGACGAGCCCGCATCCG
>CAZPOL010000015.1:0-46095 GCA_964588195.1 uncultured Pirellulaceae bacterium | reverse complement strand
CTGACGACGATTGCCTCTCAACCGATGCCCGAGATCGCTCGCGTCGCCGCCTTGCACCGTTGCCAATCCGTCGTCATGGGGCTCAGCGAAGTAGCTGAACCCAAACACTTGCAGAGGATGGAGCGCTTACTGGCTGCGATCGACCTGGATGTTGTGATTTTGCGAGCTCGTGAAAATTGGCAACTCTCCAAAGCGGAACGAATCCTTGTGCCGGTTGCCGGTCGGGGAGGGCACGAGTATTTGATGTCGGGTGTGCTGGGCAGCTTGTCACGCGACAACAACCGCAAGATCACTTATCTGCGAGTAATGCCACCGGGAACTTCACACGCAGACGAACAACGCGAACAACGTGCAATGCGAGAACTTGCCGAAGACCAAATGCGCAGTCAGGCGGAGATACAAATTGTTCAGCACAAGGAAGCGGCGATCGCGATTGCCGAACAGGCGCAAGATTTTGACTTGATCATCCTGGGCGCCACGCGAAGCGATCGCAAAGCAAAAGTGATCGGCAAATTTACTCAACGAATCACCGAGTTAACGGATTGCCCGTTGTTGGTTCTCAGTAGCCAAACGCCTGGCTAATTCAGGGACTAAATTTGGTCCGGACCGACCGGTTTTAGTAAACCAACATCACCACGATGGCTGAAACCAAAATAATTATGCCAATCACAATGGGCAGCCACCCGGGCGTACTGCTTTCGCCCAAACCGCCGGCAGCAAACCCGGTTGGGGCTCCGACACCGGCGATACCGCCGACCACCTTCACTTCTTTCGGTGACGGTTGAGCGGTCAAGTCCACAGCTCGCAACGCGTCGGCCACTTCACTGGGCGTCGCAAAGCGTTCGTCAGGACTGGGCGCCATCATCTTCTCCAGGATTTCTGGCAAGCCGGCTGGCAGGTCGTCGCGGAAGCGAGTCACATCGGGCACCGCCTGCGGATCATCTGGTGGAGTTCCGAAATAGGGCGGGCGATTGGTCAGCATAAAAAACATAGTGCAGCCCAGGCTGTAGATGTCCGATCGGGTATCAACCGACCTGGCGTCGGCGGCCTGTTCAGGAGCAATGAACCCTTCGGTTCCCATCGACGTGTTGATTAGAGTCAGCAGGGTGTCTTCCGAGATGAAATCATCTTCGCCAGATTCCAGATCCCGTCGAAATTTTGACAGTCCAAAATCCAGAATCTTGATTACGCCGTCTTTGTCCAGCATCAAATTCTGCGGCTTGATGTCACGATGAACCATTTTGCATTCATGAGCATGCTGTAGCCCGTCGGCCGCCTGGATCGTGTATTCGACGACCTGCTGGAATGGCAACGGACCGCATTTGTTGACCAGCATGTTGATCGACTCGCCTTCGACAAATTCCATCACCAACATGTGCAGGTCACCGCACTGTTCTGCGTCAAAGGCCGTCACAATGTTGTTGTGAGAAAGGCGTGCCGCGGCTCGAGCCTCTTTGGCAAATCGTTTCACGGCCTCGGGATGATTGATCAGCTCGGGGCGAATCGTCTTGAGCGCCACCGTTCGTTTCATCAACTTATGACGGGCCTTGAAGACTTGCCCCATACCGCCTTCGCCAAGCTCCTCCAACAACTCGTAACGTGAGTCATCGGTTAACTCGAACGGATCGCCGGAAGTCCGTGGTCCTTTTTGCCCTGCCACGAAATTGATCTTACTAAGCCTGGCGACCAGCCCGTCTCTGGTTCCAGGAAGTCCTTTGGCCAAGGCGTCACTGCACTGCGCACACTCATCCAGATGTTCGCCGATGAACAATAGTCGATCGGGCGAAACCTGGCCGTTGACGAACAACGACAGTTCCTCGAGCGTGGGACAATTGCCTTTTTCTTGATCAGTCAAACGTCTATCTCAGTTTTCGAGTAATACAAGCACGAAGCGCAAGAGTGCAAGCGAGTGGTTTTGCGGATTAGAACCACTCGCTTGCGCATCGTGCTTGTATTTTGAGTTGTTTATTGATGGTAGTGAGCGGCATGCTAATCTTCCCAATCGACCAGGCCTTCGCTTAACTTGCGCAACTGGCTAAGGACTCGTGACTTGGCAACGTACACCGCGTTGACGGAGATGCCAAGTTGTTCTGCCGTCTCCTCCACGGTTTTGCTTTCGATGCTGACGCTGCGAAACGCGTCCCATGTCGATTCGCGAACCGAGGGTCGAATTTTTTCGAGCAGTTGCTGCAGAATATATTGATCGTGTTGCTGGTCCCACTGGCGACTCATTTCACCATCCGGGTCTTCCAGTGCCGCAATCTGATTCCCGAAATCGCTACCACCAATCGCTTTCGACTTGTTGATCTTGCGACTTTGGTTGCGCCAGCAATAGATCGTGATTTGCTTTAACCACTTGCGGAAAGACCCGGTCCGCTGCCTCTGAAAATCGGGCAACTTTTTGTAGACCGTCGACATCACTTCCTGAGTCACGTCATCGCGTTCCTGTTCGCGTACATGTTGCCCACTAAGCCAGATGCGAATTAGTGGGGCATACAAGTCCACGAACTCGCGCCACGAATCCGAATTCTCATCCGCCTTCAGGGAATCTAAAAAACTTACCGAGGTTTCAGCCATAGAATTCAGTCAACCAGGTTGAAAGTAGTGGCAACTCAAATTTTCCAAAACAATTATAGCGGGCGTTTTCCAAATTTCGACGATACACGATTTCACTTTTTATCTGGGGACTAAAACAAAACCGATGACCGGGAAAGTGACCGTGTGCTGCCAGATCAGGAGTTCGCTGTCGGAATTCCGAAAGTCTTGCCCATCAAGAAGAGGGCGACTTCCGTTCGTTCCGCGGACCGAACTCCTGAGGATCGATTGCTCGATCACATCCGGCTCCACACACACACACACACACAAATGATTCATTACCTGAACCAAACTTTCCGGTTCTGCATCGATGAGCGAAAAATCGTCGTCTCTGTTACATGCCTGAAGCACACTAACCGAATTTTCTCTGTTAGAATGAGCGGTCGACAAATCGAAATCGCCCGAGATCGCATGCCCGATAGTTCCAAAACTACGTAAAAACAAGTAAAAAGACGTATCGGTGCACCGCTGACCCAATCCCCTGGTGGAGAATTAACATGCCTGATGTTTCCAGAATTTCACGTCGCAAGTTCGTCCAGGCCAGCAGTGCAGCATGCCTGGTCCCCGCGCTAAGTGCCTCGCTAAGTCCGGCAATCGCCCGGGCAACCTCCGCTGCAGAATCGCCGGCCACCGTGCAGGAAGAGCCGCGTATTTGGAAGTCCCTGAAGATCGGCATGGTCAAAGTCGAGGGCTCGTTGACCGACAAGTTCAACGCTGCCAAGGCCGCAGGGTTTCAAGGCATCGAACTGGATTCACCTGGATTCGAAGTCGCAGATGCAAAAAAGGCGATTGAAGAAACCGGCTTTCCTGTCGAGGGCACCGTTTGTTCAACTCACTGGCAGATCCGTCACACCAGCCCGGACGCGGATCAACGATCCCAGGCACTCAACGATTTACAGAAAGCGATTCGCGATACCGATGCAGTCGGAGGCAACACTGTTTTGTTGGTCGTCGGGCACGGGAATGATGGACCCGAAGATGAAATCTGGCCCCGCGCGATTGAAAACATCTCGAAAGCGTTGCCGCTGGCGGCACGACTGGGAATCACGATTGCCATCGAAAACGTCTGGAACCATTTTCTGTACGACCACCAGGGCGACGCAAACCAGTCAGCGGACAAGTTCGCCCGCTTTTGCGACGACTTGAATTCACCGTGGGTCGGCATGCAATTCGACATCGGCAATCATTGGAAATACGGTGACTGCGGTGACTGGATTCGCACGCTGGGCAATCGAATCGTCAAACTGGACATCAAGGGATACAGTCGCGCCAACAATGACTGGGCCAAACTGGGCGAAGACGATATCGACTGGGCCGACGTGCGTTCGGCACTTGACGAGATCAATTTCAGTGGCTGGGTGGCCGCTGAGGTTAGCGGTGGCGGCCCCGATCGCCTGCGCGAAATCTCCGATGCCGTCAGCACGAGCATGGGCCTGTAGTTGCCCCAAGTTGATTGATTCCAGCACGAATTACCAGCACGAAGCGCAAGCGAGTGGTTCTCATCCGCAACATTTACTCAGGCAGGTGAACCACTCGCTTGCGCTCTTGCGCTTCGTGCTGGTACCTCCCAAAAACGTTCAACTCGGCATCTGAACCGGCTGAATCAAGACGCTCGCTCAACGAATTGTGTTAAAGTCTTCTTAACGAATCACTCGAAACCACTTCGCAATTCCGTACTCTGGCAGGCCTGACATGAGACTGACACTTACGCTACTGATCCTTTTCGTTTCTTTCTTTGCTTTCCAAAACACATCCATGGCCCAGGACTGGCCACAATTTCGCGGCCCCGATGGCAATGGAGTTTTGGAAAAACTGGAACACCCGCAGGAATGGAGCGAAGAAAAGAACATGGCCTGGAGTGTCGATACGCCGGGCAGTGGTTTGTCATCACCGATCGTCTCAGGCGACAAGATTTTCATCACCTCGGCCGGTGGCGCTGCTCCTCCGGTGAACTTCGCCGGTGGCGTTCGCAACATGCGACCTCAGCGACCCGAAGGCTCTTTGAATTTCCAGGTCACTTGTCTCAGCCTGAAAGATGGCAGCAAACTCTGGGAAAAAACGATCATCGAAAAGCGTCCGGAATACCCGATCCACGGATCGAATTCGTTTGCGACGGCCACCCCGGCGACTGATGGCGAACTTGTATTTGCTTACTTCGCATCGGCTGGCGTCATCGCAGCCCTGGACATGGATGGCAATGAAGTCTGGCGGAAAGAGGTTGGGTCATATCCAACCGGCAACGGTTTTGGACCCGGTAGCTCGTTGACATTTGGCCAAGGCAATGTCTTCCTGCAATCGGACAACGACGAAAAGTCATTCGTCGTCGCCTTCGATGCTGCCAGCGGAGAAGAGAAGTGGCGAAAAGAACGTTCGGGTCGCACGTCGTGGTCGACTCCTTTACTCTGGAAAAACGAAAACCGTACTGAGTTGATCACTTGCGGCTCGGGCTACGTGACTTCGTATGATCCCGCGACTGGCGATCAATTGTGGACGATGTCTGGAATCAGCTCTGCCTTCAGCGCTTCACCAGCTGCCGATGCTGATCGAATCTACTTTGGCAACAGCGGGCCTCGTAGCAGTGGCCCTTTGCTGGCCGTCAGCTCGTCGATGTCTGGTGAACAAGCCTTTGTGCCGGATACCGAGTTGGAAAACCTGGCATGGTCAAAGATGCAGGCTGGACCAGGCATGTCGTCGCCCGTTTCCGTAAACGGTTTGCTGTACATCCCCAGCCGTGGCATCCTGACCTGTTACGACGCCGAAAAGGGCGAGCAAGTATTCAAGAATCGTTTGGAGCTTGGTTCCACGGCGGCTTCGATGTGGGCCTGCGGCGATCGTGTCTTCCTGTTGGACGAAGACGGTAAGACGCTGGTTATTGAAACGGGTCCCGAGATGAAAATCCTGGCCACGAATGAAATCGACGATGTGTTTTGGTCGACCCCATCAGTAGCCGGAAACTCGTTGCTGTTGCGTGGCAACAAGAAAATCTACTGCGTTCGCGAGTAGGCAAAAACCCGTTGGCCCTAAAATAAAAACTATGACAAAGTCGCAAGCAAACGGTAATGCGATTCTGGCACAGCAGGTCGTCGCGCAATTACAGTCGCAAGACAAACGAATTGTGTTTGCCGAGAGTTGCACGGCCGGACTGATTTCTGCGACTTTAGCCACGGTGCCTGGAGTCAGTCGGTTTCTGTGTGGCAGTGCGGTTACCTATCAACCTCAAACTAAGACTGCCTGGATAAACGTCCACGAGTCAACAATTTCCGAATTCTCTGCTGAGTCTTCTGAAACGACCCGCGCTATGGCGACCGGAGTGCTTTCACAAACCAGGCAAGCCGACATCGCTTTGGCGATCACCGGGCATCTCGGACCGGGCGCGCCCGCAGAGAAAGATGGGCTCATTTTTATCGCGATCGTTTGCAACTCGGAAAACAAACGCCACGAAGCGCAGACCAAACTTGCGACGACCGAGCGAGTGGAACGCCAGCACGAGGCCGTGGCATTTGCTCTACGGTCTCTGCTGTCGTTCTGGACCAACGATTGAGCAACCGCTCGTGAACAACTCGCCCACGAACGATTGGCAACAGTGTAGCGGCCTATTTCTTTTTCGGTGCGTTGCTGCCGAGTGTACGCAGTAAGAACTCTTCGTACTTTCTCATTCGATTCAAGGTTTTCACATCGCCGCCGAGTCCGTGACCACCCGTAGGATCAAGGAACAACTCGACATTCGTTTCCTTGCCCGCCTGTAGCAGCTCGCGGTAAATGGCGACGGTATCCTGGAACAGCACGTTGGTATCTTCCATTCCGTGCACCAACAACATCTTGCCCTTCAGATTCTTGGCCAACGGACGCAACGAGTACTTCTTTTGATCGGTCTTGCCTTTTTCGCTGGGCCCGATCGTTCCGGTGGTGTACCACGAGTTGTAATTTTCCCATTCGGTTGGCCCGGCTCCCGCCATGCCGACCTGGAAAACATCTGGCTCGGTATACAAACACATCTGGGTTTGAAAGCCGCCGAAGCTCCAACCATGAATGCCGACTTTCTTTTCGTCAGCATGGTAGTTTTCGGTCAGGAACTTGACGCCGTCGACCAAGTCTTCGACCTGCGGTTTACCGACTTGTTCGTAGTTGGATTTTTCGAACAAGCCGCCGTAACCGGATTGACCACGTGGATCAATGACGACCGTCACATAACCATGCTTGTGAGCCATATACCCCTGGAAGAAGTAACCGTCGCCTCGGTAGCTGCCGTCGGTCACGCTCTTGCTGGTTCCCAATGGACCACCATAAACGTAGATCAACAGGGGGAACTTCTTTTTCGTCTTCTCAGTCCAACCCTCAGGCTTGAACATCATTCCATGAATTTTGTGCCCGTGTCGGTTTTCATAGTCGAAGAATTCAGGTTTCCACTCTGTCAGCTTTTTTGCTTCTTCCGGATGCGAGTCAGTCAGCGTTTTGCCCTTACCCTTTGCGTTCTGCCGAACGAGTTCAGTCAGGGAACCAAACGTTACGAAATTGGCCAGCAAACGTTTTCCATCATCGCTGACCGCGACGGAAGAGTAAGTTCCATCCTCTTTGGACAGTCGCGTCATCTCGGCTGACTCAACGTCGATCGAGTAGACCATGGTTCTGGCGGGGCTGTCCTTGGTCGCCGTCACGAACATCGTCTTGTGATCCTTGGAGAATCCAAGCGGGTAGACTTCGTAGTGCCCCGATGTCAACTGGCGAACGCTTTGATAGAGCGGATCCAGTTCATGGACGTGTCGGAAACCGGATTGCTCGCTGACAAAAATGATGTGTTGATTGTCGGCAGCCCAGGTGGGTGCAACCATGCGTGGCGTGTTAGGACCACCATCGTGTTTGAACCGATGAACAATCTCGGCCTCGTGTTTCAATGTTGGCGGTCCAGAACTGCGTCCGCCGCCAAAAAAGCGACCGCGTCGTCCTCGTCCACGAACCGATTGTTCATCGTCACCAGGTTTGGCTTTCTTGTTTTTGTCAGCAGCTTTTTGAAGCTTGGCCAACTCCTTGGCATCGGGAAACTCGCCGACCCGAATCTGCACCTCGGAATTCTTCTGGTCAAAGAAGCAAAACGTCACTTGCTTGCTATCCAATGACCATTCCGGGCTGCTAAGCACATCACGAGGCTCGTCGATCTTCGCATGAAAGATCTGAATCAAGTCCGACTCTTCCGAATCAGCCGTTTCCAAATCGAACAGATGAACGTAAACGTCCTGCGGATTGGTTTCGTCATCAGAAACCGTTCGCGGGACTGAATCGGCTTTGGCAAATCGATCACGATAGCGAATAATGTCGACGGTACGTGCCCCCTGCGGCATTCCGCCACCCGATCTGGCCACGACAACCATTCGCTTTCCGTCCGGGCTGATTGAGTAGTTGCTGAGATTTTGCCCGCTGCCCAATCGTGGATTGAGTTGATGAACAGCGTGTTCGCCAAACTTGACTCGATGAATCACGTTGTCGACATTGAACGTGTAACCTGAACCGTCGTGCAAGTAGTCGACCTGGGATTCTCGCGCCGCCGTCTTGGTAAGTCGCTCCAACGAGGGCTTCTTCAAGTCCACGATCTGGTAGACATCGCCCTCGGAAAAGACCAGCATCATATTCTTCTCGGGATGCCAACGAAATCCGGAGATCCCGCTGTAGCGTGGTGCCTTTTCACGATCCGCGTCCTTGTCATCTACGGAATTGATCTTTTCTTGCTCTTCCTGCAATTCCTTTTTCGTCTTCTTCTTTACCTTCTTTGCTTTGGCTTTGTCCTTGCTCTCGTCACTGGTCTTGGCATCCGCCTTCTCGTCATCCTTTGTTTTGTCGTCTCCAGACTTGCCGTCAGACTTGCTTCCCTTTGCTTCCGCTTTCGAAACCTTGCTGTGTGTTTCGAGTCGATCTTTC
The DNA here is from genome assembly GCA_964588195.1 of uncultured Pirellulaceae bacterium. Classification (GTDB taxonomy): domain Bacteria; phylum Planctomycetota; class Planctomycetia; order Pirellulales; family Pirellulaceae; genus CAJQPP01. Next base: position 37,590 of record CAZPOL010000015.1, on the reverse strand, counting down.
TTGACCGCGCGAGCACTGCGCTGGAATTCGGACATCATCGAAACGTTGGAAATCCGTTTCATTTCATCTGCTTTGAAATCGTACAACCAGAGGTCGCTACCATGCCGGCGTTCGTCGTAAGTCCGATAGAGAAACGCTGCATAGTTTCCATCGGCAGAAAAAGCCATGCCGCTTGCGCGGGGCCCGAACATGCTGTCTTCAGGGAACAACCTTTCCAGAGTGATCTCTTTCCTGGTTTCCTTGGCTGCTTTACCTTTCTTCTTCTGCGCCAACAACGGTTGGGTAAAGGTGAAACACAGGACGAGAACGAGACAGCATTTGCCAAGGTGTTGCATCGGTGAAGCTCCGGGAATTCTGCAGGTAATTAAGGGTTCCATGATATTTGGAAGTGTGCACGGACCAACCCTTCAAACGTGACCGAACACGTGTTAATTCAAAATTGACTTACGTTCGCAACGAAAAGTGGTCTGTTTCGCATTTGCAAATCAATCGAATCATGGCAAATGGTCGATTTTTGACAATCGAATTATCGAGACCCGGAGAGCTGCTGGACTTCGAACCCTTCGCGGTACTTTCTTGAAATCAGCTGGTTGGCTTCTTCGACATTGGTCACTCGCAGATTCAACGAATCCCATTCCAGTTTCTGGCCTGGGAAACGGTTCGCGACGACACCCAAAAGCAGTGCCTCTGTCAGCGGACCCGCCAGCTCAAAACCCATGCTGGTTTCACCCGTGCCCAGACAAGCATCCACCCACTGATGATAGTGATTCTCACCGACGACATCGGGTCGTTCGTAGTCTTTGAAATCCGCAACCGGAAACAATTTCGCTTCGTCGATATGCGGCAGTAACATTTGCCCACGTTCGCCGATGAACAACGAACCCTGGCCTGGCATCTGCGTTTCTGCCGGCAAGCCAGCGTCGACTGCGGCAGGTGGAGCATTGGCACCGTCGTACCACTTCCAAATCATCGTATCGGTTGTGTGTTTGGTCCCCGGGAATTCGTACTCAACGACATTCTTTTCCGGATGGCCAACTGCGGTTGGAGCGCGGCAAGTCGTGACGACCCAATTCGGTGCCGTCAGCTCAAGTGCGGTGAACGGAGTATCGAAAATATGAACGCCCATGTCACCCAGCGTTCCAGTTCCGAAGTCGACGTACTTGCGCCAATTTCCGGGGTGGTAGATACGGGGCGAGTACCTTCTTTCCGGTGCAGGCCCCAGCCATAAATCCCAATCCAGGTGATCGGGCGCAGCCTGAAATTCCGTCGCCTCGGGTCCGTCGTATCCCCAGTTTTTGCTTGACCAAGCATGAACCTGACTAACCTTGCCGATCACGCCTTCCTGAATCATCCGCACAGCGCGTTTGTAAACAGCCAACGAATGAATCTGGACACCCATTTGTGTTACGAGGTTCTTTTCGGCCGCAACCAAGCGCAACTGGCGACTCTCATTGATTTCATGCGTCAGCGGTTTTTGACAATAGACTGGTTTTTCAGCCAACAAGGCGGCCATCGCTGCGGGTGCATGCGTATGGTCGGGAGTCGAAACCACCACCGCATCGATTGTGTCACCCATCTCTGAAATCAATTCACGAAAATCGCTAAACGAACGGGCACCCGAATGCTTGGCCGTCGCTGCCGCCAGTGAATTGGCATCGACATCACAAAGCGCGGCGACCTGGACTGACCCGTGCGAGGAAACGGAAGCCAGATCGGAGGCACCCATCCCACCAACACCAATGTGAGCCGTTCGCAATTTTTCCAGCCGCTTGGTCAATGGTCGCTTTTTGGAAAAGGCCCGCGAGCCGTTCACAACGGAGGGGCCAAAACTGGAGGCTGCCGCGATGGCGGTACTGGTTTGCAAAAAGCCACGTCGAGATAGTTTACGACTCATGTTTTCACCCATTCGATTTCAATGATCTATTTTCTATCGTATTTGATTTACGTGTGTTTTGGATCAAGAGAACAGACCACTAGCCGGTTTACCTTTGCCATCTTCAGTGACATAAAAAGGACGCTTTTCAACATCGACGGCGGTATCCGCAGCAATCCCCATCGCCTTGAATATCGATGCGTGCAAATCCATGATCGTAAGCGGATTTTCAATGGCAACGCACGGCCTCTCATCGGCAGTCTTTCCGTAAACTTGCCCGCTTTTGATTCCACCGCCGAACATCAACACCGAACTGCCTCCGGTAAAGTGACGATGCAGTCCGTACTGTTTCATCTCGGTCAACACGTCGGCCTTGGCCCGAGATTGGTCACGAGCGGTGCTGCCCGGGATGCCTTCGATGATCATGTCACGACTGAATTCGCTGGCGACAACGACCAGCGTTCGCTCCAGCAAACCGAGCCGCTCCAGATCGAGAATCAGCTGTGCGATCGGACGATCGATTTCCTTCTTCAAACGAGCCACCGTCGTGTGCCCATTCTCGTGAGTGTCCCAATGCAGGAATGGAACATATTCGGTTGTCAGTTCGATAAAGCGGGCGCCTGACTCGGTTAAACGACGCGCCAATAAACATCCCTGACCAAAACGACTCGTGTCGTATTTTTGAAACGATTCGCGCGGCTCCTTACTCAAATCGAAAGCGACGCGTTCTGGCGAACTAAGCAGGCGGTAAGCATTCTCCATCGCTCTCATCATCGACTCCTTTTGGTAGTCGCTGGCTTGATCGCTTGCCGATCGATTGACCAGTTCGCGATACTTTTTGAAGCGAGCCTCGAAACGAGCGGGAGTCATCCCTTTGGGTGGCTGAACGGCCGCCATGGCCTGGGCAGGGTAGGGCAGTACGAATGGGCCGAATTCTGTTCCCAGGAATCCAGCGGAGTGAAACGCTTTTAACTCCTCCTTCTCACCCACTCCTTCCAGCCGCTGACCGATATCGATAAAAGCCGGTATCGCTGGATTGCGAGGGCCCAGCAAACGCGACATCCAGGCACCAATATGAGGCGCCGCAACCGTTTGCGGCGGCACGTATCCGGTATGCCAATGATATTGATGCCGTGAATGCAAAATGTGTCCCAGATCCTCCTGCACATGTGATCGAATCAACGTGCCTCGGTCCAACAAACCTGCGATATTTTCCAGGCCTTCCGAAATCTTGACTCCATCCAAAGCCGTCTCGATGGCAGGAAACGTTGAAATGACTCGCTTCGCTTCCAGCCCTTTTTCGAATGGCTCATAGCGCTTTGGGTCAAATGTTTCCGGTGCCGCCATACCTCCAGCCATCCAGATCAAGATGCACGTATCGGCAGTCGCATCTTGCCGGACCGGATTCTTGGCAACCGCAGCACTCAACGGGCTTGGCCCGCTCGCCCACGCAGCGACCGTGGCCGCCGTTGACGCCTTCAGGAAGTCACGGCGACTCTGCGAGTCCTTTTCCAAGTTCGCGTTGTTAGTTTTGTTAGTCATTCATTTTACAATTTGAAGTTCAGGCAACATGACCACCGTCCATAACAAATCTTCGACCGCTGCTTGTGGCACTTCACCATTCCAATTCAGCAACTCGATTTCATCGTCCGTCGCTGGACGGGACAGTGCAACCATGAAAACCTGGTGGATCAGTTGTTGATTCGTCCACGCCTGGTCTACCTGTTTCGATAGCCAGGTTTTTGCACCGTGGTTCAGCCAACCAGCCAACTGGTCCCCGTTGCTAAGATTCAACGCCTGCAACGTTGACAATACGGCTGGCCGAGTCGTGACGACCTGCTCGCGATTCGGTCGCCCCAACGAACGCATTAACGGGCCAGAAATAACGAGCGATGCACGGACAACGGTAGAGTCGCTCGTTACTTCGTTTGAGGCATCGCCAATACCTGCATTCATTGACGCTGGAGTGCTATCCGTGAGACGCCAAACGGCATCGACAAACTGTTCAGCCGTCAAACGTTTCGGCATCACACCACGGAAAACGAAAGCGTCATTCGATTCCGGGTCATACGACTGGCTGGCCGTTCGATAAATTTTGGAAGTTGCAATCAAACGCATCGTGCTCTTCAAGTCGTAACCGTTGGCAACCAGGTCAGCGGCCAGATAATCCAGCACTGGCTCCGACCATGCTTCGCCCGACATAATATCTACTGGATGAACCAAACCACGTCCCATCATTCGCTGCCAAATTCGATTTACGATCGTCCTGGCAAAGCGACCATTGTCCGGTGACGTCAACAGTGTTGCCGTTTCGGCAAGTCGTTGTTTTCGCGGTTTGGATTGATCAATGGATCCGAGCGACTCGAAGACGAATTTACTCGTGGCAAATTTGCCAGTCGGCACATCACAGCGATGAATTTCCAGAGGCTTGTCGGAAATGATTGCCGCCATCTCGTAAGCGTCTTCCAATTTCCAATCGTCAATGAAACTGTCGTGACAAGAAGCGCATTTCATGTTGATGCCAAGAAACACTTGCGAGACATTTTGCGAAAACTGCAAAGCCTGAATCTGGCTGGCGTTCACCTCGCCTCGCCATTTGATACCGGCAATAAATCCTGCCGCCTCCTCTGCCGGATCAATCAACTCTCGCACGAATTGATCGTATGGTTTGTTGGCCACCAATGACTGGTGCAACCATTTCGTGATTTGTTTGCGACCCCCGTCAATGTACCCCGTACCGACGTAGTCGTTTCGCAGTAGATCATTCCAAAACGAAATCCAGTGATCGGCGAAGTCGCGGTCGCGCGCCAGCAACTCATCGACCAGTCGTTGATGTCGATCCGGATCGGTCGACTTTGAAAACAACTCGACCTCGTCAACGCTTGGCAACAGCCCCAACAAGTCCATTTTGATTCGACGAGCGAACAACGTGTTGGACAAGAGCGGCGGATATTCGAGTTGATTGGATTTCAGATATTCATCCAACAGCACGTCGAGCGGGTGCGTGCCGGGGTCAGTCGCCTTGAACAACTCGGAATTTAACGAAGCGACGCTTGGCAATTCAAGCGAACGCACAAAGGTATTCTTCTTAAGCGAAAGCTCCGCAGGCCAATCCAACCCCTGTTCGATCCAAAGCCCGACCTTCTCGATTTGCTCAGCGGTCAGCGGATCGCCTTTCGGTGGCATACGCAAATCTGGATCATCAGTGGTAATACGCTCGAACAGGTCGCTGCGATGGCGCGATTCGGTATCGATCGCTCCCGAGTCCAATAATTGCGACCGTGATTCCAAAGACAACCCGCCATTAAAAACGCCATTCGTATGACACTCGGCGCAGCGCTGCTTTAGTATCGGCAAGATATCATGTGCGAAATCGATCTTCTGTTGGGCATAAACGAACTGGCATGAAAACCCAAGCAACATCCAAACGATGCCTGCTGTAACAAGTTTGCTTTGCTTGAATCTCACATGGTCCCCTTTGAAGGTTTTGCCGATCAGACATTATGGCACAAATCCATTGCCACTTCACGTCGACAAAACCAAGGTCCCTTACGATGTGCCTCAGGTGCGGTTTAACAAACCGCGCACCAGGTCATCGGCATTCATTTGAACGAACCAAACGCCAACGCCGATAATGGCGGCGGCCACGAGAAAAACGATCAGCAATTCGGCCAGGATCAGCGACAGGATCGTACCCTTGCCGCAACCGATCTTGAACATCGTCGCCATTTCGCCTTGTCGCAAACGAATAGAGAGCAGCACCACCAACAACAGCAGCAACGCCGTCGATGCGGCAACCAGTATCGCGTTAGCGGTAAAAAACCGTTTGACTCGAAACACCAGATTCATCAACTCGCGAACCACAATGTTCGGTTCCGACATCTGAGACGTTACATCGTCACTTTGAAATCGCCCAAGCAACAACGCCTCCGACTTGTCGTCTTTGGGAACGACGATCATGGCCGTAATTGGAAACTCAGCGATCGAGCCATGAAAATGAAACGTGCCGATGTTGTCGTCTGTGATTTCCAGGAAAGGCCGCACGGAACTGTCGGCAACGATCGTATCACTGTCACTCGGATTCAGACGCGCCGCATGATCGATCTCCTCCGCCTCGGTGTGACCGTGAATCAAGCCTTCGATAACCCACGCTGTTTTAATGTCGACAAAGATGGCATCGTCATCAGGCGAGTCGGTTTTCGTCAGCGATCCGCCGACCCGCATCTTCAGTGGCTCGCGACCCACCAATCCAAAAACGTTCTCCGGATCGGTCAGCAACGAATCACCGGGCTGCAGTTTCAGATTCCGAGCGACGTTGTAACCAAGCACGCAGTCACCCAGTCTGACCAGACCTTCTCCCTGGTCCAGCCCGATATCGCGAAACGTAAAGTAATCCAGACTCGTACCGATTACTGGTACTTTTCGAGCCGAAAAACGGTTGTGCAGTGGAATCGTCGTGCCCAGGTCGCCTACCAATTCCGACTGGCCCGAAACAATGACGCCGGGCGCTTTGGACTGAAAATAAAGAGCGTGCATCGTCAGGTCGACCCGACTCCCTTTCGCGCCCACGACTAACGGCGTGGCGTCCGCACGTGCCACAATCTGTCGATTGAAACTGGAAAGCAAAATCGAAAGCGCGATCGGCATCAACAAAGTCAACACAATACACAGGATCATCAACAACGATTTGAATCGATGATGCAACACGTAACGCCAAGCCAGTGAGAATACGCGACTCATGCCGTCACCTCCGCTGCACCTGACGCCTGCTGACTTCGGAATTGATCGAAATCAATGGTGCGATCGAATCCAGAAAGAATCCCTGTGTCGTGCGTAACGGCGATCAGTGTCAAATCGTTTTCCTGGCATTGTTGGAACAGCAAGTCCAGAATGCGATGTTTGTTTTCGGGGTCCAGGTTTCCGGTTGGCTCGTCAGCCAATATCAACGCCGGCCTGGTTAGCAGAGCGCGACAGATCGCCACACGTTGTTGCTCGCCCTGCGAGAGTTTGGTGACACTTCGTTTCAGCTTGTCTGCGATACCGACCTGTTCGGCCAGTTGTTCCGCTCGTTTACGGACCTCGCCGTCCAGGTTCAACTCGCCATTAACGAAGTACGGCAGCAAAATATTGTCGCGAACGTTTAGATAGTCGACCAGTTCGAACTGTTGGAAAATCGAACCGATGTTTTTGACCCGGAACCCTCGACGTTGCTTGTCGGTCATCGCCGACACATCTTGCTGCAACACCGACACGGTTCCAGTGTTAGGAACACTGATTCCACAAATCAGATTCAACAGCGTCGTTTTTCCCGAACCACTGGGCCCCACGACGGCCACCTTCTCATTGGCAGCCACGGACAACTCGCCAATTTGCAGACGAAAATTTGAACGTGGGTAGTTGAAGCTGACGGATTGCAACTGAATCATAAAAACGAACTTGCTCTTTCAAGTAGTAATGTGTGCCCAACATCTAGCGAGCCATCAATCCGTCCAGCGGAACCACAACATCGCCAACCCGAATGTCACGACGCCCCACAAGGACATGATTAACAGCTCTTGCCACAACGACGCCAAAGTTGCGCCCTCCAGCATGACCGCACGTAACGAATCGATCAGAGGTGTTAGTGGTAACAGTTTAATGACAGGTTGCATCAGATCGGGAAATCTTTCGTACGAGAAAAAAATTCCGCACAACGTCCACATCGGCAGCATCACCAGATTCATTAGCCCGGAAACGGATTCCAGAGTCTTGGTTCGCGAGGCAACCAGCAATCCGATCCCCGAAAACTGCATGGCACCCAACAGAACCAGGAACACAATCGCAAACCAATTGCCATGAACCTCGACCCCGAAAGCGTAGCGCGAGAAAACGACCAACAGAATCATCTCCGGGACCATGAACACCAATCGACTCGACATAACGGCGATCAGAAAATGAGTCTTCTTCATCGGTGTAGCCAGGAACCGTTTCAGCAACTTGCGAATTCGCATGTCCACAATCGCAAATCCGACGCCCCACAGTCCGCCACCCATCAAGCCCATGCCAATCAGTCCCGGCACCAGGAAGTCGATATAGCGACCACCCGATTCCGTCACTTCGTGATTGGTCGATACCACCGGGTCAACGCGTCCCGCCTTGTGTTGCAGTAGATTGTTGACCGTATCACGCGCCACGACGCTGCCCGGGCGAGTCGGATCGTAGAAGTAATCGACCGCTTCATTTGTTTCTTCATCGTTTCCTGACTCAGAGATTTCCAGGTACAAGTCAGACTTACCTGTTCGCAGCCGGTTCTGACAAGTCGTTTTGTCAAACACTTTGACCTTAATTCGCTCGTCACCCGCCAGGTCTTCGGTCAGTTGCGTTACAGCAGCAGATTGCACGGCGTCAACGGTGATCACTTCGACAGGTTTGTTGCGAAAGGCGATTCCCAACGCGACCACCATCAACAACGGAAAGAAGTACACCCAGAAAACCGCCTCCGGCTGGCGGTAAAACTCGCGCAGTCGAGTCAGTGTTAATTGGAGCAGTGGTGAAGACGTTTTCATGAAGCGGTTAGTTAAGTTCGTCAAGCAGTAGCCGGTCGAGGTCACAGACCTGGCGAGCATGTTCGTTCAGCCGCTGCATTCTGCCAGAAAAAGGACCCGCCCAACAGGTTTCCAATGAAACATTGCGAGTGGTTTGGAACGGATGGCTCGCGGAGACGCCGAGAAGAATCTCAAAGCCTGGCACAATCGGCGAAGTGCGATCACAAATGCGGATTGAGTTTCCCCGGGGCAGTTTACGACTGCATTTAAGTTACGATTCCGACAACTGTCTTCCGGTCAGGCTGACGAAGACGTCTTCCAGGCTGGCGTGGCGGGTGGACAAACTGGCCATACGGAGATTGGTTTTGGTCAGGCGAGTCATTAAATCGGGCAAGACCAGATGCGGTTGCTCCAGCGTCAATCGAATCTGATCACCGATTTCGTCGACGCGATCTACGGTTGGCAAATCTTGCAACCACGGAAGCTCGGAGGATGCGACCGACGCGGCCAGGTCGTCGCTTTCGATTGGCTTGGCGGAGAATTCGATGACGTGCTCGGCGCCCAGTGACGCAATCAACTCGTGCGGCGTTCCCAAAGCAATCACCTTGCCAAGATCGAAGACGGCGACGCGATCGCACAAGCGTTCTGCCTCTTCCATATAGTGAGTTGTGATCAGGACGGTTTTCTTTTTCTTGCGGAAGCTGCGAATAATGTCCCACAATTCGCGACGGCTGGATGGATCGAGGCCTGTTGTGGGCTCGTCCAGGAACAACAAATCGGGATCGCCGACGATGGCGGTCGCCACAGCCAATCGTTGCTTTTGCCCACCACTGAGATTCTTGACCCAGCTCTTTTCTTTCTCAGTCAGCGAAACCATCTCCAGGCACTCGTCGACGGAATGCCCCTGGTCATAGAAACTGCGAAACAGGTTCAGCGTTTCACGAACCGAGATTCGTTCACTGAGCTTGGTCTCCTGCAGAGATACTCCGATCTGCTGTCGTATATCTCGCCCGGCGTCTTTCCAGGATTTGCCCAACACCTGGACCTTGCCGCTGGTCGCCGGCAGCAAGCCTTCCAGGATTTCGATCGTCGTTGTTTTACCAGCACCGTTGGGACCGAGGACCCCAAAGCACTCGCTGGCGTAAACCTCCAGGTCGATTCCACGAACTGCTTCTACCGGCGGTTTGCCCGGGTAGGTTTTTACCAGGTCCTGGCAATGGATGGCAAGTTTCGAACTCGTCATTGATTGAACCGGCGGAGTCAAGCGAAAGAAAGAACGTGGGCACCAATTCAAATGTTGTAACAGAATTTCGCGGTGCTTCTAGTTAGCTGGCCCCGTGCTGATCGTTACTGGAATGTATCTCTAGTTGGCCGGCAACTCTTGAATACCGTCAGCAATATAGATCTTTGACCAATCCAGGTGTGCGGATTGCGCGCAAACCAAAGGAACTTGTTGCCACAACGTGCAAACCAAAACCGAGGCTGTCAGAAAAAACAAACGTCGCCAAGAGCTGTTGGGTTTCGTCATCAGAAATCTTAACCACTTAACAACTGAGGGAGTGAATTACCTGCGAACCAATTTCCATTCCAGCAATTGCGATACACCATTTTTCTCCAGCTCGGCCAGAGTGGTTTCGACCTCGTTGTCGGCGGGAGCCACAAACTGGGCGGTCATCGTTTCCAGATCAACCATCGCTTTTTCGAAACCTTCCAGTTCATTCAGTTTCCCTTCCAGGCTTGCCTTGCATCCACCACAGGCGTGCAGCTTGGGCAAACGAATTCGCACGCTCACTTGTTCGGCAGGCAGAGCGTGAACGGCGATTGAGTAATCCCACAGCACTCTGACTTTAAGGTCATCCAGAGCATCGCGAATCGATTGGGCCTCCATCTCGTCAAGCGGTTCGACATTCAATTCGCTAACGATCATCGTCGTCAAGGAATCGGCCAGTTCCGTGGTGCTGACGGCGTTCCTGGCAATCTCGATCATTGCCTCGTCTTTCGATTTCTCTACTGACTTAACAAACTGTTCAAGCTGATCCTCAACCGACTCGCGAACCTCTGCTTCAATTGAATCGTCGTCTGTCGCATTGCCCAGCGAGGCGGCTTTGATGCGGGCCTTGAACTCATCGTGAATCACCTTCTGCACGTCGAACTCACCACTCTCTTGTGGTGATGCCGACAGGATGGCGGGAGAAGAAAACAAAATGCCGATGACAAAGAGCAGCCCGGCTGAAAATTTGAATTTACTCACGACCTGATCCTCGATTGAAAATACCTTACCTATCCAAAAGCCCGCTTCACTTCCGGTTTATTTAACTTGGCCAGCCCCATCATGCCGAATGGAATTCCCAACACAAGCAGCGGAGACAGGACCGGGATCATCGCCAGGATACAGGCGATCTTGCAGACTTTATAATTGCGCAGCTGGCCCATCAGAATCCCGCCTGACACCGCAAAGAAGTAAATTGCGCACAAGGTCAGAGCGACGATGATGACCCCACCGATCAACAATGTCAGCACCGTGTTGGCTTGCTTGTCACGACGTTCGGCGTCTTCCTCGGCGGCTTTGGTTTGTTGGTTTCGACTAGCCCGATCAGGCTCGGCGTTTACATCCACACCGTAAATATTCCAAATCAGGTGCCGAACAAGCTTGTCCTTGGATGCGGTTCCATAGACCAGGGAACCCAATGTGCCTCCGATCACCAGCACGACCGACAGCAACCCGGTGATCAGCAAGCCCTTGGCAGGCATCTTCAATTCCTGGCGTATCGTATCGTGATCTAGCGCCGCATTGGCCATGTCCGATGGCTTGTGCTTGAACTGTTGCTGTTGGAATTGTTGACTGCCGAAATCGCCACTCATATTGCGGGGTTTCCTGATAGGAAGACTGATGTGTTGGTCGAAACATGGCCGAATTGCTAGAAACGGCCGTAGACACGACTGAATGCCTGCGTTTTTCTTATTATGCCCTGACTAAGGACTTTTGAACAGGAAAAACGGGCGATGCCGCCCGCCGGACGAAATTACAAGGCGGAAAATATGAGCACGACACACAATACGAGCACGACGCGCAAGCGAGTGGTTTTGCGGTTTGGAACCACTCGCTTGCGCGTCGTGCTTGTATTTGTCTGTATTACTCGCGATCACGACCAGATTGGCTGGAACCGCTATTACCTCTGCGGCCAACATGTTTGCTGAGGAAGGCGGCTTTGCGGAGCACCTCTGCGTTGCTCGCTTCCGCGCCGGGAACGTATCCGGCCTTGGCCAGGTGCTCGGCCTCCAACTCCTTCATGTCCAGGATCTGGACCTTGGCCGTCAGTTTGCCGGACGTTTGCTCACGGCCGATACCACGATTATTGAATCCTCGGCCAAAGCCTGGGATGTTGCTGAGTCCAGGTACGCCGGCCGAATTCGCTTGCTCGGATGACGTGTTAACGCCCCCCAATTGAATCGTTCCGCCATCGGGGACGCTGGCAGATCCGCTGAATGAAAACCCGCGGACAGTCGGCAGGAAGACGGTTTGCCCATAGAGTTCAGCGGGAATCAACATCCCGGCAGACACGACGACCATCAATGCGAAGGGCACGACCACCGCCTTGGCAACCACCCCAACCACCGAGCCAAAAACGGCTGACGACGAATGAACGCGGGGTTCTGCTGCTAATTTAGAAGACCTGCCTGGCTTGATCATCTCAAGACCTCCTGCTTTCCCGGAACGACAACTGGAATCGACTCTTGATTGTAGGGCCAGCCATCGATTCGGCAAATTGAGTTCTGCCTGGAACCAACAAGATTCGCCAAGCCTGCTGGCAATAACGGCCAGGTACGGCAAGGTGAAATACTGGCCCCGAAACAGGCGGTTGACTCCTCGCAGTTTTCCCAACCCAAACCTGATTGGATCGTTTATATGAACTCGGTTTTTATTTGTTTTTAGCGGTTGACGGCTGTTGGGGTATTTCTTAACTTTATCGATTCGCAACCGGGAACCGCTATGGCCCGGCTGCCTTGTTCGTTGTCAATTTGGTATTGGTTTAACCCGTTTTTAGTGGGGTTTTCGGTGGAAGTCATTCGCATCCGTATGGAAGCATACGATCATTCAATCCTTGATCAGAGTGCTCAGGAAATTGTGGATACCGCCAAGCGCACCCACTCCGAGGTTCATGGACCAGTACCACTTCCGACACGCATCGAACGATACACGGTCTTGTCGAGTCCGTTTATTGACAAGAAGGCTCGACAACAGTTCGAGATTCGGACTCACAAACGTTTGATCGATATCGTCCAAGCCACCGCCAAGACAATTGAAGCCTTGAACAAGCTGAGTCTTCCGGCCGGTGTGGAAATCAAAATCAAAGCTTCTGCCAAGTAGGCAGAGTTCGCATATTGTGTTCGGGATTGTTTTGGCCTTTGCCTTTGCTCTCCCCGGATGCGAATTAACGAAATAACCCATTAATCAATAAGTCCAGTTTGCATATGTATTGGAAGCTGGTCGGGTAATACAGGACGGAGCGTCATCGCTCGAGAGCTTGTGTCCCGGCGGCATAACCAACCCACAACGCGAACCAGCATTCAAGGTGAATGAACAATGAGCAAGGGAATCCTTGGCCGCAAGGTCGGTATGACCCAGGTATTCGATCCCGAAACAGGGGTCGCGACACCGGTGACGGTGGTTCAAGCTGGTCCGTGTACCGTGCTGCAGATTCGCACGGAAGATCGGGATGGTTACGAAGCCGTACAGTTGGGTTTTCTGGATAAGGCGCGTCCCAAGAAGGATCGCCGCTCTCGTCAAAGCCAGGCCAGTCGCTCCGAGCGTGGCCATGTCGCCAACATCGGCAGCAAACGCAGCAAGAAGCTGGCTGAAGGTGGTGCCGAAGTTGCCGTCAAGGCGAACTGCGAGCCAAAACAGTTTGTTCGCGAGATCCGCGGCGAAGTTGCCGAAGGCGTCGAAGTCGGTCAGGAATTGAGCGTCGATCTGCTGGAAGGCGTGCTGGCCGTCGATGTCACCGGGACCAGCAAGGGTCGTGGTTTCGCAGGTGTCATGAAGCGACACAATTTCTCCGGTCAACGAGCGACGCACGGTGTGAAGAAAGTTCACCGTCACGCTGGTGGTACCGGCATGAGTGCCTCGCCTAGTCGTTTGTTTAAGGGCAAGCGAATGGGTGGTCAGTACGGAAGCGCTCAAGTGACTCAGCGAAATCTTCGCTTGCACAAGATCGACACCGAAAACAACTTGCTGTTGATTCAGGGTGCGGTACCCGGACCCAACGGTGGCATGCTGATTATCAAGGCGACCAACAAGGTCGGTCCTGGTAGTCGTCGAGTCGATTCCTAGACAACACAAACCAAACACAAAACAGTACGACAACAAGTACGGTAAAACCAAATGGCAAGCTTACCCGTTTACGATCAGGCAGGAAAAAAGGTCGGTAGCTACGATATCGAGCCCACCGATCTGTGCGCCACAATTGACAAGCAGTTGCTGCATGACGCTGTCGTGATGTATCAGGCGAACGCTCGACAGGGTTCGTTCAAAACGAAAACACGTTCGGAAGTCAGCGGTACCACCAAAAAGATGTATCGTCAGAAGGGTACGGGTAACGCTCGTGCCGGTTCCAAGCGAAGTGGTATTCGACGTGGTGGTGGACACATTTTCGCCAAGCGACCTCGTGACTTTTCGTATCGCATGCCTCGTAAGGCTCTGCGTAAAGCGACTCTGATGGCGATGGCCGGCAAGATTCGTGATGAACAAGTGATGGTGCTGGAAGGCCTGGAGATGGATGCTCCGAAGACATCCGAAATCGCCGGCTTGTTGAAAGCTTTGGAAATCAGCGGAACGAACACCTTGATCGCCACAGCCGCCCACCAACCGGCGGTTTACAAGAGTGCTCGCAACATCCCGACAGTAAAAGTCCTGGCAGTTCGCGACCTGAACGCCTTGGCACTGTTGCATCCGCAGCGAGTCCTGATCACGCGGGCCGCCCTGGATTCCATGAAGGAAGGCAATCACAACACTTGCAGTAACACGCCAGCCGAAGAAGCTGTTGCCGGCTAGTTGTTGATCGCTGATCGTTGAACAAAACATATAACCGAACACAAACAATTATTTAGATACGGAAGACGCCAACATGGCTCGTGTCAAAACCAAGAAGAATCGCCCGGCTCCACTGCCAAAAGGACCTGTCCTGGAACCTCACCAGGTCATCTTGCGTCCGATGGTGACCGAGAAAGGTCTGTTCTTCGCTGAAAAGAACAGTCAGTACACATTCGAAGTCAATGCACTGGCGACAAAGACAGAAATCAAACACGCCGTGGAAACCTTGTTCGAAGTTGAGGTTGCCAAGGTGATGACTCAAAACCGCAAAGGCAAGCCACGTCGCTACCGTTTCCGATACGGTCGCACCAAAGCTTGCAAGAAGGCAATTGTCAAACTGAAGGGCGATCACAAGATCGATTTCTTCTAAACCGGGCGTTGGCGAAATGGCTCTGTCATAGCCGCGAACTCATTGAAATAAACGGATCACAAAACACGGATAAGCCAACATGGGCGTTCGAAAATACAAACCAACTTCACCCGGTCGCCGTAACGCGAGCGTTAGTGATTTTGCCGACCTGACTCCCGGTGCCAAGCCTGAAAAGAGCTTGCTGAGACCGGTGCGCAAGACGGGTGGCCGTAACAACCAGGGGCGCATCACTTGCCGTCACCGAGGCGGTGGTCACAAACGCAAGTATCGCGTGATCGATTTCCGTCGCAACAAGGATGGCGTCAAGGCGGTGGTGAATTCAATTCAGTACGATCCGAACCGCACCGCTCGAATCGCATTGTTGTATTACTCCGATGGCGAAAAGCGCTACATCATTGCTCCGGAAGGCTTGAAGGCTGGCATGACGGTCGAGAGCGGACCCGAGGCACCTCCAACGGTTGGCAACTGCTTGCCTTTGAAGAACACGCCCGTCGGAACAGTCGTTCACAACGTCGAGTTGCGATCAGGTCAGGGAGCTGCGATTTGCCGCAGTGCCGGAACCTACGCCACATTGATGGCTCGTGAAGCCGATTGGGCTCAGATCTCAATGCCAAGTGGCGAGATCCGCCGTATCCCGTCGGCCTGTCGCGCCACGATCGGACGCGTCGGTAACACTGAACACAGCAGCATTGTGCTGGGTAAAGCGGGCCGCAAACGCTGGCTCGGTCGTCGCCCGCACGTTCGTGGTACAGCGATGAACCCGATCGATCACCCGCACGGTGGTGGTGAAGGTAGAACCAAGGGTGGTCGTCATCCAGTTAGCCCGTCCGGCGTACCAGCCAAGGGTGGCCGTACTCGTAAACGGACCAAGGCATCGAACTCGTCGATCGTGCGTCGTCGTCGTTCACGTCGCTATGGTCAACTGCGAGTACCAAAAAAGTAGTGGCGAGTATTTTTTGTCGCTCGTTTGCAACCTGTTTGAATCAATTCACAAAACATTAGCCATAAAGCAATAGTCACAAAGCCATGAGCCGATCACAGAAAAAAGGCCCTTTCGTCGACGAGAAACTTTACGCCAAAGTGGAACGTATGGAAGAAGCTGGAAAGAAAGAGCCGATCAAAACCTGGGCTCGCGCCTGTACGGTCGTTCCTGAGTTCATCGGGTACACGTTCATGGTGCATGATGGTCGCAAGCACATCAAAGTGTTGGTGACTGAGGACATGGTGGGGCACAAGCTTGGCGAGTTTGCCTCGACCCGAACCTTCCGTGGACACGCAGGCAAAAAAGGAAAATAACCGATGGCATTTCGCGCATCACATAAAAACGCTCGCATCAGTCCTCGCAAGGTTCGCCCTGTGGCTGATCTGGTTCGTGGCAAGTTTGTTGACGAAGCTCTCGACATCCTGCGGTATCAGCCTCAACGAGGCGCCCGGATGCTGGAGAAAGTGATCAAGAGTGCATTGGCCAATGCTCAGGATCCGGATCAGAACCCGGGCCAGATCGTTGATGTGCACGACCTGTTCATCTCCACCTGTCGTGTGGATGGTGGATCGATGTTCAAGCGAGTACGCCCGCGTGCCCGTGGAAGTGCCTACATGATCAAGAAGCGGATGGCTCACATCCACGTGGAAATCGATCAGGTGTAACGCCTTCACGTGACGAACTGGCAAAGCCGCCATCGACAAAACAACTTACGAATCAAAGAACAAACAAATCAATTACTGCTCAAGCATTTGAGAGAACATTATGGGTCAAAAGGTAAATCCGGTCGGTTTCAGAACTGGCGTCATGGTTGGGTGGAAAAGCCGCTGGTACGCTCCGAAAGAAGAGTTCGCCAACCTGTTGCTGGAAGACAAAAAGGTCCGCGACTTTATCAAGAAGCACCCTACCAAGAATTACAAAGGAGCCGGTATCGATCGGATCGAGATCGAACGGACCCGCGACGAAGTGAAGGTCATCCTGCACGTCGCTCGACCGGGTTTGATTATCGGCAAGAAAGGCCAGGAAGTCGAAGTCCTTCAGGAAGAATTGCAAAATCTGATCGGACGTCGTGTGAATTTGAAGATCGAGGAAATCAGTCGTCCTGAAATTCAGGCTCAACTGGTTGCCGAAAAGATTGCAGAACAACTTTCCAAGCGAGCCAGTTTCCGCCGCACCATGAAACGTGCACTGGAAGAGTCAATGGACGCCGGTGCCAAAGGCATCAAGGTCCAGTTGGCGGGTCGTTTGGGTGGTGCCGAAATGGCACGTCGTGAAAAACAAATCGCCGGATCTATTCCGTTGAGCACCATTCGCGCGAAAATCGATTATGGCTTCACCGAAGCCATGACCGCGCAAGGGCACATCGGAGTTCAGGTCTGGATTAATCAAGGTATTTACGGAGAAGAAACCGATGGCGCTGATGCCAAAACGGGTCAAACATCGAAAGGTCCAAAGAGGTCGTATAAAAGGTAACGCGACCCGAGGCAACAAGGTTGTCTTCGGAGAATACGGGTTACAGTCGCTTGATCCAGGTTGGTTGAAAGCGCAAACGATCGAAGCCGGACGTATCGCTGCCACGCAGTACATTCGTGGTGAAGGTAAATTGTACATTCGCGTTTTCCCGCACCGCTCGATTACATCGACGCCGCTGGAAACTCGAATGGGTAAAGGTAAAGGGGAACCGGAATACTGGGTGGCCACCATCCGTCCCGGCACGATCCTTTATGAATTGGGCGGTGTGTCCGAACAGCAAGCGAAAATCTGCTTTGCTCGTTTGGCTCACAAACTGCCGTTCAAAGTACGCATGGTCAAGCGTCGCCCCATGTAGGCGACGGTCGATTCAGGCAACCAATCCCAGCATAGAAGACAAAGACAACAAGGCTAAGAGCTATGGAAAATTCCGAACTACGTGAGATGAGCAGCGAACAGTTGCACGCCACGATGGCGGAAACACGCAAGATTTTGTTTCGACTGAAAATCCAGTCGCAAACCGAACGGCTCGATGTTCCGACCGAGGTGCGACGCAATCGCCGCCTGATCGCACGCATCAAGACCCTGCTGCGTGAACGTGAAATCGCCGAAGCGAAAACTGCCACAGCCACCACCTAGTTAACTGTCGACTGGCTAACTGCCGACTGGCCAAAAACCGAACCCGCAAATAACGCCAAGTTCATACCGCACAAAACAGAGATTACGAACGAGTAAACCAATGCCAAAACGTCAAGCAATCGGTCGAGTGACCAGCGACAAAATGGACAAGACCCGCGTCGTGGAAATTCCTCGACTGGTCCGTCACCCGAAGTACGGCAAGTTCGTTCGCAAGCGTACCGTTTGTTACGTGCACGACGAGAACAACGAGTCTGGCCAGGGCGACACGGTTGAGATCATCGAGTCACGACCGCTCAGCAAGAAAAAGCGCTGGCAATTGGTCAAGGTGATCGAGAAGAACACCGAGGTGGATCTGGCCGCCCTGCGTGCCGCTCGCAAACAGGCCGAAGCCGCCGCAGCCGAAGACAAACCCGAATAAAACGACGTTCGCGGCACGCCCGCTTCCGTCCACGAAACGAAACAAAGACACACGTAAACGAAAACCGTTGCCATGATCCAACAAGAATCACGACTACAAGTTGCCGACAACACCGGTGCCAAGGAAATTATGTGCATCAAGGTGCTGGGCGGTTCGCGACGACGAACTGCCGGTATCGGTGACATCATTGTCTGCAGCGTGAAAAGCGTGCTGCCTGGCAGTGACATTAAGAAGAAGACGATTGTGCGAGCCGTTATCGTGCGATGCAAACAACCGACACGTCGACCTGACGGAAGTTACATTCGCTTCGACAGTAACGCCGCCGTGATCATCGACACCGACAAGAACCCACGCGGTACTCGAATCTTCGGTGCGGTGGCTCGTGAGTTACGAGAGCGAAACTTCATGAAGATCGTCAGCCTGGCCAGCGAAGTACTTTAGAAACAAAGACCCACGCCAAACAAACATCGCCAAACGCGACCGATTTATACAGCGAACAAAACCATGCCAACCCGACTCCAAACAATGTACAACGACACGATTCTGGACCAATTGGTTGAGAAGTGTGATCGCAAAAACAAATTATCGTTGCCGAAGTTGCAGAAGATTGTGATCAACATGGGCGTCGGTAGTGCCTTGCAGGACAAGAAGAACCTGGAAGATGCTTTCGAGGCGTTGACATTGATCAGTGGGCAAAAGCCGATCATGACGGTGGCTCGCAAGTCGATCGCCAACTTCCGCTTGCGTGAAGGAAACAAGATTGGGTGCAAGGTAACGCTGCGTGGCGACCGGATGTACGAGTTTCTCGATCGACTGTTGTCGTTCGTGCTGCCTCGTGTTCGTGACTTTCGCGGTGTGAATCCAAAAGCGTTTGACGGACGCGGAAATTACAGCCTTGGCCTGACCGAGTACCTGGTGTTTCCCGAACTGAACCCGGACAAATTTACCCGTTCACAGGGATTGAACATCGCGTTCGTAACATCGACCGACAATGACGAAGAAGGTCGCGAGCTGTTGCGGATGTTTGGCATGCCTTTCAAGGACAAGAAATCAGAAGCTGCCTGATACCGATTAGCGTATCCCGATTATTTGACCCTCAACAATTCACAAGAACTTTTTTTCACAGGTCCAGTAGTGGCACGAAAATCAAAAATTGCCAAAGCGAATCGGAAACCGAAGTATTCGGTTCGCTCGGAACGTCGTTGCAAGATGTGCGGTCGCCCGCGTGCGGTGTATCGTAAATTCGGCATCTGCCGAATTTGTTTTCGCAAGTTAGCTGATCAGGGTTTGATCCCTGGTGTTCGCAAGGCCAGTTGGTAAGCATAAGGGAACCTGCACATGATGACCGACCCAATCGCCGACATGCTGACGCGAATTCGCAATGCAGTAAGTGTGGAACGGCCAAGCGTTGAAATGCCCGTCTCGAAAGTGAAGAAAGGTGTCGCCGAAGTTCTCAAACGAGAAGGCTACATCTGGGGCTGGGAAGAAGTTAAGGAAGAAGACGAAAAATTTCCAAAGCTTCGGATCGAATTGAAATACGGTCCCAGTGGTGAACAAGTAATCCAGCGGATCAAGCGAGTCAGCAAGCCGGGTTGCCGAGTCTACTCCGGATCACGTGAATTGCGTCCCATCCTGAACGGCCTGGGCATCAGCATCCTGTCGACCAGCCAGGGTGTGATGAGCGATCGCGAAGCTCGCCAGCAAAAAGTCGGCGGAGAAGTGCTCTGCGAAGTTTGGTAAGCACACGCAACTGAATCATTAAGCACCTGCAAAGAACATAACCATGTCCAGAATCGGTAATAAACCTATCCCCGCAGTCGCCGGAGTCACCGTTAAGGTCGACGGCCAGCAAGTTTCTGTGGAAGGGCCAAAAGGCAAACTAAGCATCGATGTTCGTCCAGAAATCGCTGTTGAAATTAACGAAGCCAAGGAAGTCGTGGTCAAACGACACGGCGACGACAAGAAATCGCGAGCCTTCCACGGACTGACTCGCGCCCTGATCAACAATATGGTCACGGGTGTCAAAGACGGCTACGAAAAGAAACTGGAACTGCAAGGCGTCGGCTACGTCTGCAACGTCAGCGGCAAAACCCTGTCGTTGCGAGTTGGATTGGCCAACGAACTGAAAAAAGAGATCCCGACCGGACTGGAAGTCACCTGCCCGGACAACACGCACATCGACGTCAAAGGCTGCGACAAGCAAAAAGTAGGCATGTTCGCCGCCGAAGTACGAGCCCTCCGCAAACCGGAACCCTACAAAGGGAAGGGCATCCGTTACCTTGGCGAACACATCAAAATCAAGCCAGGTAAAGCTGCCACATAATCCTTTCCACAGGAACGAGCCATTTGGGCTGCGATTCGTCGCCGCCTGATCCGTATACATTCGAAACACAACTGGTCGGACTGGTTCCGAACAATACATATCAGGGTTGATACCGTGAAACACGACAAACTTAAAAACGTACAACGCTGGCGACGCAAGAATCGCGTCCGCAAGAAACTGCGCGGCACTGCTGATCGTCCTCGACTGTCGGTCCACCGCAGCAACAAGCACTTGTATTGCCAGGTCATCGACGACGTGACCGGCAAGACCATTGCTTCTGCCAGTACTCGTGACAAAGACATTCGTGGACAAATCAAAAACGGTGGTAACTGCGACGCCGCCAAGGTGATCGGAGCAGCGATTGCCGAACGAGCCAAGGCGGCTGGTGTCACCAACGTCAAACTCGATCGCGGTCGCTTCAAGTACCACGGACGCGTGGCCGAGTTGGCCGATGCCGCTCGTGAAGGCGGTTTGCAACTTTGATCCAATACCAACAGGGCTTTAACAGCCTGACCCAAAACAAATTATCTCCCGTGGAGCATTCCTACCGTGTCTAACGAAAAAAACAGTGGCATCATTGAAAACACTGTGAAAATCAAACGATGTGCGGCCGTGGTCAAAGGTGGTCGTCGATTCAGCTTTGCTGCGATGGTCGTCAATGGTGACGGCAATGGCAAAGTCGGTTGGGGCTACGGAAAGGCCAACGAAGTGCCTCCCAGCGTAGAAAAAGCGAACAAGCAAGCCGCTCGATCGATGATCAATGTACCGATCGTGGAAGGCTCGATTCCGCACACAGTCAACGGCCGCTTTGGCGCCGCCCGGGTGATCCTGTTACCTGCTGGTGCTGGTACCGGAATCATCGCTGGCTCGGCTGTCCGAGCCGTTTGCGAAGCCGCCGGCATTACCGATATTCTGACCAAGAGTTTCGGTAGCAATAACCCGGTCACACTGGTCAAGGCAACGATCGATGCCTTGTCACAACTTAGAACAAAAGAAGATGTTGAGCTCTTGCGAGGAGTAGGTGAACTATGAACCTGGACGATGTAAATGAAGGTATCCACAAGCACCGACGCAAAAAGCGTCTGGGTCGTGGAACCGGTTCTGGACTCGGCAAGACCAGTGGACGCGGACACAAAGGACAACGCTCTCGTTCGGGCGCGTCGTTCCACCCTCAGTTTCAGGGGGGAGCCATGCCGATGTTCCGTCGCGTTCCCAAACGTGGTTTCAATAACAAATTTGCGTTGAAAGTGCTGGCCGTAAACGTCGGACAACTGGAATCGATGTTCGAAGCCGGCGAAGACGTCAACCGCGAAACACTGGCCAAAACCGCGATCGGAAAGTCTCGTTACGACGTGCTGAAGATCCTCGGCGATGGCGAATTGACCAAGAAATTGAACATTACGGCTCACCGTTTCAGCAAGTCGGCTCGTGAAAAAATCGAGAAGGCTGGCGGGACGATCGTCGAACTGCCAGGCAAGAAGCCTGTCGTGAAAAACAAACAAAAATCAGCCGGAGCCTGATGCGAATAGGGCCTTTGGGCTCTCGAATCAGGCATTTCCTGGCTGGCGAATCCGGAATGGACCTCCGATTCCTATTGCCAGTACCGGTGGCTGGCTCCTAAATTGCAGATAACTCATTCGAATTGCGCGACATAAACGCAAACAACTCGCCCAACGACTAACGGTACTCAAATGCTGGAAAAACTGAGAATCATTTTTACGATTCCAGAACTGCGTCAAAAGATCCTTCTGACCTTGTTCCTGCTGTGCATTTATCGCGTTGGCTGGCAAATTCCATTGCCAATGGTCGACCAGAATCAGATCAGTAGTTTTGGTGGCGGCGAAGGCAGCACGCTCAGCACGTTCCTGGAACGGGTCTCGATTTTCAGTGCCAGCCAGTTGACACAGTTCACGATTTTCGGGCTCGGCATCATGCCGTACATTTCCGCCGCCATTATTCTGCAATTGCTCGGTTCGGTTTACGCGCCGCTTGAGCAATTGAAGAAGGAGGGCGAAGCGGGACGAAAGAAGATCAACGAATACACCAGATATCTAACCGTTATCCTGTGCCTGTTCCAAAGTGCTGCACTAATGTGGTTCGTGATCATGGCGGAGGGCGAAAACGGTAACCTGACCCATTCCATGTTTGAAAACCAGTCGACGGGTAAATTAACGTTTGGCTGGCAGATAACCGGGATCATGATCATGACCTGCGGGTCCGTCTTCCTGATGTGGCTCGGTGAACAAATTGACGAATTTGGTATCGGAAACGGAATCAGTTTGCTGATTATGGCCGGGATCGTGGCTGCCATGCCCGGTGCCCTGTTCGGACTGATTACCAATGCCAAATTTGAATTGACCGGTCTGTTTAACAGTTCGACAGGGATCGAGACGTTTATCGCGCTGGGATTGTTATTCGTGGGGGTCGTGCTGGGAATTGTCTTTGTGACATTGGCCCAAAGGCGGATCCCGACGCAAAGCGCCAAGCACGTGCGCGGTCGCCGCGTGTACGGTGGAACTCGCCAATACATGCCGTTGCGAGTCAATCAAGCGGGTGTGATGCCGATCATTTTTGCCAGTAGTCTACTGATGTTCCCACCCCTGTTGCTGATCAGTATGGGATCATGGATGGGTGACAATGCCTTCGGTCGTTTCTTCAGCACCATCGGTGGTGCCTTCCAGAATCAGGCGTCGTTGTTGTTCAACCTGATGTACATCGCCATGATCTACTTCTTCTGCTACTTCTGGACCGCGATCACCTTCAATCCGAAAGAGATTTCGGAAAATTTGAAGGAAAGTGGGACATTTATTCCTGGTTATCGTCCCGGAAAGACGACGACCAACTATCTTGAGAACGTGATCGAACGTATCACATACGTTGGAGCCGGATTCCTGGCTCTGGTCGCTGTGATCCCGACATTGATTTCCAGTTTTCTGGATGTGAACTATATGGTGGCCAGTTTTTATGGAGGTACTGGTCTGTTGATTGCTGTGAGCGTGGCGTTTGACCTCGTTCAGAAAATCGATAGCCATCTGGTCATGCGAAATTACAAGGGATTACTTGAGTAGCCCTGACTCCATAACAGGTTGTTGACATGCGCGTCGTAATGATTGGTCCTCCAGGTGCTGGTAAAGGCACACAAAGTGTCAGGCTGGCGGAGTATCTTGAAGTTCCCCATCTATCGACTGGCGAACTTTTGCGCTCCGCCAAGAATGCCGGAACTGAGCTCGGCAAGTTAGTGGCTCCCATCATGGATGTTGGCGGGCTGGTTGACGACGATCTTATGGTCAAATTGGTCAAGGAACGGTTGGCGAATGAAGACTGTCTGGATGGGTTCCTGCTGGATGGATTTCCACGGACGGTTCCGCAAGCCGAAGCGTTTCAGGTTTTCCTGGAAGAATCGGAACAGGCCATCAACCACGTGGTCCACATGCAAGTCGATGACGAGGAAACCACCAAACGCCTGATCGCCCGCTTTAAAGACCTGGAAAACCCGCGTGAGGACGATCGCCCGGAAGCCATTCCAGTGCGGCTGAAAGCCTATCATTCAGAAACCAGTCCGTTGATCGAATTCTATTCGCAGGATCAATTCGAAGGCGTCCTTAAACCGATCGATGGTATCGGTACGATGGAAGAAGTATTCCAGCGTATCGTACACGCGATTACTTTCTCCCCCAGCTAATTCAACCGGCTTTCCTTTCTTTAAGCCTGGCTTTCGCCTGATTTTTCTGATTCCTCAGGCAATTCTGTTCGTCGTATGTCGTCGTTTTTTTGAGCTTGGCTTCATTCATGGCTTGATCTGACCTTTCTGCACAATCGACAGAATCCCTGTTTACGAATTTCCCTACGTGCCGATTTGAATTCTTACAAACGGCACGACCGATACTTAAAACGCCCCTTGAACAGATACAACGGGTTAACGAGATCATTTCCAGTGTATTTCCTTCCCCTCAAGAATTAGATGCTACGTTTGCCAAACAACCATTTTATCAATCTTTGTTTGGTTCTGATGAACGAAGCACCTAAATCAAAAACACCACCGTTGATATTCAAAGAGCTGCTGAATCGCTGCCTGGGCGAAACCGAATTTGCTTGTCGAATTCTTCGGGACTTCGTGGAGACATCCATCACCCTGCTGGACGAGATCAAATCGTCGGTTGTGGATCTGGATCCAGTGGAGCTCGCTCGGAAAGTACACCGCTTGAAGGGAACTGCGGCCACCGTTGGTGCCCAGCCATTCAAAGATTCCCTGGTTGAATTTGAATCAATCCTGCGTGGCGATCACGGGCACGACGAAACGCCAGGAATCTCGGACGCCTTGAAAACATGTCTGGAAAAATTCGATTCCGTCCAAAGCTTCATCGAAAATGAGTTGTTGCCCCACCCCAACGCCTAATCGCAAATAAATCCTTCCATCGCGTATTCAAACCATAGTAGTCAAATGAAAATCCTGATTGTTGAAGACAGTAGGACAGATGCCATGGTGGTCCAGCACGCGCTGGAACATATCGGGCACGAAGTCTGTGTCGCCAGCACAGCGGAAGAAGCAATCACGAAGTTGAGGGACTGCAACTATCCGGTGGTAATCTGCGATTGGGAATTACCCGGTCAAAAAAACGGTGATGAACTCTGTCGAATGATCAGAACGCGACCCGCCAGCAATTACACGTATGTGATCATGCTGACCTCGCGAACTGAAAAGAAGTTCGTAATTGAAGGACTTGCGGCTGGTGCCGACGATTACCTGACTAAACCATTTGAACCACAAGAACTGTTCTTTCGAGTTCGGGTCGCGGAACGATTACTTGCATTACAAGGTCGAGACGTCATGATTTTCAGCCTGGCCAAATTGGCTGAGTCTCGAGATCAGGAAACAGGAGCCCACCTGGAAAGAATGCGTGAGTACTGTCGTTTGTTGACAGAGTTGCTTGGGCAAACCAGTCGTTACAAGGACGTGATTGACGCCGATTTTATCGCTTCGATCTATATGACTTGTCCGTTGCATGATATTGGCAAGGTCGGCATCCCGGACAGCATTCTGTTGAAGCCTGGCAAGTTGACGGCTGAAGAATTTGAGGTCATGAAAACTCACACGTTGATTGGCGGTGAAACGCTACGTGCGGCAGCCGAGAAGCACCCCAAACATTCCTACCTGCGAATGGCATGTGACATTGCGATGACGCATCACGAAAAATTCAATGGCACAGGATATCCAAACCATTTGGCCGGGATCGAAATCCCGTTATGTGGCCGTATCGTTGCCATCGCTGATGTCTACGACGCACTGACCAGCAAGCGAGTTTATAAAGAGGCCTTCTCTCACGAAAAGGCTTGCAACATTATTCGCTGTGAATCCGGCTCTCACTTTGATCCTGAAATTACCAAAGTGTTCCTCGACAATGTCGAACAGTTCAATCAGATTCGACTGTCACTGGACGAAGCCAGCCACAACGAAAAAACAACCAACGACGAGCAACAGCAATCTGATTCCGTTGTTGTGATACCTGTCGTTCGCGGTTACCAAGCACGTTCGATTGACAGAAATATGACGTTGTAGTTCTCTTCCGAAAAACAACTAACATTTCGAATCATTCGCTCTGGAATCCTGGACGTCATCTCCATCATCTGAACTCGATTTCGGTAGATCAGATTCCAGTCCATGAATGCTTCCATGTAGCCAACGGCTTCCACGTTATCCAGGAAATTCGTTAACAGCAACTTTCCGCCTGGCCGAAGCTTGCGAAAGAGATTCAGTGCCAATCGCTGGCACATGGAATCGCCGAGGTAATCGCAGAGTCCCGAAGTGTAAACCAGATCGAATTCGCCCAGGTCCATCTTCCCTGAAATCAGCTCTCTGGCCGTCGCATGAATCGTGCTGATGCCGTAACGACCATAGTCTTTGTCGATCAGTTGCAAACTCTGTGGATCAGAATCAATAGCAACCACGCGTCCCAGTTTGCGACGGATGATCGACGTAGATAGTTCGGCTTCGCGAAAGTGCCCGGCGGCCAACGACATCACTTGAGCGTCTTTATGTCGCTGGGCAGTGGCATCAATCGTCTCCGCAATTACTTGCCGCCGACTCTTGACGCCTTCACACGCTGAGCACAACGTCGTCCACCGATAAATACGCTGCCCAATCCAACTCATTTCGGGCGTCGGCCAAAAATGCTCAGTGGCATACATATGATCCAGTAACGGAGCATCGCCGGCGTAACCTCGTGGCTTTTCGAACGCACGACGCGTGAATGCGTCTTCATGAATGACTGTTTGAATGGGATGCTGACGCACAAGCTCAATACACTGGTTCCACTGTTCGGCAGACGCCTGTCGGCGACGCAAATGCAGAACGGCATATAGCTCCAATATCGTATTGCCAACTTCCTTGTTGGTAATATTGCGATCCTTTAATCGCTTGACCGCCACGTCCATAAATTCCAATACGGTCTTGTCACTCGTCGCCTTGAAATGTGGTGAAGGCAACCTCAGAACAAGGCTGTCCTGCTGTTTGTGTGTGATAGGCGGGCTTGTACTTGCTTGGTCTCGAATCATATTCCATCCAGCTTTAAGCGGTACGGGGAAGGTTCTCGAACTGATTCACACAGACGAGAAGGGCTGTTCTTTCAGGAGGGAAAACCCATGTTATTACGCGTCGAATCCACCGTCAAATTTTTGATGACATGCGGTCCGCAAAATCACGGTCCAGCAGGTTCGGTGCGTATTGGGACGGTCGTATCGATTACGACTCTTTCGGAAGGTTGACTCGCCGGCAAGTACGTGATCGCCACCGAAAAAAATGGAGTGAGCCCAGTCGTTTTGTCAGCGATTTCAGGTGCAAATCGTTAGCGAAAGCTACGTTTTACGGGTTATCCGCGCCTGTAACACAGGCTGGTTTTGCAGCCAGTTCGCTTTCATGAAAAACAAAGACCAAATTGACACGACCGATCTTCCGGATTTTGACTCCTCCGAATGGGGCAATGTCTCTAGCAAGAACTCGATCGAAACATCAATGTTCGCTGCTGCGCCTGATCGAAAAATCATCCGTAAAATGCTGACGTCAATTGCCGACTCCGAGTACTTGCTCGAACAAGTCAATGTCTTGAAAGGGATAGATTTCGCGAATCTACAAGGCGTCGCTCCCTATTTGCGCGTACAACACGCACCGGACAGTTGCCATTTGTTGCGGGAGTATGTCGAGGGGGATGACCTGGCGACTTACGTTAACCGGCCTGGTTTTGCGCGAGCTATTTCAGACCATTCGCTTACGATCGAAACGATCACGATCGGCATCAAATTGGCAAAGTTACTTGCTGACCTGCACAATCAAAACGTGTTCCACGGCAACCTGAAGCCTAACAACGTCATTGTTGATTCCGGGGGTGAGTTTACTCTGGTTGACGGGCCGATGAACTTCGCGCGTTTGTGTTGTTCCGTTGACAACCTGACCGACCGGGAACAAATTGCCTACTATTCGCCTGAACAACTCGGAATTATTTCTGAGACCCCAACTTGCTCCACGGATTTGTACTCCCTTGGAACCTTGCTGTTTCATTTGTTGACAGGCCACCATCTGTGTGCCGATTGCCAACTGGACGACATCCTCGTCCGAAAAATGCTCGCGGCCCCGCAGCGATTCCGGACCTCCAGGGGCGAACGGGTTCCCCGCGTATTGTGCGAGCTAATCGGACGTTTGACTCACAGTTCACCTTCCCAGCGTTGTCAAACCGCTGAGGCGGCCCTTGCGGACTTGAAACAAATTCGCCGGCAACTGGAATCATCAACAACTAACCCGTCGATTGCTCTTGGCACGAAGGACATCCGCACCACTGTGATCGAGCCCAATTTCGTTGGGCGCGAATCGGAAGTCAGTGAACTGTCCGAAGAATTGAAAAACGGCCAAGGTGGAACAGCAGGTCTGGTAACGATCGAAGCCGTTTCCGGGTGTGGCAAATCCACCTTGTTGGAGGAATTCGGCGCAACGGCCAGGCAAAGTGGCTATTGGGTGATCAACGGTATTGGACAATCTGGCGTCGCCAACCATTCGTTTCAATTGCTGGATGGCCTGGTCGAATCGGTTGCCAAACGATGTGAAGACGACCCCGCCTTTCACCAATATCTGCATGACAATTTGCAGGAAGAACTTGCAATCCTGTGCGAGGTGTTGCCGGTGTTGGCCAAAAGACTGAGCTGGTCGGATCAGCGAAGGTCAGGGCCAGACGTTTTTGGTCACACTCGTGGCATCAACGCAATTTGCAAATTACTTAGCCTGTTGGGAACTGTGGAGCGGCCTTGCGCGATCGTACTGGACGATTGCCAGTGGATTGATGAATCGACGATTAAGTTGCTGAAACAATGGAACAAGGTTCGCAAATCGACACCCGTCGCGCATCGATTTGTATTGACGGTCATCTCTTATCGGAAAGAGGAAGTCAAAGCAGCGCACCCGCTGAAACAGATGGAGCCGACATCGCATATTCAATTCGATCTGTTTTCCAACCGCGAGATTCGCGACCTTGCCGGCTCGATGGCCGGCAAGTTGCCCGATCATGTGTTGGAACTCGTCGAAAAAATGGCCTGTGGTAGTCCCTTTTTGGCCACCGCAGTCGTCCGTGGCATGTTTGAAACCGGCGCGTTGCGCCCTGGACCAATGGGCTGGCAAGTCAATGAAACGGCCTTTGAAGACCTGCAGTCCTCTTCCGATGCTGGTCGCCTGTTAGCCAGAAGAATCGACTTACTTCCCATTCATGAAAAACAATTCCTGTCTCACGGTGCCATTCTTGGCAAAACGTTTCGCATGGGATTGATCGCCCAACTGGCCAGGAAACAGAGCATCGACCTGTCAGAAGCGGTAAACAAAAATCTGATCTGGTTGGATGACGATGGTGAAACATGCCATTTCGTGCACGACAAGATCCGCGAGCAATTATTATCGGGACAGAGTGAAGAGCAGCGTAATCAACTGCACTTGAAAACGGCTCAACTACTGGAACAAGAGCAGGACCCATCACTGATCGCCCTGGCCTATCACTACGATGCCGCGGGTATGTATGAACAGGCAATGCCGTACGCGTTGGAAGCGGCAGAGATCGCACGCCGGCAATTCTCGGCAAACCTGGCGGCCTCACAATACGAAATCGCCCAGCGTGGCTGTAACGCAGACGACCGAGCAAGGCGGTTTCAGATTGCCCGCGGACTCGGGGAATCTCTGATGCTGGGCGGCAAATACATGGAATCCGCCACAGCACTTGATGTAGCAGCCGAATTGGCAGAGAACTCGTTTGACCGTTCCGAAGTATTGGGAAAACAGGGTGAATTGGCGTTCAAGCGTGGTGACATGGAAACCGCGACTGTACGAATCGAAGAATCAATGCGAGGCTTGGGAGCCACCGTTCCCAGAACGCCGATCGGTCTGTTTGCAATGTTCATGTATGAAGTTTGCGTTCAGGTTTTGCACACACTTTTGCCGTCATTCTTCACCGCACGAAAGAAGAGACTACCCGACAGCAAAGAGCGTTTGCGTTTGCACCTGGGAAGCCGTTACGCTCAGGCTTGTTGGTTCGCACGCAGCAAGGTTCGTTGCATGTGGACGCACTTTCGCACCTTGAATCTGGCCGAGGAATTCTTGCCATGTGGAGAAGTCGCACAGGCCAACTCCGATCATGCACCGGCGATGAGTCTGGTACCCTGGCCAAGTCGTGCCATCAAATACGCACGTCGTTCCTTGCAGATCCGACGTGATCTGCAAGACACATGGGGGCAAGGACAGTCGTTGCACTACTACGGGATCGCTTTGTATTCAGCAGGTCGCTTTGAGGAGTGCATCGAAAAATGCCGTGAGGCGGTAAGGTTGCTGGAAAAAACTGGTGATCACTGGGAAATGCATATGGCCCGTTACCAGATTGCCGCGTCTCTTTTGCAACTTGGCAGACTTGAAGAAGCCCGTCGCGAAGCTCGCATGCTGCATGAATCAGGGTTGGAACTTGGTGACCAACAGGCGTCAGCGATCAGTCTGGATGTCCTGGCACGCACGCGGATGGATCAACTGAACTTTCAGGTTCTTGACCGAGAACTCTCCCGCGATCGTGTTGATTCACAAGGCATCGCTCAACTGTTGTTGGGTAAGGGAGTCCGCCAGGTTGCGGCTGGTCAAATTGATGAATCAATCGACACATTCAAATCAGCAATCCGGCAAAGCCGGACGTCTGGTATTCGTAGCGTTTACACGATGCCCAACTTTGCCTGGTTGGCCACTGCGTACCGTTGTTCGGCGGAGCGTACCGCGACGTACCAGCCTCACTGCAAGAACAAGCTGATGCGAGCGTCACAACGTCGTGCGCGTCAATTATTGCTCCTGTCGTGGCCAATGAAGCACTCAGTCCCGCATGCGTTGCGAGAACTTGGCCTGGTTTCAGCAATGCAAGGCAAGCCGCAACGCGCCGTTCGTTACATACAAAAGGCCATCACAGTTGCCCGAAAACTGGACATGAAATACGAGGAACGACTTTCTCGTATCGCACTGGGACGCGTGAACCCCAGGAGAATGAACGACGAAAAGTTGCAGCGAAAAATTCGCGCTGTTCCCAACGCTGGATTCATTTTTCCATTGGGCTTTCGCGAATCGGTTCCAGCGACACAAACAAGCACACTCTCACTTGCTGATCGCTTCAATCGAATCATGAGTTCCGGTCGTGACATCGCTTCGGGTCTTGATGAGCCGTCGATCATGAAGTCCGTTTCAAAAGCCGCTTCGCAACTGTTGCGTGGCCAGGATTGTTTCATCCTCAACACTCGCAATCAACATTCGTTTTCCGGATTGGAAGTTCCTGAGCATCTTGGCATTACGGACAGCGAGTTCGACGTCGCCAACTACGCCGTTCAGTCTGGTCGAGCCGCATCGCTGGCTGCCCTGGAATCGAGCAACGCTTCACTCGCCAGCCAATCCAGCTCCGCAATTGCCGCCCCGATCTTCGTGCGTGGCCGAGTTCACAGCTGCTTGCTAATCGTACACCGGGACGTCGGTCAGCTCTTCAATGAGACAGAAGAAAAACTGGCGAACTTCATCACCACCATTGCTGGTGCCGCGCTTGAAAACGCCGATGGATTCTCTCAACTTCAAAAACTGAACGACGTATTGGAAAAGCGAGTCGACGAGCGGACCGCCAGCTTGCAAGAACGTGCAAAAGAACTTGGCCAGGCGAATAGCAGACTCAAAAAGATTGCGCGGGATTTGACGAACGCTCAAAAAGAACTTACCGATGCCAAGGAACGCGTCGAACAAGCAAGCCAGGCCAAGAGCGAATTCCTGGCAACCATGAGCCACGAAATCCGCACACCAATGAATGCCGTCATGGGAATGACTGATCTTTGCATGGAAACCAGCCTGGACGACAACCAGCGTGGTTACCTGGATGTGGTCAAGTCATCAGCCCGATCGCTGCTCAATCTTCTAAACGACATTCTGGACTTCTCAAAAATTGAAGCGAACAAGATGGTCCTGGAATCAATCCCACTGGACATACGTGAGGTCGTTGAGTGCTCTTGTGATCTATTGAGTATTAATGCGTTCCAAAAAGACCTGGAAATCATCTGCCAGATCGATCGGGACGTACCAACACGAATCGTCGGCGACCCCAATCGCTTGCAACAAATCCTTATTAACTTGATTGGAAATGCCATCAAGTTCACATCGCAAGGACACGTCATGGTACGTGTGCAGCAGATCCCGCCAGCAGAGGCAAACGAGTCCGCTCAGTTGCGGATCTCGGTCAGCGACACCGGTGTGGGGATTCCTGTTGATAAGCAGACTGTAATCTTCGAATCATTCAGCCAGGCAGACAGTTCGACGACACGACAGTTTGGCGGCACTGGTTTGGGACTCAGCATCTGTGCTCGGTTTGTGGAAATGATGGAAGGCAAGATCTGGGTTGAAAGTGAAGTCGGTCAAGGCAGCACATTCCATATTCAAATCGCAACCGACTACGAACCCAATGGCACGATCGACGCCAGGGAATGCCTGAAGGGAAAACAGATATGGGTTTGCACGAATCAGCCGATGGCCCAACAATCGCAGGTCGAACTGATTAGATCGTTGTTCGACAACCCGGAAGTCGCCACCGTACCGTTCGACAAAGCGATCGGTGCAATCCGTGGCAAAGGGACCGAACGATGTGATCTATTGATCATTGACCTGGATCAACCGATTCAGAATTCGACGGTCGCGGAAATCCTGAATGAACAATCTCCATGGAACGAAATTCAGATCGTCGGACTGTTCCGGAAGGACCGCCCCGAATACTTGCAACTGGCGAGCGATCATAAGGGACTGCGTGTCGTGCCTCGACCAGTCAAAGCACTCGCCATCAAACACGCGATCAAATCGCTGTTGGGCACATCCACCGTGAAGTCTCAGCAACCAATCCAATCCAGTGACAGTCAAATCGAAGGCCAACCACTGAATATTCTGTTGGCCGAAGACGTCGAGATCAACGCGGCGATCGCCACTCGGTTTATTGAACGCCTGGGGCACAACGTGACCGTTGCCGAGAACGGTATAAAGGCCCTACTTGCTTTCGAAGAAGGAGACTTTGACGCTGTCTTTATGGACGTCGAAATGCCTGAGATGGATGGAATCGAAACCACCCGTGAAATCCGTCGACACGAAAATGAAAATGATGAATCACACACGCCCATCGTGGCGATGACTGCACACGCGATCCCGGAGATCCAGAAGAGTTGCCTGGAAGCGGGCATGGACGACTATATCACCAAGCCGCTGGAACCAGAACGCATTCAGAGCATCCTGAAATTGCTGCAGGACCAGTAGAGGATTCACTGACCGAGCTTGCTGCACCAGTCTCTACTGATCGGACCCGTCGGTTGCACCGGTCTCAGAGCCCGGGTCGGCCTGCTCACTCTCCGCTGCTCGATACAGTTGAGCAAGCTGGACCATGACTTCTTCCAGTTGTTGGTAGTACTGGTCTTCCGTCAGTTTTGAACGGCTGGCCCTTAACTGTTCGATTTCGTTCTCCAGGCGATTCCTGGTTTTCGTCGCTGCTGGCGAAAGTCCTGCTCCCGATTTGTTGACTGCGAAGTAGATCTGATTCGCGAGTGTTCCATCAGCAGGAGTTCCATCCTTGGCTTGTTTCGTCACGCGAACTCCTCGATACCAGGACAGTGGCGTTCCGCGACTGTCCGAGTTGTCTTCGATCAAAGCATGTTCTGTTTCCAGTCGGGAATCGGCTTTGTAAAACTCGGTCGTCTTGCTCGATGCCACAATGACCGCTTCCAACAACGACATCTGTTCGTCTTTGTCCAGATCGACATCCGATGCCGAAATCGTCTCAGCGAGGAACTGTCCGAAGTGTGAGAAACTTGATTCGTATCCGCTCTTGGTCGATGTGATGACAATTCGATTCTTACCGCTCAATTCATCAACGAACGGGGAACTGCAGGCAGAACAATTTACGATGACCGTCATTTTATCGCGGGACTTGAGCCACTCCGCCAACTGCTTTGCCGAGACGTCGTCTCCCACCAAATTGAATTTGGCAGTTTCACCATCGAACGTTCCATGCCCGATCATCACCAGCCACAATTCATCAATCTGATTGGCAGCCAGCAGAGTCTCCTGCAATTCCTGATCGCTACCCTTTTCCGTATTTGAGCCGTCGATCGAAGTTACTCGAAAGCCCGCGACGTTTGCCGCCGACAGCCATTGCTGAGACCATTGTTCGAAGCGTGTCGCGTACTGATCCCCGCCGGCGACTCCTTGCACCACGACCAAATGCCGAGTCGCGGGTTCAGTCGCCGTTTGATTTTCAGGCGTATTCTGATCCTGCGCTGTCAGATCAGCTGTGAAGCCAATCATCAACAAGACAACCATCGGTAAGACGATTGCCGACCACGAAGAAATATACGGTAACATTGATCGAGTTTTTTGATGGATCATGGCAAGCCTTTCCAACGGCGAAGTCCCCATTCGGATACCAACAGACCCAGTGCGGTCAGGAACAACCAGGTTGTGTGCCACCAGGGATTGAGTTTGGTTTCCATCACCGGTGCGTTAGTCGATGGCAAACGACTGACCAATCGATCGATGCGATCCAGTTCGACAACCTCACCGCCCGTTTTCGCGGCGATCTGCTCAAGGAACTCCCGGTTTGGTGACAGGCGTTCGAATTCGGCATTGGCCGGCTCACTGACCCAACCGCTGCGACAGCTGCCAATATCTGATCCATCGCTCGCTTTGGCAGATACCTCAACCCGGTAAGGCCCCGGTTGGCGAGGTACGTAGTTTACGGCAAACAAACCCGCGGCCTCATCGACTGACTGAGCCGTCAACTTTACTTCCGTTCCATCTGGTCGAGTGATCGTGGCCACCACGTCGGCATTGTCCAACCGTTTGAACGCAGAATTGACCACCGGGACTCGCAATTGAATCGAGAGATTGGCGTCCGCATTTTTCTGGATTTCCAATTCAACGCGACCGGGAACATCAGCGATCAACCATCGCAACATTTGTCGCCAGGCTTTCAACATGTCATCGTTGCCCACCTCGTTGTGCAAATGCCATTTCCAGAAATCCCCAATCAGCAAAGCCGCCGATCGTCCCTTACCTGTCTTCTGCGCCACCAGAGCATTCAATTGATCGCCCTGTCGATTTTGTACCGTCGCCAAAACACTGGCGCCCGGCTTGATTGACTGAACGGCATTGATGGTTCCAAACAGAGGCATCTGTCCCAGGCGGACCTGTTCCTCTTGCTCCGTCGCCTCGACCCTTACCCACGGTTGCAACCAACCCTCACGGGTCAGCACCAACTTGTAATTTGCATCTTGTTCTTTGGGAACACGTCGATCGACATAGACTGGCAACAAATCGCCGATCGGAGTCCGATCGTATTTCCCTTCGAAAAATGACTCCTGCCCACCCAGCATCAAGAACCCGCCACCTCGCGATGTCACAAATTCGTTGACCAACGACTTTTGATCCTCGGTGAAAAACCCTGCTTCGATATCGTCAAGAATGATCGCGTGGTACTGAAACAATTCTTCGGCTGACTTTGGAAAACCGCCACGCAGTTCCTCAGAATCGCGTGTCCCCAGGCGGACCAGAACCGGCTCGTCGTATTGCTCGGCATCCTCGTCTCGTTCGTTTCCGAAGCCGCGAAACAGTGGATTCGTGGACTCGTCGCGGTGACTACGAAATGTAAACTTTGGTTCCTCGCGAGCGATTCGAATCAGACCCACCAGATCGACTTCGTCATCGGCTTGCAACGCTCTACGCAAAAATTTGAATTCCCAATTGGGGCGACCGGAAACGTACAGGATTCGGTAAGGACCACGTGCACGATCGACCATGATCGTCCGCTCGTTGTTCACCATCGTCGCTTCGGTACTGGATTCCGGGTCATCGAATACGGGGAAACTGGATTCCTCGGCGACGCGAAGCCGGAAAACGCTGACACCAGGCTGTTCGGGTCGCACCTTGAATCGCAAAGCCGAAACGTTTTGCTTGCCGTCCTCGGTAATAATCTGCTCTCCAACGACCTTGTTCTGTTCGTCGATCAATTGAGCCTTCAACCGTTTTCCTCGATAGCCGCTGGTTGTCAGTTCCGCAGCGATGTTGACCGGTGAATCCTCAAAATTGGTTTGGCTGACCGTGAATCCGGAAATACTGATATCCGCTTCGGGCTGGTTCTTGCCTACCACGACCGGGTAGACGGGCGGCATCTCGTTCCAGTCGATCGATTGATCATTCAAATCAGTGGCATTGCCGTCAGTCAACAACATGATTCCTGCGACCGGTTGTCCCTGGTAGCGCCGGTTCACGGACTTCAACGAATTCAAAATAGACGAGCCAATCCCTTCGGCTTTGAATTCGGAATAGTCCGTCGACTTGATCTGACGAGCAAACTCGAACTTGCGCAATTCGAATGACTGATCCAGTCGAGTTTGCCAATCTGTTTCTTCGACCAGTTTTCTTCGCAACACTTGTTCACGAGTCTCCGTGGACCCGACATCACGAACTTGCAAGGACTGACTTTGATCGGCCATGACCAGGAACAGATTCGCCCCGGGCTTGGGAACCTCAGTCGTTTCCATTGGCTCCAGCAGACACAACCCCAGCAGGAACACGCCCGCCGCTTTCAGCGTCGCGCATACGATGCGCACCCACACGGCAGCCTGACTACGCGTGTAGGTCCACATTAGTGTGATCAGCATTATCGCGAACAGAGCGACAACGGTGGGTCGCCAATCGGGTGCTGAAAACAGATCCGGCAAAAAACTCATTGGCCGCGCCCCAATTCTTCAAAATACTTCTGTACCGCGTCTTCGAATTCGGCAGGAACCGGATCACGATCGACTGGTATCAGGGATTTGTTGTCACTGCGTCGAATCAATTCTTCGTGCACGCGATCTTGTAACTCGTACATCGGTTCAATTACTTTCAGCTTGATCAAGTCCCAGTTCGGTTCTCGCGAGTGGCGTTTGATTTCCTTGCGAATCGAACGAGCGTTTTCGCGAATACGTGCCGCCTCGGCTCTCAACTCAGGATCAGCGACCATCTCTTCGACATCACGCATCCGGTCAGACCATTCGGTGAAGTCTTCGCCGGTAATCGGATCGTTCCAGGTTTCTTCGTCGAAGTTCATTTGTGGATCAGCACCAAATCGCCCTTGCGGTGATTGGTTATTTCGCAGGTTAGGTCGGCCCGCGCCGTTTCCACGTTGGTCGCGACGCTCGGTGTCTTCAGGTGGCTGATCGCCTTGGCCACGCCCGCCATTTGGTTGACCATCTTGCGGTGGCTGATCCGACGAACCCTGACCTTCGCCAGGTTCACCTTCACCAGGTTCGCCTTCCCCCTGACCTTCGGGACGTTCGGTCTCTTCCGACTCGTCAT
>CAZPOL010000014.1:57301-66778 GCA_964588195.1 uncultured Pirellulaceae bacterium | reverse complement strand
ATTTGAGATTTGAGATTTGAGATTTGAGATTTGAGATTTGAGATTTGAGATTTTGCCGTTCCCCATTTATGCCTCTTCGCTCCGCTCCGAAATTCCGAATTCAAGAAAAAAAATGTCCTACGCTGAACTTCATTGCAAAACCAATTACTCCTTCCTGACCGGCGCTTCGCATGCGGATGAACTGGTGACGCGGGCGGTCGAGCTCGGTTATTCGGCGATTGCTGTAACGGATGAAAATACGCTGGCCGGTGTGGTGCGGGCTTATGCTGCCGCCCGCGATACGTCACTGAAGTTGATCATTGGTGCCGAGCTCATTCCTGGAGATGGACCGCCGCTGGTTCTGTGGGCGACCGATCGTCGCTCGTACGCCAACCTGTCTCGCTTGCTGACCGTCGGGCGTCGTCGGGCACCGAAAGGCGAGTGCTGGTTGCGTATCGACGATATCGCTGAGTACTCGACGGGTTTGTTGGCCGGTGTCATTCCTCATCTGCCGGGTAATCGGGTTGCCATGCAGCACCTGCAACAGGATCACGTTAGTTACGAATGGTATCGAATCAAAGGCCGGCATCAACGCATCGACAATCGTCGTCTTCATCGCTACGCCGAGATCTTTGGCGACCGCTGTTACCTGCTGGCGGAACTCTATCACGGCAGCGACGATGCCTGGCGAATTGGTCAGCTGAAAAAGCTGGCTGCTGAAACGAACTTGCCCTTAGTGGCCGCCGGTGACGTGCTTTATCACTCGCCCGCCCGCATGCCGCTGCACGATGTGCTGACAGCCACCAAACACCACACCACGGTCCAGCAAGCGGGTGACTTGTTGTTGCCAAATGCCTGGCGACATCTGCAAACAATCGAACAGCGAATCGATCAGTTCGGTGAACTGGAAGGCGCGATCCGACGCACTGGCGAGATTGCCGAACGTTGCCAATTCAAAATGGACCAGTTGCGTTACGAATACCCGATCGAACTGGCTCCCACGGGCGAAACTCCGATCTCATATCTGCGTCACTTGACCAAAGCCGGGTCCGCAAAACGTTATCCCGAGGGCGTGCCGGTTAAGGTGCAAACGCAAATCGATCACGAGCTGAAATTGATTGAGGAGCTGAACTACGAGGCTTATTTCTTGACAGTTTACGACCTCGTCCGGTTCGCTCGCAGCCGCCAGATCCTGTGCCAGGGTCGTGGCTCGGCGGCCAACTCGGCGGTTTGCTATTGTCTGGAAGTCACTTCCGTCGATCCGGGGACCACTGATTTGTTGTTCGAGCGTTTCATCAGCAAGGAACGCGACGAGGCGCCGGATATCGATGTCGACTTCGAACATGAACGCCGTGAAGAAGTGCTGCAGTATCTGTACGAAAAATACGGGCGTCATCGTGCCGGGCTGGCCGCAACGGTGATAACTTATCGAGCGCGCAGTGCGATTCGCGATGTCGGCAAGGCGTTGGGTTTATCGCTGGATAGAGTCGATGCGCTGACCAAACAAGTCGATGGCTATCACAATCCGGACGACCTGGCTGTGCGCTGCGAAACGGTTGGCATCGATCCGAATTCGGATATTGGCCAGCGGCTGGTTTATCTGGTGCATGATTTGTTGGGCTTTCCTCGGCATCTTTCACAACACGTCGGGGGCATGGTGATCACGCAAGGTCGACTGGATGAATTGGTACCAATTGAAAATGCGGCGATGCAAGACCGTACGGTGATTCAGTGGGACAAGGAGGACCTGGAGGAACTTGGATTGCTGAAAGTCGATTGTTTGTGTCTGGGAATGTTGACGGCGATTCGCAAGTGCTTTGAATTGGTGCAACAACATGATGGGCAACAGTGGACTCTGGCAACCATCCCGCAAGAGGACCCGCGTGTGTACGACATGATTTGTGCCGCGGACACGGTGGGTGTGTTTCAGATCGAAAGCCGTGGACAGATGTCGATGCTGCCACGGTTAAAGCCTCGTTGCTGGTACGACCTGGTAATCGAGGTGGCGATTGTGCGACCCGGTCCGATTCAGGGAAATATGGTGCACCCGTTTTTGCGGAGACGAAACGGCGAAGAGCCTGTCCACTATCCGAACGATGAGATCAAGGCGGTGCTGCACCGAACACTGGGCGTGCCGATCTTTCAGGAGCAAGCGATGAAGCTGGCCGTTGTAGCCGCTGGTTTTACTCCAGGCCAGGCCGACCAGTTACGGCGAGCCATGGGAGCGTGGCGCAAGACTGGTGTGATCGATGTGTTCCGCGAGAAGTTGATGAACGGGATGCGGGAACGAGGGCTGGGCGAGGAATTTGCTGAGCAGGTCTTTCGGCAGATTCGTGGATTCGGCGAGTACGGTTTCCCGGAATCACATGCGGCCAGTTTTGCCAAGCTCGTTTACGTTTCCTGTTGGTTGAAGTATTACCACCCGGCGGCGTTTACGGCCTCGGTGCTGAACGCTCAACCCATGGGGTTTTACGCGCCCGCTCAATTGATCGCCGATGTCAAGCGACACGGCGTCGAAGTGTTGCCCGTCGACGTGAACGCCAGCGATTGGGACAACACACTGGAACAGAAAACCGGCGCTCCGACAGCGGAGCCCGAAGACCATTTGGCGCACTCGAACAAACACCCGCATGCCAGTCCCCTGCCCCAACCCGCACTGCGTTTGGGACTGCGACAAATCACTGGACTGCGTGCCGATGCCGGTGAGAAAATTATGCAGGCGCGAGAAACTGGGCCGTTTACTGCGCTCGCCGATTTCGCTCGCCGTACGCAATTAGGGCAAGCCACCATTGAACGACTCAGTCGCGCCGATGCCCTGGCTTCTCTGAAACAGGATCGCCGGGTCGCACTGTGGCAGGCGCTTGGCCAGGAAAAGAAGCCACAACATCAGCCGCTGTTCGGCGACATGGATGCCGATGATGACCAGGATGCGTTGCTGCCAGCTTTGGCGGAGCAGGAGCAAGTCTTCGCCGACTATCGTACCGTTGGGTTATCGTTGCGAGCCCATCCGATCTCGTTCTACCGTCGACAATTGAGTGAACTGAAAATCGTATCTGCCACTGATCTGGAGACTCGCCCGGACAATCGCCAGGTGCGCGT
The DNA here is from genome assembly GCA_964588195.1 of uncultured Pirellulaceae bacterium. Taxonomy (GTDB): domain Bacteria; phylum Planctomycetota; class Planctomycetia; order Pirellulales; family Pirellulaceae; genus CAJQPP01. The sequence continues at coordinate 63,700 of CAZPOL010000014.1, read as the reverse complement.
CGCCGGGCTGGTGATCCTGCGGCAACGACCTGCCACGGCAAAAGGGATTACCTTTGTGACACTGGAAGACGAAACAGGGACGATTAACCTGGTTGTCAAACCGCCGATCTGGGAACGGTATTATCAGATTGTGCGCACTCGACCGGCGTGGATTGCACACGGGAAACTGGAAAGACGCAGCGGTGTGACTCATGTGATTGTCAACCGATTGGAGGATTTGGCGGAACGCCTGGGGGAGAGGGAGGATGTGCAGCAGCGGTCGAGGGATTTTCGGTAGGTGGGGGAGTTTTTTTCACGCGGAGACGCGGAGCCGCGAAGAAAGGAAGAAAGGAAGAAAGGAAGAAAGGAATTGGTCCTTTTAGTCGACGATAATGTCGATCCAGACAAGGTGATGGTCTGAGGCTTGATTCAATTCGAATCCAGCTTCGCCTTCGGCTGGCCAGAATACGCCGCAGTCAGTCAGCTGCAGGTTCTTCGATGGTAAACAATAATCGACGCGCATGTTGCCCACGGACTCGTCATTGAAATCGCCAGTGTCGTGCGCGGGTTCGCCTTGATGTTCCTTGTTCTTTTGCCCCGTGATTCGCGCGGCGGCGACGGCTCCCTTGCTGGCAGGAATTTGTGTTTGATTGATCGCCGGGTTTTCCGTCAGCTGCCTGGCCGCCTTTTGCACGCTGTCGCCATCCACCGGATCAGCATTTAAGTCTCCCGCTACCACAAATGACCGTCCCGTCGGCAGGCCTCCCTTGACGCCCTTGTCGTCGTACAAGTAACTCGCATTGTCCGAAACGTAGTCGGCGACCAGGCGGATTTCGTCATGATTTCGACAACCATTGCGGTCCTCGTCACCATCAAAAACGGGTGGCGTTGGGTGGCAGCAAATCAGGTGGACCGTTTCGCCCGCTACCTGAATCGGAACATCCCAGTGGCTCTTGGAAGACAGTCGCAAACGGTCGAATACTTCGTTCGAGTAAAAGGCTTTTTGCGTGGCAGGGTCGATTGGTCGCCGAGCATTTGGCATGTCCTTCCACAGGAAATTCTGGAAGGTTCGCACGTTGGCCGAATCGATCGGGTATTTGGATAACACGGCCATTCCGTATTGACCCGGAAAAGCACCGAACCCGAATCCATCACTGGGCAATTCGATTTGTCCGTCCTGATTAATATCAATTCCGGATTCGATTCCAGTGTTCACCGGAGCGGTGAAAACATAGGGATACTCGATCGGCTGTTGGCCGTTTTGTCCGACTGCCAGGAAATTCTTCTGGAACAGAGCGATCGCGTCTGCTTGCGAATCGTAATCCACTTCGTTCAGCAGGATGACATCCGGTCGGACTCGCTGAATGACTTCGGCGACTTGCTGGATTTGAACATCTTCGCCCCGTTTCAAGTCGGACAGAAGTTCCCCATTCGTTTTGCGATTCAGGGAGACGTTGAAGGTCGCGAAGCGAACGGTTTCGCGGTTTGTCGTGGCGTGCTCGGAGGAATCTTTTGAGCGAACGGTGCAGCTGGCGATAATTAATCCCAGGAACGCCGCCACGATCAAGTAAACGTGACTCTTCATTTGTGTTCTAACAAAAGCTTGATGAAAACGTGACTCGAAAACGTGACTCAACCGAGTTCGCATATTTCAGATGATCACGATACCGACGTATTCAATCTTGCGCGCAGCCATTCCAGGATCGCCGGGCAGGCGGTTTGAATCATATCCAAAACTTTTTCGAATCCTTCCTCACCACCGTAGTAAGGATCGGGAACATCGGTTGGCCAGGCATCGTCCAGGAAATGACTGAACAGTAACACTTGTGCGTGGCGAGTCTTCGATTTGTTGTTGTCGTCCAGGGCTTCAATCATCGTCAAATTGTCTTGATCCATGGCGAGAACCAGATCAAAGTCCTGCAGGTCTTGCGGCGTGACCTGGCGAGCACGGCTGCGTAGTTCAAAGCCACGGTTCTTGGCGGCGTCCAGCATTCGTGGGTCTGAAAGGTCCCCGATGTGGTACCCGTGAGTGCCAGCCGAGTCGACCGAAATTGATTCTTCCAAATCGTATCGAGCCACGAAGTCGGTGAAGATTCCGTCTGCGGCAGGCGAGCGGCAAATGTTTCCCATGCAAACAAACAGGATCGATTGATTTTGCGACATTAGGTTTGAAGACTACCAACAGAACAAAACAGAATGAAATAGAAAGGCCTGCGTCACGGCTTGGCCAAGTTTGAAATTATAAGCCGAATCAAGAAGGGCTGAACCCTGGAAATGGCCGATTCGAAACGCGTGATCAGGGTCCGACGGAATCAGAGAAGATGTCTGCCGTGTCAAAAAACAAGGCTCGCTGCACGTCGCCTGTCGACAGAACTGCACCGATACAGGCGATGATAATAATCGCCAGCATCACCGCGTACTCAGTCGTCGAGACGCCGTCTTCGCTGGTCAGCAGCTCTTTCCATTTCGTTCGTTTGAGCATTAAGTGTGACCTGCTGGCTGAATTTCGAGGGGCACTGGCGAATTTTTGCCAGAGTTACGACTGATACGAAAGCCTATGCCAACAAGGCACCGGGTGGGGAAAGAAAATTGGATGGGTGGGGCAATCCTGCGGCAGATTCCACAATTGCCGACGAATCGGACGACTGCACGGATTACAACGGCCAGATGGAAGAGGTTATGCGGTTTCCGCGTGCCGATTGCTGGCCAGGCGTTTGCGGATCTCATCTTTCAAGTGGCTGAGAATCGAATCCTTATCGGTTTCATCCAGAATACGGTTCACAACCGTTTTGGCCGAGTCGGCTCCCCAGGAACCACCGTGTTCGAAGTAGTGCTTGGTGGCTTGGCCGATGATGTAGGAGCTATATCCGGCGGCCGCTCCTTGAGGCAATAGTGTGAGTGCAGTGCCCAGTGTTCCGGTTACCAGTTTGAACAGGCTGGCACCCCAGTTCGTCAATTCGCCGAGCGCGATAATTCCGGCGGCTTTCGAAATCGCTTTGGCCAATCCTCTGGCCTGTGCCATCGAAAAGTTGAGTCCGTACACTTTCGAGAGTGTCGAAATCATCAGAGCGTCGACCGCCAGACCGCTAATGATGTCGACACCAGGGATTGGGTTGGCGGCCACGGCGACAGCCTTGGTAGAAGCCAGAGTCCAGATCACTTGATCGGCACGACGGTTCCGCATTTTGACTCGTAGCGTCGAGATTTTATCGCTCTTGTCGGCGGCGTACATGGCCGCGTTCAGAGCGATTAGATCGAGTCCTTCGCGTTCAAAGGTTTCCAGGATCAACTTTTTCAGCCCGTCTATCATTGGTTCGGGCTTCTTCCATTCCGATTTGGTTGAGCCATCGGGTTGGTGGACGACGTATTCGATCGCCCGAGGGTCGGCCATGGTGTGCACGATATTCTCTGGCGGAATGATCTCATGCACGTGTTTGGCCAACACATCCGTCAACTCGCTCCGTTGTTGTTCGTTGTACAAATCGATCTTGTTGAGGACCAGGATGATCGGTTTTTGAATGGCGGCCAGTTCTACCAGCGCGGAAAATTCAGTCTCATTCAGATCCGAGTCCGTAACGAACAGAATCAAGTCAGCACGCCGCGCCGTCGTTTCAGCAAGTTCGGTGCGATCCTTGCCTCCGATCTCGTTGATGCCAGGCGTATCGACTAATACGACTTCGCTGCGATCCAGACCGGGCACCCGGTAGCCACAGCCATCCCACGCCGTGCCCCAAATCTGTTTGGTCCAACCACCCTGGACATCGACTTCAGCCACCGCTCGACCGACCAGGGCGTTGATCAGCGCCGACTTGCCCGTACTGATTTCGCCAAAAATAACGATCTCGATTCGACCGGACGTAACCTTTTGATACATCTCGTCCAGTTGGCGAATGTCGGTTTGCAATTCCGCCAACTCTTCCTGCGGACAACCACGAAGTCGCGCAAGTGTGTTTTCCACGGCCGCAATGGCGTCGTGGTACTGTTGGTCTTCAACGGTGACTTGCGATTTGTTCAAGTGAACTTTCTTTTCAGGTTGATCGTGAATTTCGGTTTACGAGTCGTCGGACAATTTTTTGCGGGCGGTTTGTACAAGCTTTCGAAGCTCGTTGATCGAGGTGACTTCTTCCCATTGGCGTCTGGCCAGACCGGACAGCCCGCCCAACGGTGTTTGCATTTCGTTGCGGAAGTACTCGATGAATACGGAACCGATCCACCGCGTCAGCAAGGCCTGAACGGAGCCCTGCAATACTCCACCGGCTAATTGGCCAGCGACGGGAACTGTTTTTAGCAATGACCCGACGACCGACGCAACGGCTGGAGCGGCCGCATTGGCTCCCAGCACACCGATCAGGTTCTTGCCCATCTCGTTTAGCCAGCGGCCTGCGGTATCCAGGTCAACTTTATGTTGATAGACCTCGGCCAGGTCGACAATCATTTTTGTGCTGATGCCAAAACCGGCCGCCAGATCGACCAACGGAAACGGAACCAGTGCGACGGCCCCACCGGCGGTCCACATATATTTGTCAACCACTTTCCAGGCACGGTCGTCCAGTGAATCCTTGACTCGGGAACGTGCTTTTTCAACCAGTCCTCGTGATTGCAATAACAGGTTGGCCATGAGCAAGCGTTTGCCATCGTGTTGGATGACGTCGGTTAATCGATAAGCGAGCGGCGCGATGTCCGGTTCGACTTCAACTTGTTCATCCACGGTGCTGCCATCAGTCAACACCTGACGGCGAGTTCGGAATCCGGTTTGAGCCTGAATGGCGACGACATCCTTGTCCTGAACTTCGGCCGTAGTTTGTTGGCGAATCTGTCCCAACAATTTGTCGCGATCCTGATCCGAAAACCAGTCGGTCTTGTTAAGGCAAATCACGACATGCTTTTCCATCTGCCCAAGTTGTTGCAGCAGATCGTATTCGCTGGCTCGCAGTGGACCATCGACGACCAGCAGAACCAGATCGGCATCCTTGGCACTCTCGGCTGAGATACTGACGTGTGTCGCTCCGTCGATTTCACCAAGTCCGGGTGTATCGACCAGCACCACTTTATCCATGCCCGGCCAGGGGATCTCGTTTCGTGTGACGGTGGTTCCGCCACGCACATTGGTCTCGAAAACGTCTCTTCCGGCCAGCAGGTTCAGCACGGATGACTTGCCGCTGGAGATCGTGCCGAACGCCACCAGTTCCAAAGTCTGTTGTTCCCGCTTCAGTTCCACTTCAGTGACCAACGGATTCAGTTCGCTCTGAATCTCGGGCGAGTCAGTTGCTTCGTCGCCCAGGTCGCCCACCGATTGCAGGTTCTCGTCGACCTCACGTTGCATTTGGTCGTACGAGAGTTGACTGGGGTTTCGGTTTTGTTGTTCTCGTTTCCGTTTCTTGGCAAGACTGCGGCCCCACAACCGCCAGACGGTCAACGCGATACTGCCAAGCAACAGAACGGCGCCGACTCCAACCAACACCAGGTACAGCACACCCCAGATCGTTCCCAGGGAGTTGGCTGTTTCGTATTGACTGACAACCATCCCGGGCAAATAGATTAGCGCGATCCCTAATGCGGCCATCAGGACCAACAGGAAAATTCCGCTGAATTTTTTGAGTGATTTCATGATCTTCTTTCAAACGCAGGCGGGGCTGCCGGGTTGCGACCAGCCTGCGCGACTGACTCTATTATCGGATCTTCAAAGATATTGCCTACGCCGAATTTCGTTCGATCGCGTTGGGCATTTGAAAAAAACGCGAGATTCATGAAAATTCGCCGACTTATTCGCCCAGTTTTTTTGCTCGACAGCAATCGGCGAGAGTGATTCGACGGATTTCAGGAAGTGGGTTGGTGTTGGTGCAAGTTTGAGGCAAGCCAGAGAGATCGTTGGAATCGAGAAGCAAAACGGCGCCAGACGGGCTCAGGCTTGCGATTCGTCTTCCAGTTTCTGCTTTGTTCGGAGCGATTCCAATTGCTCGATAAATCTTGAATGCGATTCGAACAGGAAACGTCCCGCATTCGGATTGCCGTCGATCGCACTGGGAACTTCGTGGCCACCACATAGACGACAAACCGGAATCTTGATGGTGGATTTTTGAGTTACCGTTTTTTCCGTAGTCTTGCCAGCGCCGCCTGAAAGAAGGGCACTCACGATCGTTCCAATCGGCCCCAATAAAAGCAACAAGCAACCCAAGGCAACCATGCCACCCGATTCCGTGGCCACCGTTTTTTGAACTCGGTGAGTGTATTTGGACTTCATGCGTTGGTCAGTAAACATTCCGCACGTGATGCAAGTGTCGGGCAAGGTCTCACCCGACTGAATCCAAATCGAGGGGCCGACAGGTTGGTATTCGTATTCTGGCATTCGGTATTCGGCAGTCGGATTAAGCGAGACTGAATTGAACGAGACTGAATTGAACGAGACTGAATTGAACGAGA